>CACWIW010000003.1 GCA_902761035.1 uncultured bacterium | reverse complement strand
ATGAGGAACAGGATGAAGTGCAACATGCTCAACGGCACATTGGCAAACAGAAACGCTTTCATTTTACAGTTCTCCTTGATTTGTGGTCCGACAAGGCACTTGCCCCGTCAGCAGATGCGGTTTATGATACCACATAGTGTTGCCCCATGCAAGTGAATGAGAAACTCGCAAATGCAACTCACACATTCAACACATGCGCCTCGCCGGCAAAGACTGGCGTGTCGCCTACGAGCAACGTGCCGTCGTTCTGGATACCGCCACAGATGCCGGTGACGGGCGTGGCGTCGGATTCAGACTGGGCGACGCTGATCTGCTTGCCCTTGAGCGCGTCGCAAGGTGCGATGAGCGGATAGATGGATGCGAAACCTTCCTGACGCCAGTTTTCGTAAAATGGCGCGAGCGTCTTTAGGAACGCGCGCTGGACCATCTCGATGGGACGTTCCTTATCGTCGATCTGCAGGAGGCTTGTGGCGCACAATGCGATTTCTGGAGCGAACACCTTCTGGTTCACGTTGATGCCGACGCCGGCGATCACGTTGTCGCCGTGGCGCTCGCAGAGGATGCCGGCGAGCTTGCGGTTATAGATCAGGACGTCGTTCGGCCACTTGATCCACGTCTGCCGCATGAGAAGCAGACTCGTGGCCGTGGCGGCGGCAAGCCCCACCACCAAGGGAAGCGTTGCCACCTCAGGTGCGGCGATGCCGCTTACGTCGAGCACGACGGACATCATCAGGTTCTTGCCGGGCTGCGAGAGCCACGTGTGGTCAAGGCGGCCGCGTCCCGCCGTCTGCTCGTCCGCCGTAAACACGTCGCCGGGCTTGCCCGCGCGCGCGTCGAGATTCGTCGACTCCGTCACGGCCTTGTGGTAGACCGTCCAGCCATCAAGCGCCGTTCCTTCCATGATCCAGTCTGCCTTTTGCCGTCAGCAGACGCCGCGCGTGGAATTGCGGTAGAAAGCGACAAGTTCCTTGATTTCGTCGAGCGGCTCTACGTCGTTCTCCACGCGCTCTAGCGCCTGAGATCGATTGAGGCCGCTGTGGTAGATGAAACGAAACGCCTCCTTCAGGGCCTGAATCACTTCCTTCTTGAAACCGCGACGGGTGAGTCCCACCACATTCGGTCCGATTACGCGCATTGCGCCGTCCGTCATGTCGCTCAGCATGTACGGCGGCACATCCTGGCGGATCTTCGACATGCCGCCGATCATTGCATGCTTGCCGATAGTGCAGAACTGGTGCGCCGCCGCGCAGCCGCCCACGATCGCCCAGTCCTGGATGTGCACGTCGCCCGCGAGCTGCACGGAGTTGGAGCAGATCACGTGGTTTCCTAGAATCACGCCGTGTGCGGCGTGGCAGTAGGCCATGAAGAGGCAGTCGTCGCCAATGATCGTCTTCTCGCCGTCCTTCGTGCCGAGATGCACGGTGGCGAATTCGCGGATCACGGTACGGTTGCCGATCTCTACGTAGCTCACCGATCCCTCCACGTACTTGAGGTCCTGCGTCTTCATGCCGATGCAGGCATACGGGAAGATCTGGCAGTCATCGCCGATCGTCGTGTGTCCGTGAAGGATCGCGCCCTGCTGCACCACCGTACGCGCGCCGATCTTCACGTCCGGTCCCACGCTCGCGTAGGGTCCGATCTCAACGTCTTCGCCCAGCTGGGCGTTTTTGTCCACAAGTGCCGTGGGATGAATCTGTATCGCCATTCTAGCTTCCTTTCCTGGTAACGGGGAAATTAGGAAACGCTCTTTTTAGAGCTTTTTCTTTTTGCCCCAGATCTTGCCTTTACCGATGTTTGAACACCGATCTTTTCCAAAGCATCTTCTATAGACGCCAACCGCGAAAGAACGTCTTCGTTTTCCGCAGCGACAGGCTCGTTACCAACCCCTTTGATGCGATCGTAGTTTCTGTCGATTTCAGCGCATGCCATTTTCGTTTTTGCCTCAAAAGATGACTTCTCTGACTTGCATCGCCAGTAGAACAGTGGCAACGGAAGAGCCAACAAGGTAAGTATCCGCCCCGTGTACGGCACAACCATACAAATCAGAGCAATTACTGCGCAACACGCCATTACTATTTTCCAGAACCTAGCCTTCGCCGTGAAGAGTGTTGGAATTTCGTTTTCTATCACTAGTACATCGTTGGCAACATTCGCCAATTGCTCTCTCTTGTTCAGGCTTACTGCGGAGTCATCTTTCCCAACAGACTTCAGCCATTCGGGATCTCTGTACTTAGCTATTTTATTCCGAAATACAAGGCGCATCGACTCCATGAAACTCTTAGTGAATGAGTCAATGGAAGCAGTGGCTGCGTTTAACGCGAAGATCACGCCAAGAGCCGTGCGATCCGCATCAGGCGAATTGAAGCACCATGAAATGACATCTCCACAGAAATGAGCGCATGACAGAAGCCAGTCTGGCACACAGATATTTTGACTGGCAAGCAAACTAAGCAGCACCATCGTAAGGGACCCCCATGTTGTAGAGACCGTCCACAATACCAACGACCCTAGCCGCCACTTCAGGATTGTTGGCAGCGAAAATCGCCGATTTCTGGCTTGGATCGGTTTCGACACGTAGGGATTCTTCATCGCCACACGCACAGTGAGGCGCAGCGGCTTTTACATGGTCAAGCATTTGCGGCTGAACTTTTCGCACAAAACTCCTGACAGAAACTGGCATCGTCCCATTGTTGATCGGCTCGCACTCGCTCTCGACTATCAACCTTAATTGTACGCCACGGTTGACGGCATCCGCAAGCGCGGCCATGACGCGCTCATTCCATACTATTGGGTTCATTCGCCCTGCAAAGGCAACGAAAGAGCGTCGCGCATGCAAAACCATCTCTTCTATGAGGATAGACGCATGGCGGCTGCTTGAATTGTTGGCAAAGTCCGATGACTTCTTTTCAAACAGTGCCCTGACATTATTGCGATACTCTTCCATGAGCCGCTCTATGTCCTGCTCTCTCATCTTTACATCCTCCTGGTGTCCCCGAAAAAGGACACGCACATTTTACCATTGTGCGGACGTTACCGCAACGGGAAAACCTCAAAATTTTTCCCCTATGCTCCACAACTCCGAAACTCCAAGTAGCGAAAGCAACGACCAAACAGCTCCTCGCTCTTCTACACGGTCTTTTTCACCTCCCCGCGGCGCGCTCGGTGATCGCGCCCTACCAGATGAAGCGGCGAGAGCACCGCGAAAGGTCGCGACAAGCGCGACCCTCCCGTTGGGGGATTCGGAGTTATTCCCCGAAAACGTAGAACGTGGTGATGCGGGAGCCGACGGCTGGGATGATGGGCGTGAGGGTGGAGACGGGCGTGGCCTTGGGCGCGAAAATGAAGAGCACGTTGATCTTCGACCCCTTCTCGCCTGTCTGCGCGATCAGCTTGGGCAGCTCCGACCACTCCGAGAACGGCGTTTCGTGGGGCTTGAGGACAGGATCCAACCCTTCGCCGGACCAATCTTCCTCGATGAACACAAACTTCTTCTTACCATCGGCCGCCATAAGAACCTCGAACGGCTGGAAGATGCGCCCCGGTCTCTCGCGCCACGCGGGATCAGGCAAAAACGCACGGAAGAAGAACCGACCCGACGCGGCACCGCCGACCTTGAGTCCTTTTCCGTCGAGCAACGACAGAGCCTGCGCGATGGACGCCGCTTCATCCACCGTCGTTCCCTCCCCACAGGACGGTATCACGAAGAGGTCACGTCCCGCCGACTCCGCACGCAACGCGGCAAGGTTGTCCTTCATGTTGGAAACGGTGAAAACCATGTCGCGGCGCAGCACCGTGGTGCGTCCGTCCCAGCGCAGCGTCAACTCAAAGAGGTCGCCGGCCGCACAGCCGATCTTCGCCCGAAAACGCCCGTACACGCTCGACTGCTCGAACTGTCCGTTTAGCAGAAACAGGGACGGCGAATGGCTGTAGAGCGCAAACACGGCACAGGGAATGTTCGTTGCGGCCACGACCGCCCCCGACGCATCGCGCGTCCCGCCCGTGTAGAGGAACGGCGCGTGCAGAATCGCGCCATCCTCCTTCGCAGCGGTATCGTTCAGGAGGTCGGCGAAAGCCAGGTTCTGCCCGTTGGTGGAAACAGACTTGGCGGTGAGCGTGATTTTCTCGCCACACGGCCACAGACGCGCACCAGCGATATCCGGCGGCACGCCACGCGGCACGCCCACGCGCTCAATCGCTTCGGCGATCGCCGCAGGCGACGGCACTGTTACGAAAAGCGATTCGTACGCGCGGTCGGAGAGCGGTCCGATGGCAAAGAACTCGGCAGGATCGGCTTTGTCCAATCCTGTCGCCTCCACGAGGAAACGCACGGAACGCGACGATGAATCTACGGCTACGCCGTCCGGCGCGTTATTCGACTTTTTCCACGCGGCAATCGCATCGGTGTGTACGCTCTTCCACTCCATCGGCGAGCGCGCCGGCTCCGCGCCGAAAACAGTTGTACAAGCCAGGGCGAACCATGCCAAAGTTCGCTTCATTGGAACCTCGCAACTGCGCGTTTGAAACCTTCCGCGCTACGCGCGATGATCGCCTCATCGACGCTGCACGACAGGCGGATGTATCCGGCCATACCGAAACCGCGTCCCGGCACGGCAAGGACCTTCTCCTCCTGAAGCGCATCGACAAAGGCGATGTCATCGCCGCCCGGCGCTTTCGGGAAGAAGTAGAACGCGCCCTTCGGCATCGTGAACTCGACGCCCGCTTCGGACAGCACCTTCGCCATCAGCTTGCGGCGGCGGTCGTAGATCTCGAGGTCAACCGTCTGGTCGAGAAGCGCGGCCGCGAGACGCTGACCGAGCACCGGCGCATTGACGAAGCCAAGCGTGCGGTTTGTGAGCGTGACGGCGTTGATGAGCGTGTCGCCGTCCGGCATCGCCGGACTCGCCACCACGTAGCCGATGCGCTCGCCCGCGAGCGAGAGCGTCTTGGAGAACGAGCCGAGCACCACGGCGTAGGGCGTGAGCGGCAGGACGGCGGGGACCGTCGCGCCGTCGTAGGCGAACGCGCGGTAGGGCTCGTCGCTGAGGAGGAAGAGCGGACGCCCCCCTTCCGCCTCGCGCGCCGCGTTCACGCGATCTACGATGGACGCCAGCCGCGCCATGTCCTCCGCCGCGTAGATGCAGCCCGTCGGGTTGTTCGGGGAGTTCACGAGAATCGCGCGCGTCTTCGGCCCGATGGCCTTCTCCATCGCGTCGAAGTCGGGACGGAACCCCTCCTCGGGCTTGGAATCGACGGCCTTCAACACGCCGCCGAAGTGTCCGCAGTAGCTGCCGTACTCCACGAAGTACGGTGCCGGACACAGCACCTCGTCGCCCGGCTCGATCACGGCGCGGAAGAACGCCACGAGCGCACCGGCCGCGCCGACGGTCATCACCACGTTCGCGGCCTTGACGTCGGTCTGCTGCTGCTTCGAGAGGTAGGCGGCAATCGCCTCGCGCACGGCGGGGATGCCGGCGTTCGGACAGTAGCCGAGCCCAAGCGGCTCAATCGCCTTCGCGGCGAGGCCTTCCAGGATTTCCTTCGTCTTCGCGGGCGGCGGTACGTCGGGGTTGCCGAGCGAGAAGTCGCACACCGCGTCCGCACCGTAGCGCTTCTTCAGCTCGATGCCCTTCTCGAACATCTTACGGATCCAGCTGGATCCCGCCATCGACTGCTTGATCTGGTTCGTAACGGTCTGCATGGCGTTCTCCTTACGCAAAGAGCTTCGCGAGTTTTTCGAGACGCGCGACGTTCTCGACGAGCTCGGCGCGCTTGGTCTTCTGTCCCTCGACGATCGCGGCGGGGGCGTGCGCGACGAAGTTCTCGTTCGAGAGCTTCGCGTCGATCGACTTGATGAAGCCGCGCGTCTTCTCCAACTCGGCCGCCACGCGCTTCGCCTCGGCGGCCTTGTCGATGAGGCCTTCAAGCGAGAGATAGACGGTGCCGAGTTTCGTGAGCGTACCGGGCATCGCGCGGTCCGCGCCGTCCGAAACGATCTCCACCGCCTCGGCGCGCATGAACGCCTTGAGGTTCGCCTCCTCCCCGCGAAGGCGGTCCGCGGTCGCGGCGTCGCGCGCGTCGATCGTCACCTTCACGAACGCGGCGGGGTTCACCTTGTACTCCGCACGCAGCGCGCGCAGGGCGGTGATCGCCTCGCGCTTCGCGTTCACGAAGTCGTAGATTTCCTCCGTGAGGCCGAGCTTCGCCTTCTCCTCGTCGGAAAGGCCCTTCGGGAATTCCGCCTTGAGGATCGTCTCGCCGTCCTTGAGATAGCCGAGCTGGTGCGCCACCTCTTCGGTGACGAACGGCATGTAGGGATGGAGGAGGCGCAGGGCCTTCCAATAGACGTCGCGCAGGATGGCGAAGGCGCGCGGCTTGTCGGGGGCGTCCTTCGCGTATTCCACGAACCAGTCGCAGATCTGCGTCCAGAAGAAGTCATAGACCGCGAGCGCGCCGTCCTGGATGCGGTACTTCTCGAGGAGGTCGTTTACCTTGCGGCACGCGAGGTCGCAGGCGTAGAGGATGTGCTGCTCGTCGGGGGACAACGCTTCGGGGGCTATGGCGCCCCCGGACCCCGCCCATGGTTCTTGCTGGTTCATCTCCATGAAGCGCGCCGCATTCCAGATCTTCGTCGCGAAGTTGCGGCCGATCTCGAACTTCGACTTGTCAACCTTCGTATCGCAGTCGAGCGAGGTGATGAGCGCGAGCGAGAAGCGGAGCGCGTCGGCGGAGTAAGTATCGATCAGCTCAAGCGGGTCGAGCGAGTTGCCGAGCGACTTCGACATCTTGCGGCCCTGCGCGTCGCGCACGATGCCGTGGATGACGATGTTCTTGAACGGCGGCTTCTTCATGAAGTGGATGCCGGCCATCATCATGCGGGCCACCCAGAAGAAGATGATGTCCTGCGCCGTCACGAGGTCCGTGGTCGGATAGTAGAAGTCGAGGTCGTCGGTCTTCTCCGGCCAGCCCATCGTGGAGAACGGCCACAGCCACGAGCTGAACCAGGTGTCGAGCACGTCGGGATCCTGGTCAAACGCAGTTTGACCATCGGTGCTTGAAGCCCCGCACTTCGGGCACTTCGTGGGAGCAGTTTCGCTCACGATAAGCTCGCCGCACTTCGAGCAGGTGTACGCGGGAATGCGGTGTCCCCACCAGAGCTGGCGGGAGATGCACCAGTCCTGGATGTTGTTCATCCAGTTGAAGTATATCTTGCTCCAGCGATCCGGCACGAAGCGCACCTCGCCCGACTTCACCGCCTCGATGGCGGGCTCGGCGAGCGGCTTCATCTTCACGAACCACTGCTTCGAGAGACGGCTCTCCACCACCTCATGGCAGCGGTAGCAGTGGCCCACCTGGTTGTCGAGGTCTTCGATGTGGTCGAGGAAGCCGCCGGCTTCGAGATCGGCGACGATCGCCTCGCGGCACTTCCAGCGGTCCATACCGCAGTACTTCGCGCCGGCGAGCTCATTCATAGAGCCGTCGTCGTTCATGATGTTGATTTCGGCGAGGTTGTGGCGCTTGCCCACGAGGAAGTCGTTCGGATCGTGCGCGGGCGTGATCTTCACGATGCCCGTGCCGAACTCGCGATCGACGTAGTCATCCGCGATCACGGGGATCTCGCGACCGGTGAGCGGCAGGATCACGGTCTTGCCGAGGAGGTGCGCGTAGCGCTCGTCCTTCGGGTTGACCGCGACCGCCGTATCGCCAGGGAGCGTCTCGGGACGCGTCGTCGCGACCATCACGTAGTCCTTGTACGGCTCGCCCTGCGTACCCTTCGCGCTGCCCACGACGGGATAGCGGATGTACCAGAAGTGTCCGTGGTTCGGCTCGTGCTCCACCTCGTCGTTCGCGAGGGCGGTGCCGCAGCGCGGACACCAGTTCACGATGTAGTTGCCCTTGTAGATCAAGCCCTCGTTGTAGAGCTGGCAGAACACCTTGGCGACGGCCTTGGAGCAGCCCTCGTCGAACGTGAAGCGCTCGCGCTTCCAGTCGGTGGAGTTGCCGAGCATGCGCTGCTGGTGTACGATCGTGCCGCCGTACTGTTTCTTCCACTCCCACACGCGTGCGACGAACGCCTCGCGCCCGAGGTCCTGACGGCGCTTGCCCTCCTTCTTGAGCGCCTTCTCCACGACGTTCTGCGTGGCGATGCCGGCGTGGTCGGTGCCGGGCAGCCAGAGCGTGTTGAAGCCGCTCATCCGGCGCCAGCGCACGAGGACGTCCTGGATCGTCTGGTTGAGCGCATGGCCCATGTGGAGAATGCCCGTCACGTTGGGCGGGGGGATGACCACCGAGTAGGGCGTGCCGCCCTCGGACGGCTCCGCGTGGAAATATCCGTTGTTCTCCCAGATCGGGTACCACTTGGCCTCGGCGGCCTTGGCGTCGTATCTTTTGTCCATCATTTTCTTCTTTGCTTTTACTTACGGGAAATCACTTGCCTCTGCGCCCTTCCGACGACAGCTGCATCGCGGAGAAGACGTTGTACATCGCTCCGTAGTTCTTCAGTTCCTCCGCCGTGACGCGCAGGAGGAAGCGGTGCGCGCCGTCAGTGCGCGCCCAATAGGCACATGCGATGGCACTGTCCACCCCGGCATGGGGCATGGACTGCACCACGGTCCTGTACAGGTCCTGGTTCTTTTTCGGCACGAAACCGACCGCCGCCGGCAACACGAATTCGCGCATAACCACATAGCATGAGATCATTCCAAAACAGGATGGCCTGTCTGCAACCGTCTCAGGCAACGCAGCCGCGAGACGCGCCTCGCCTTGGGGCTTCTGCGACACGGGACGCCGGAATCCGACCGGACCGATGTAGGCGGAATGCGCTTTGCCCGCTTGCGGCAACACCGCGATTTCACCCCTCGTCGCACCGAGAATCGCGCCCAGCCGCTTCTTTGCCTGAGCCAGCTCGCGCTCCGCGCCCTTCACCTTCGCCTCGGTGGCCGCCACGTCCAGCACGGCCGCGTAGTCAACGATCATCCGGCCGTTGGACGCGCGCACGAGTCCGCGCCCCGGCCATTGCTTCTCGACGGCGGCGGCAACTGCATTGAGAAGCCAAGCGTCAATGGCGTCGCCGCGCCGCGCCGCCGCAGACACGCCGTCTAACACGACGTACGGCTCACGACGCGGTCCCAGCGCAAACGCGCTCACGGACCAATCTGCGGGATCAGGGAAGGACGATTCCCGCAGGCACGCCGCAATGGCGGATGACATGTCCTTCAGGAAAGGCGCGTACTTCTGCCCGTCTGGCTTCTTCACCAAGTGGTTGACAAGTCCATCCCAGAAACGCACCGAACTTTCAAGCGACGCCTTCCACGTCTTTTCATCGCCGCACATCCCCCACAGCATGTCGTTGAAGGCCAGTACGCACAGCGCGTTGTCTGGCATGCCGTCCAGCGCCCCCGTAGGCAGACGGAACCCGGCGGCTGGGAAACGTTTCGCGCCCGGTCCAGGTTCCAGGGCGAAGTCGAGCGAAAGCCCGTTCCCGTCGAGGTCGAACGCGATCCGTGCCCGCGAATAGGCGCGCAGGTCGATTTCACCGGAAGGATCGTTGCTCTCGTCAAGGAGACGGCAGAAAAGGTCGAAGCCGGAAATCTCGTCGCCCATCGCCTTCCGCGCGCGCTTCTCCTCTGCGGCCGTCTGGGAGAGAAAGTCTTCCAGCGCATTAAGGCCCGTGGCGGTGATTTCCGCGCACACGAGCGGACGCGTACCTTTCGGAGGATCGACGTAGGCGACCTCCGTCTTCATGAGGTCTTCCGCCGCATACTCCACAGTGCTCGTCGCGGCGATCTGCCACGCGGGCTGGTACACGTAGGTCCGCACCGTAATCGCAGAGTCCGGGCGGAAGCTCCCCATTTCATCCTGAATAGCCGACTGGATGGCCGGGACGAGCGCCATCGGCACGATGGGGTTGTTCACCAGCATACCTAGTGACTGCAACCTCTGGCGTATCTCCGCAAACGGAGCCACATCGACCGATGCCGCCAGCACAGGCTTGGAATGCGTCTCCTCGACGATTCCAGCCTGCGCGGCCGCGAGCGCCAGCCCGGCGCACATCCATGTCAGCCGTTTCATCCGTTCAACTCACTTCTCGGACGACTGCGACTGGGCCTGCGCCTGCGCGGCCATGATCGCGTTGGCCGCCGCGCCGAAGTTCCAGATTTCGTCCTTCGTGATGCGCATAAGGAAGCTGCACGAGCCGCTCTTCTCGCACCAAACCGCACCCGCAAGCGCGCCGTTCGCGCCGGAGGGCGGCAATACAGACGCAATCTGCTGGATCTCTGCCGTATCTTTCTTCGGCATGGCTTTCAGGACGATGGGCAGAACGTTGTCGCGCATCAGCGAATACAGCGACATGTAGAACACGTTGGCCGGACGCTTCGCTGCGGCTTCCGGCAGCGCGGCCGCGAGGCGCGCCTCGCCCGACGGCGCAGCGGCAGGCGGCGTGAAGCCCTTCGCGCCGAGGAACGTGCGGTAAGTTGTCGGCGACAGCAACTTGGTGGAGCACTCGCTCGCCGTACCGCCCAGGATCAAGGCGAGCGTCTTCTTCGCCTGATCCACTTCCTTCTGCTCTTCCTTCGTCGCGCCGGAAACGGCGGCGACAACGTCGATCAGCTTTGCCCAGTCAAGGGTCAGCGTGGCACCGTTGGCGCTCACGACGCCCGGCCACTTCTTGCCCAGGATCTTGTCCAGAGCGGCGCAGAAACGGATACCCGCGTCATTGGCCTGAGCGGCCTTCGCGCTTTCGCCGGCGACAACCATGTACGGTTCCTGCTGCGGGCCGAAGGCGATGGAGCCCATGCTCCAGTCGGCCAGACCGGGATACTGCGCAGCCGCCAGCAAGTCGGCCGTAGCCGTACTAAGGCCGTCTGCGATTTCCGCGTATTCGGGCGACTCCTGCCGCAGGCAGGCGAAGAGGCTGTCGGTAATCGCACGCACCCCGCCGATCATGGTGCGGAATTCCTGCTCGTTCTGGATGCCCGACTGGAGGAGCGAGTTCATAGCGAAGAAAAACGGCGCTCCTGCGGGCACGGCGTCCAGCGCTCCTGCGGGCAGCTGGAATCCGGCAGCCGGCGAATAGGACACCCCAGGCTTGAGCGTGCCGGAACCCTTGACGACAAACCCGGTCGCGTCGAGATCAATGGTCATTTCCGCCCGCGCGAACTTGCGGAGAAGCGCGTTCTGGCGCTGCATCTGCGACTGCTGAAGCTTCATGAACGCGGCAACTAGCTGCTCGGTTGCGTTAGTGCTGGACTCCTTCACAAGGGCAGCTTGGTCGGTGGCCATTTTCTTGTGCAAATCGGCAAGAAGGCTAAGGCCAAGCTCCGTGATGTCCATGCGGACGAGCGGACGATTCGCGGCAACGGGGATTGACGGGGCAGCAAGCGCCCGCTTTGCCGACGCCGCGTTCAGCGCAAAGGCGCATGTGCGGCCATCCGCCGCAAACAGCGCAACGCTGCCGTCCTCCAGCTCAATCGAGCCGTCCGCCTTCTTCTGCGCCCCTTGATGGCTTGCGAGAAACGCCGTCGCGTCCTCCGCGCTGGGATAGAGCAACACGGGCTCAAATGCGTCGTCGGGCATTTCGTCCACGTCGCCCGCCAACACCTTGCGGACGGAGTTTTCATTGGCGTAGCACAGCACCTTCATCGGCGCGTCCTGACGGAATTTGCCGAACTGCTCCGCCAATGCGTTCTGCAACGCCGGACAGACCAGCATCGGCACTGCGGGATTGTTGATCGTCGTGCCTACGTCGACGACCTTCTGCTGGAATTCCGAAAATGCGGCAATCTCGACAGAACCTACCAGTCCTGCCTGCGTTCCCGCAGCATCGGCTGCACAAGCCGCCAATACGGCTATGCCCACACTTGCACTCACGATTTGTTTTATCATTTTTGACCTTTCTGGTTTTGTTTTGTTTGTTAAACAAATTTCATTTGGCGTACTCCACGCACCGAAGCTCCCGGATGACCGTCACGCGAATGAGTCCGGGGAACTTCACCTGTGAGGAGATGTCACGGCATATCTCCCCGGCGAGAATCGGCACGTCCGTATCCGGGATGGCGTCTGGATCCACCAGCACGCGCAGGTCGCGTCCCGCCTGCACGGCATAGACGTTCATGACTCCCTTGTGTGCGCGTGCCAGCTTCTCAATCGTCTCGAGTCGCTGCACGTAGTCGCCTAGGCTCTCCTGACGAGCACCGGGCCGGGCAGACGAAATCGCGTCCGCCGCCGAGCAGAGTACTCCGTACACTCCGCCGTCCGTGCCGGGATCGGCGTGATGTGCGGCTACAGCCGCGCACACTGCCTCGACTTCACCGTGGTTTTTCAGGAAATCCGCGCCAAGAGCGGCATGTGCGCCCTTTTTCTCGGCGGTTATCGCCTTGCCGATGTCGTGGAGGAAACCAATACGACGGGCACGCGCTGCGTCGAGGCCCATCTCCGCCGCCATGGTGCCCATGAGGAGCGCCACCTCCACGGAATGCCGCAGGACGTTCTGCGTGAAGGACGTGCGGAACGAAAGTGCGCCCATCAGCTGCAGTATGTCGGCCGGAAGTCCAGGCACTCCGGCCTCGGCGGCGGCGGCCGTTCCGGCCTCCTCGTTCGTAGTTGCAACCTGCGCGCGCGAATCGGCCACCGCGCTCTCGATCGATGCCGGATGTATGCGCCCGTCGGCAATAAGCGCCGTCAGCGCGCGGCGGGCGATCTCGCGCCGCATCGGGTCGAACGCCGAAAGCACGACGGTATCCGGCGCGTCGTCCAGCAGCAGCGTCACGCCCGTTGCGGCCTCGAACGCGCGCACGTTGCGTCCGTCCCGTCCTACTATGCGGCCCTTCATCTCCTGATTGGGCAGCGGCACCGTAGTCGTCGCAAGCTCGCTAAGGTGCGTCACGGCGCACCGCTGTATTGCATCCGCCACGAGACGGCGGGCGACGGTATCGCCCTGTTCACGCGCGGCTTCCTGTATGCGGCGCGATAGGATCGCCGCGTCGGCGCGGAGTTCCGCGTTCGCGCGCGTGAGGATTTCGCGGCGGGCCTCCTCGTGCGTCATCTTCGCGAGGTTGCGCAGACGCTTGTCGGCGGCGGCTAGGTCGGATGCGGCCTTCTTCTCGGCGGCGGAAACGGCGGACTGCTTCGCCTCCACAGCGGCTGACTTTGCGTCCAGCTGGTCCGCGCGCCTGTCGAGGGCATTCTCGCGTTGCGCCTTAGCCTTCACGACCGCGGCGCGGGCCGCGATGTCCGCCTCCTTCAGCTTCGCCTTGATCTCGCTTTCGCTTTCCTCCTCGCGAAGGCGCATCTGCTTTTCAATGGTCTCCGCGCGCCAGCGTCCGACAAGCCCGCGCAATGCGTAGCCGAGCAGGACGCCGAGCAGCAACAGCACCGCGATGATGATGATCGCGACACCGTCCGAAAGGAGGTTCCACGTGCTGCTCCACGGATCGCTGGCCCAGGCGGCGAACATTACTTCAGCACACCGCCTTCCGGATAAGGGAGAAGAGATAGCCGCGCTCTGCTACTGGCATGGAGTCAAAGCCGTCGATCTGCGCGCGCATCTCGGCCACGCCCGCGTCGAACGCGGCGCGCTCCTCGCTCGCGTCATCCGGCGCGAATGGGTAGATCTTCTCGTCGATCCAGTGTCGCAGACGCTCCTGCACGGCCTCATCCGTCCGCCGGTGGAAATGCTCCTTCAGAATCGCGCGCGTCGCGTCCAGCCAGGCACGCACCTCGGGATGGAGCTCGTCCATCACGAGCGCGTTCTCGGCCGCGAGCTCGCTAAAGCGCGCCCCCACGAGATAGGCAGTATAGCTGAACGGCTGGCCCGACCGCACGCCGGACGGACGTTCGTAGAGCGTGAAGCCGTCGCGTCCGCAGAACACGATACGCCCCTTGCCCGCGAACTTCTTGCGCCATTCGATCACCTCGAGCCTCGCCTCCATGCCGGAGTCGAGGCTGATCCTGTAGTCAGTCTCGCCCTTCTGCACGATGACCGGCGAAACGGGCAGACCGCAGAAATACACCGACACGCCCGGATACGCCTTGAGGTAGAGAGCGAACTTCGCTGCGAGCGTCTGCACAACAAGCTCGGGTCGCGCAAGCGACTCCACCGTTGCGCGCACTCCCGTCACGTACACCTCGGTGCCCGTTGCCGGACCCGGCGTGGCCGCCTGCGCGAGATGGAACACGCCTGGATCGCTTGCGTCACCAGCGAGCGTGTAGGAGAGCAACGTGTCGCCGGCCCTCATCGTCGTGCGCCATTCGACGTGCGTGCCGAGCGCGAACGCCTTGAAGCGGCCGCGTCCGTGCCGACCGTGGAGACGGCGGTGGTACGAGGCCGTCGTGCCCGCATCCTGCATCTTCCAGCTACCGCCGAGCGAACCGAACGTCTCCTCGCTGCGGAGGATGTCGATGCCCGTGCCGTCATCCGACACACGCACGGCGTCAATGCCGCCCAGTGCGTTCTGCACAAGGTCCACCCGCACCTCGCGCGCGTCCGCGTCGAGTGCGTTCCACACAAGCTCCTCGACCGCTGAGAGCGGCGTAGCCCGCCCGAGCGAGGCTATGTGATCGGCCTTGGCCTGTACGTAGATGTCTCTCGTCATAAGATGTTCAGTGGCTCCACGGCGGGGGGAACGGCGGACGTGACCTTCTCGATACGCTGGCGGATGCCCTCCAGCTGCTTAGTGCATTCGGCCACGAGCACGCGCCCTTCCTCAAAGCGCTTCATCATGTCGTCAAGAGGCAGGGTGCCGCCCTCCATCTCGGAGACAATCCGCTCCAGCCGCGCGAGCGACTGCTCGAACGTGGTCTCTTTTTTCTGCTCTTCACTCATCTGCTATCCTCCCGGAGCGGATATTATACCACAAACTGCCTCATCCTTGGGAAACTGCAAAGTTATAAGCGTTGCGGAACATGCGCATCCATGGTCCTGCCTCGCCGGTGAACACGCCCGGATTGTAGCTGAGCTGCGCCGCGCGGAAGCCGCGCTCCGGGTGCGGCATCATGATCGTCGCACGGCCGTCACGGGTCGTGAACGACGTGAGCCCACCCGCCGAGCCGTTCGGATTCCAGGGGTAGCGCTCCGTCGGGTTGCCGCGACCGTCCACGTAGCGGAGGGCGGCCTTCGCCTTCGCGGTATCGACGCCCGCAGGGAACACCACGCGGCCTTCGCCGTGCGCGACGGCGATCGGGATGCGGCTGCCTGCCATGCCCTTGAAGAAGATCGACGGCGACTCGAGCACCTCGAGCGTGCAGTAGCGCGCCTCGAACTGCTCGGAGATGTTGCGCTTGAACTCCGGCCACGCTTCGGCGCCGGGGATGATGTCCTTGAGTTGCGAGAGCATCTGGCAACCGTTGCACACGCCGAGCGAGAAGGTGTCCTTACGGTGGAAGAACTTCTTGAACATCGCCTTGAGCTTACGGTTGAAGAGAATCGACCGCGCCCAGCCGCTGCCCGCGCCCAGCACGTCGCCGTAGCTGAAGCCGCCGCACGCGACAAGGCCCTGGAAGTCCGCGAGGTCCACGCGACCGGCGAGGAGGTCGGTCATGTGTACGTCCACGCTCTCGAAGCCCGCGAGCGCAAACGCAGCCGCCATTTCGATGTGGCCGTTCACGCCCTGCTCGCGCAGGATGGCCATGCGGGGGCGATTTCTAGATTCGCTAGAGGCTCTAGAATGGCTAGACCTGCTAGAATCTCTAGAATCAGGGTCGTAGGTGAGCTTGAACGTGAGCCCGGGATCGGCCTCGTCGAGGCCGTTGTCGTATTCTTCCTTCGCCGTGGCGGGGTTGTCGCGGAGCGCCTGCATGCGGTAGGTCGTCTCGCTCCACGCGCGGCGAATGGAGGTGATATCCGTCACGAGAACGCGACGGCACCCGACATGGATCGTGAAAGCGCGGTCGCCCGTGGGCGCACCGATCACATGCACGCAGTCGCCAAGACGCGCACGGCGGAAAATCGCGAGCACCTCATTGAGCTTTTCATCCGCCACCTGCAGCACCGCACCCGGCTCCTCGGAGAAAAGAACCGCCAGCGGATCGAGCGGGGCGCCGGCGGCATCCGCATCCGGCAACGTCACATCAACACCGCACCCGCCCGTAATCGCCATCTCGGCGAGCGTCACGGCGAGACCACCATCAGAGCGGTCGTGGTAGGCGAGCGCGAGCCCTTCGCGCACGATCTTCTGCATCGCGTTGAAGAAGGCTTTTAAAGGCTTGGCATCGGCATCGGCGTTTTCGTCGCCGAGCTGGTTGTAGACCTGCGCGAGGCAGCTGCCACCAAGACGGTACTTCGCCTGGCCGAGATCGACGTAGATGAGCTTCGATGCACCATTCTTCAAATCGGGCGTGAGCGTGCGCTGTACGTTCTCGACGGGCGAGAAGCTGGAGACGACGAGCGAGAGCGGTGCCACCTGCTTGTGCGAAACGCCCTTGGAGTCGGTCCACGTGGTGTGCATGGAGCAGCTGTCCTTGCCCACGGGGATCGAGATACCGAGCGCAGGACAGAACTCCATGCCCACGGCCTTCACGGTGTCGAAGAGGTTCGCGTCTTCGCCCGGTTCGCCGCACGGGGCCATCCAGTTCGCAGAAAGGCGTACGTTGTGAATGTCGCCGCAGTCCGCCGCCGCGAGGTTCGTGAGCGCCTCGGCGATTGCAAGACGGCCCGAAGCCGGCGCGTCGATGAGCGCCACGGGCGTGCGCTCGCCCGTCGCCATGGCCTGCCCGTGAAGCGTCTTGTAGCCCATCGCCGTCACCGCACAGTCCGCGGCCGGCAACTGGTAGGGGCCCACCATCTGGTCGCGCGCCACGAGACCCGTCACGGAGCGGTCCGTGATCGTGACAAGGAACGTCTTGTCGGCAATCGTGGGAAGATGCAACAGACGGAAGAACGCGTCCTGCGGCTGCACGCCGGCGAGCTTCAACGGCTCGTGCGCGCGCGCCACGTGCGTGACGTCGCGCACCATGCGCGGTGGCTTGCCGAGCAGGACCTTGATGTCCATGTCGATCGGACGGTCGTGGAAGTATTCGTCCTCGAGGATGAGGCGTCCGTCGCCCGTCGCCTCGCCGATGAACGCCACGGGACAGCGCTCGCGGGCACAGAGTTCCTCGAACCACGCGCGCGCCTCGCGCTTCAGCGCAAGCACGTAACGCTCCTGGGCCTCACAGCACCAGATCTCCATCGGATTCATGGAGGGCTCTTCGTTGTGGACCGTGCGGAGCGAGAACTTGCCGCCCGTCGCCTCCACGAGTTCGGGACAGCCGTTCGAAAGACCGCCCGCGCCGATGTCGTGAATGGAAAGAACTGGGTTCTTCCGCCCCATCGACGCGCAGGCGTTGATCACGCCCTGACAGCGACGCTGCATTTCCGCGTTGCCGCGCTGGACGCTGTTGAAGTCGAGCGCCTCGTCGTTCGTGCCGGTCATCATGGACGATGCCGCACCGCCGCCGAGGCCGATGCGCATGGCAGGGCCGCCGATCTGCACGATGTACGCGCCGGTCTTGACCGGCTTCTTCTCCACCTGGTCGCGGATGATCACGCCGTGTCCGCCCGCGAGCATGATAGGCTTGTGGTAGCCGCGATACAACCCGGCTGCCACGCCCTCATACGTGCGGAAGAAGCCCGTGAGCTGCGGACGCCCAAATTCATTGCCGAACGCTGCGCCGCCAATCGGACCCTCGGTCATGATCGCGAGCGGCGTCGCGAGACGCTTCGGGAACTCCGCGTACTCGCGTTCCCACGGTTGCGGGTAGCCGGGGATGTGCAAATCGCTCACCATGAAGCCGCAGATACCCGCGTTCGAGCGCGAGCCGCTACCCGTCGCCGCCTCATCGCGGATTTCACCGCCCACGCCCGTGGCCGCGCCCGAGTAGGGCGAGATCGCCGTCGGGTGGTTGTGGGTTTCGACCTTCATCAACTGGTCGAGCTGGAGCTTGCGGAAGCGGTAGGTATGGTCGCTAGAGGAGCTAGCGGGGCTAGAAGTTCTAGAGGAGCTAGAAATTCTAGAATCGCTAGAAGTAGCGCCCACCGGACCAAAGACTTCCGTCTCGAAGCCCTCCACCACCGAGGAATTATCCTTGTAGGCAACAAGCGTGCCCTTGCCGTTCTTCTTGTGGGTGTTTTTGATCATCCCGAAGAGGGAGTCTTTTTGCTTCTTCCCGTCAATGATGAACTGCGCGCCGAAGATCTTGTGGCGGCAGTGTTCGGAGTTGACCTGACCGAACATCACGAGTTCCGTGTCCGTGGGGTTTCGCCCAGCCGCCTTGAAGGAATCGGCGAGATATTGCATCTCGGGCTCGCTGATTGCGAGGCCGAGCGAGACGTTCGCCTCGCGGATCGCCTCCACGCCGCGTCCGAGCACGTCAAACGTGACGCCGGGCTTCGGCGGCGGACAGTCGAAGAGGTCGTCGAGGTCCGTGTACACGCCCTCGGTCATACGATCGTATAGCACTGCAATCGCCTTGTTGTTATGAAGCGGCGAGAGCGCCGCTTCCCCGAGGGGCTGCTGATTCGGGGAAGCGGCACTCTTGCCGCTTCCGTCTGAGGAAATACAATAACGGATCCCGCGTTCGACGCGCGCGATGCCCTTGAGGCCACAGTTGCGGAAGATATCGGTGGCCTTCGACGACCACGGCGAAATCGTGCCCTTGCGCGGCGTGACGTAGAACGCCCCCCGTTCCCCATTCCCAGTTCCCAATTCCCCATTCCCAGTTCCCAATTCCCCATTCTCGGCATTCAGCAGCAGGGCCGCGCGTTCGAGCGTCTCGGCGTCGGGGCCTTCGCCCTCGGGCTCGATCGCGTACACCCAGCGGGCGTCAATCGAGACATTCGCGAGCGCCGGGTCGGCGGCGGCAATTGCGGCGCGCAGGGCGTCGAGGCGGAACGGCGAATACGCCGTAGATCCCATCATCAGAATTGGTTTCATCTTTTTTACTTTCCTTTGAAAATACTTTTACAGCGGTTCGACGATTGGCATGTCGATATTGCGCTTCTTCGGGTTGAAGTTGATGCCGACGAGCGTGACGGGACGCGGACCGCCCGCCCACTTCGCCGCGTAGTCCCGCTCGCGGATCTGGCGGATCGCCGCCTTCGCGCTCTTGCGGTACTTGAACTCAAACACGTACACTGCACCCGGCGTCTCAATGACCGCGTCGGCGTAGCCGAAGATCGACGCCACCTCGGGCTGCGGGTTCGCGCCGGTCATCGACGTGAACAGCTGGAAGTACCGCTTCGCCTCTGCCTCGTCGCGAATCCTCCACGTGGCGGGCACGGATGCGTAGAGGCCGAAGAGCGATTCGTAGAGGTAACCCTTCCAGTCTCCGGACGCGATCTGCCGCTTCGCCTTGTCCACCAGGACGTCGAACGGCCGTACCTTCAATCCCATGATCTGCGAAAGGTAGCCGCGCCTCAAGGCGTCTCGCACCTCGCGGTTCGGCGGCGCGAGGATGTAGCTGGCGGGGTCATCCTTCTTTTCGCCCTTGATGACGTCCTTGATCGTGAGGTATCCGCCCTGGTAGAGAAGCGCCTCCATCGGCAACGTCTCCGCGTCGCACACGTCAAGCATCAAGTAATCCGCCGGGACATTCTCCAGATCCGCCGGCAGCTTGCCGTCCTTCTCGATGCGGTTGATGATGAGCGTCGCCCTGCCGGTCGCCTCCCAGAAGCCTTCCAGCGTTCCACTCTTGAATGCCTTGCCCAGCGTGACGGGGTTGCACACGCGCGCCTTCGACTGCGGAGAGAAGCGGTAACCGTCATACCATTCGAGAAGCGAGGCCTTTGCCGCCTTGAAATCCAGACCGTTCTCCTTGCCAAACGCCTCCACGTTCTCCCTTAGAGGCCCATCCAGTTCCGACGGCGTGTAACCAAGCAGGGTGGCGAAGCGTGCGTCCATTGACAAGTCCATCAGGTGGTTAAGTCCAGAAAACACGGAGAGTTTCGTCAGCTTCGTAACGCCGGTCATCATCAGGAAGCGGATGTGCGGCGAGTTGTTTTTCAACTTCTCGTAGAAATCATGCAGCGTGGAGCGAACGCGCTTCAGCGTCTTGATGTCGTCAAGGAACTTCGCCACCGGCTCGTCGTACTCATCGATGAGCAAAACGATCTTCTTCGTCGGGGACTTCGCTGCTGCGGCGAGGAGGAAATCCTCGAAACGCCCCGAAACCGGTCCTTTCGCGCTGTAAGGGACTCCAGCCTCCCTACACAGTCCTTTGACAAGCTTGCCGATCCGTTCGCTGAAACCTTCGTACGTCTCGCCCACCACGCTTGCCATCGTGAAGCTGTACACGGGATATTTATTCTTCCACCCCTCCCACGGCAGCTTGTCGATGGCAAGGCCCTTGAAGAGGTCGCGCCGCCCCTCGAACATCGCCTTCAACGTGGAAAGCATGAGCGACTTGCCGAAGCGGCGCGGACGCGACAGGAAAAGCTGCGAGTCGGTTTTGTGCCGGGCAAGTTCATAGAGGAGCGCCGTCTTGTCGACATACTTCGCCTCTTCGTCGAGGATGAGCGACTCAAAGTCAGACGTCCCCGTCCTCAGGACTCTTATGGGCTTCTTCTTTGCCATGCCCAAATTTTACCAAAATACCCGCCCTGCGGCAACCATACAGCGAACCACGCACTATAGGAACCGGCCGGTAATCGAAGACGGATTGGCACGGATTTCCTCTGGCGTGCCTTCGGCGACGAGCGTGCCGCCCGCGTCGCCGCCGCCTGGGCCGAGGTCGATGATCCAGTCCGCGCAGCGCATCACGTCCACGTTATGCTCGATCACGACCACGGTGTTGCCGCTTTCGCGCAGTTTGAGCAGAAGCGCCATCAGTTTCGCTACGTCATCAAAGTGGAGACCTGTCGTTGGTTCGTCGAGGAGGTAGAGCGTGCGACCCGTCGAGCGGCGCGAAAGCTCCGTCGCGAGCTTGATGCGCTGCGCCTCGCCGCCGGAGAGCGTAGTGGCGGGCTGCCCGAGGCCGATATAGCCAAGACCCACGTCAACAAGGGTTTTTAGTTTCGCCGCGAGACGCGGCACCTTCGCGAAGAATTCATACGCTTCCGCCACCGTCATGTCGAGGACGTCGGAGATCGTCTTGCCGCCGTACTTCACTTCAAGCGTCTCCTTATTGAAGCGGCGCCCGTTGCACTGCTCGCACGTGACGTACACATCGGGCAGGAAGCTCATCTCGAGCTTGCGCACGCCGTCGCCGCCACACGTCTCGCAGCGTCCACCCTTCACGTTGAAGCTGAAGCGACCGGCCGTGTAGCCGCGCGCCTTCGCGCCCTCGGTCTTCGCGAACAGCTCGCGGATGTCGCTGAAGAAACCCACGTAGGTCGCCGGGTTCGAGCGCGGGGTGCGTCCGATCGGCGACTGGTCGATTTCGATCACCTTGTCAATGTGCTCCACGCCGGTGAGCTTGCGGAACTTGCCCGGCACGGCCTTCGCGTGGTAGAAACGGCGCATCAGCTCGCGCTTCAAGGTTTCGTCGATGAGCGAGGACTTTCCGCTCCCAGAGACGCCGGTCACCACGGTAAACGTGCCGAGCGGAATCTTCGCCGTCACATTCTTGAGGTTGTGGTGGGTACAACCGGAGATGGTGAGATATTTTCGTGGTTCGTGGTTTGTGGTTCGTGGTTCGTGGTCCTCAATTTTCTTGCGGCCGGTGAGGTAGTCGGCCGTGAGGGTGCCGGCCTTCAGCAGGCCCCTGAAATCGCCCTGGTACATCACGCGGCCGCCTTCGCGACCTGCGCCGGGGCCGAGATCCACGATGTAATCGGCCGTGCGCATCATCTCTGCGTCGTGTTCCACCACCACCACGGTATTGCCGCGGTCGCGCAGTTCCTTCAGCGTGGCGATGAGGCGCGCGTTGTCGCGCGGGTGCAGGCCGATGGTCGGTTCGTCGAGCACGTACAAGACGCCCGTGAGCCCGCTCCCGATTTGCGAGGCAAGGCGGATGCGCTGCATCTCGCCACCGGAGAGCGAACCACTCGATCGGTCAAGCGTGAGATAATCAAGGCCAACGTCGTTGAGAAAACCGAGGCGTTTCACGATCTCCTTTAGCACGTCTTTGACGGTGGAATAGTTTTCTCTAGTGTCGCTAGAGGTGCTAGATTTGCTAGAAATTCTAGAAGTGCTAGAATTGCTAGAACCACTAGATCTTTCTAGCAACCCCTGGAAGAAGCCGAGGGCCTCCTTAACGGGGAGCGCCATCACATCTACGATTGATTTGCCCGCCACGGTAACGGCGCACGAGATGGGATTGAGCCGCGCGCCGTGGCACGCGGGACACGGCCGGTCGCTCTGGTACGACTCGAACTTCTCGCGCCGCTCGTCGCTTTCCGCCTGCTCCATCATGCGCTGGAGCGTGGCCATCACGCCCTCGAAGGGTTTGTCGTTCGAGCGCCAGGGAAGGATGAGATCGTCGTCGAAACCGTGCAACAGCTTGTGCCGGAAATCAGCTGGCAGTTTCTCCCACGGCGTTTCCAACTTTACCTTATACTGCTTCGCAATCCGCGATAGGATTTCGTTGTAGTACATTATCGCCATGTGTCCGGCCCGACGCCACGGGTGGATGCACTCGCGGAGCGGAAGCGTCTTGTCGGGGATCACGAGGTCTTCGTCGAAGTAGAAGATGGAGCCGAGGCCACCGCACGTGGGGCACGCCCCAAACGGCGAGTTGAAGGAGAAGTTGCGCGGCTTAAGCTCGTCGAAGGAGATGCCGCAGTCGGGGCAGGCGTTTTTTTCGGAGAACACAAACGCGGAAGGGTCGCGCTTGTCGCGACCTTCGTCAACGCGCTCCACCACGATGATGCCGTTGCCTGTCTTGAGACCGAGCTCCACTGAGTCGGTGAGGCGAGTAATGAAGGCGGGATCGGGGGAGACGGGGATCACGAGCCGGTCCACCACTACGTCGATGGAGTGGTTCTTCTTCTTGTCGAGGGCAGGCACTTCCTCAAGGGCGTACGTCGTGCCGTCCACGCGCACGCGGGCGAAGCCAGCTCGCTTGATCTCGGCGAGGGTCTCTTCGTGGCGGCCCTTGCGTCCCTTCACGGCCGGCGCGTAGATGATCAGCTTCGCGCCGACGGGATACTTGAGAATCGTCTCCACGATCTCTTCCGCGCTCTGACGACGCACGGGTTTGCCGCACTTCGGACAATGCGCCACGCCAACATTGCCGTAGAGGAGACGAAGGTAGTCGTGAATCTCCGTGACCGTGGCAACGATTGAACGCGGATTGCCGCCGGAAGTCCGTTGCTCAATGGCAATGGCGGGCGAAAGCCCCTCGATGCGCTCCACGTCCGGCTTCTGCATCTGGTCAAGGAACTGACGCGCGTAGGCGCTCAGCGATTCCACGTAGCGGCGCTGTCCCTCGGCGTAGAGCGTGTCGAACGCGAGCGACGACTTCCCGCTTCCGGAAAGCCCGGTCACTACGGTAAGGGAGTTGCGCGGGATACGCACGTCGACGTCGCGCAGGTTATGGACCTTAGCACCTTCAATGATGATATCAGCCATCTCAGATTCCTCAAGTAATTACAAAATTCTTTTTAATGTCCATGTAGAACATGTAGATTATGTAGAATTTTTCTGATTTCTCTTATTGCTTTCGCTGTTGGGAGTTAGGGAGTTTTGGAGAATGGGAGAATTTGTAAAATATTCCCCTTAACTCCGAGACTCCTAATCTCCCAATAGCGAAAGCAAGAAAGTTTTTGCAAATTGTCCTCCTACCAAAATAACATGCCGCGCGGTGAATACTCGAGTACCGACAGGACCTCCCGGGCCCGCTTGGCTAGGTCTTCGCGCCCCGAGCTATCCCGCACCCATTCAAACAGCTTCCGCGCCTCCGCGCGACGCCCGCCGTTGTGCTGCGCGAAGGCCAGCTTGAGGATGGCATCGGCGGAAGAGTAGTGCCGGCCGGGTGCCTGGATCGAGAGCAGGAGGTGCAACGCCGCCGAATGCCAGTCGCGTCCCACCAGCTCGGCCGTGCCGAGCGCCTCCAGAGCCTGTCCACGCACATCGCGCGAGGAGTCGGCAGCCACGGCAGCGCACACGTTCGTGATCTCGCCCCAGTCCTCCGCGCGCCCACGCCGCATGAGCGCGTAGGCAAGCTTGCCGTCCGTCGCGTCGCGTGCGAGTACCGCGCGGCTCCTCCTCAGCATGTCGATGCCTTCGTCGAGCTCGCCCGCCGCGCACTTGGTCTCGCCGACATGCGCGAGCGCACGCCAGTTGTCCGGATCGACCGCAAGCGTGCGCGTAAACGCCGTCATGTCCGTGCGGTAACTCGCCACGACTGGATAGGCGACCGCGAAGAAAACCGCCACGACCACAACAAGCCCCACAACAGGCAAGATGCCCGTAGTCCCAGTGGTAGGGCCGCCTCGCCGAGGCGACCGCACCGGTAGGGCGCGCGCCCCGCGCGCGCCGTACAACAAAACCCCCGCAATCGGCAGAGCCATCGCGGGCAAGTAGAGGAAACGGTCTGCACGCGCGTGCTCGCCGAAACTGCCAAAGATGCCGAGCGTGGGTGCGAGCGCGGCGAAGAACCAGAGAATCACCGCACCCATGCAAAAAAGCCCAGCGCAATCGGATGCCCTATCCTGTTCCGCCCGCCGCCTGATACGGCGGCGCATCCACCACCACGCACCCGCCACAAGCACGGCCAGCACACCCAGGCCGAGCAAACCCTGTACCGGCCACCCTCCCGGTACGGCGCGATAATCAAGATGGATACCTGCGGGGATGAACATCTGGAAAACGTACAACCCCACGGCGACTGCGGCATTTAGCAAACGCCATGGCAGCGATGCGCTGAAAAGCTCGCGCACGGCGTGGCCTTCGGGATGGGTCTGCGAATAGACCGCGAGCGCGCCGGTGGCGGCGGCGAGGAGAAGGAAGAGTGTAAAGTGTAAAGTGTAAAATGTAAAGTGGTGATTGCCGGCCGTCGAATGTCGAATGTCGTCTGGTTGCCGGCTGTCGGCCGTCGAATGTCGAATTCTCTCCACCGCTAGCACGAGGAACGGGAAGCACATCGCCGTGGGCTTGCTCATGCAGGCAAGGATGAAACAGGCGTATGTGCCGACGAGGGCGGGAATCCAGCCCCATCCCTCGCGCCGCCGCGCACGAAGCCAGCAGAGCAGACCGCCGAGGATGAACGTGGCGCAGAGCAGTTCCTTCCGGCTTGCAATCCATGCCACCGCCTCGGCGCGTTGAGGGTGCAGCGCCCAGAATGCGGCAAGAAGGAATAAGATAATCTTTGCGACCTTTGCGTTCTTTGCGGCCAAAGAAACCAGCAGCCATAGCAGAAGCACCGCGTTCAGCGCGTGGATCCCCACGTTCACGAGATGGTGCGCTCCCGCGCCGGAACCGAACAGCGTGATATCGCACATGTAGGAGATGTAGGTCGCCGGCATCCAGATACCGCCGTGACGCACGTTCGTGAACGCCTCGCGCACGTTCTCCCACGACAGTCCGTCCTTTACAAACTCGCAGCGGTACGTGTAGTCGTGGTCGTCAAGGCGCAGGAACTCAAAGTCGCCCGTCTGGCGGAAAAGCGCCCAGACGAGCAACACCAGCAGAATGGATGCAGCCGCGACAAGCGCGGCCCTCCCGCTTTTTAAATGTTCACAAAACTTCATTGTTCACAATTGCCATAAATATCAATGCAAATGTCCGTATGACAAACTGGCATTTGTGATTTGTGAACAATGGTGGCAATGAATATTTGTAAACAATCTATTCAGCTGTTTTGCAATTGGCTCAATCATCGGTCCGTCAGTAGATGTTCTTCGCGTCGATCGACAAAAGGAACTCTGGGTTCGACCTGTACTTCTTCATCCCGGCGAGCACTGCCTGCATGGCGCGCTCGGGGCCGGCGTCGGACAGCGCGCGGCGTAGCGCCCAGGTCTTCTCCAGCTCCAGCGGCGCGAGCAGGAGGTCTTCCTTTCGCGTACCGGACTTGTCGATGTCTATGGCAGGGAAGATGCGCTTGTCGGCAAGGCCGCGGTCGAGGCACAGTTCCATGTTGCCCGTGCCCTTGAATTCCTCGAAGATCACCTCGTCCATGCGGGAGCCCGTATCTACAAGGCCTGTGGCGATGATCGTTAGCGAACCGCCGCCCTCGATGTTGCGGGCCGCGCCGAAGAAGCGCTTCGGACGGTGCAGCGCGAGCGCATCCACGCCGCCCGTGAGGATCTTGCCGGAGTGCGGCTGCACCGTGTTGTAGGCCCGGGCGAGACGCGTGATCGAGTCGAGCAGGATCACCACGTCCTTGCCGTTCTCCACCTGGCGGCGCGACATCTCGATCACCATCTCCGCCACGTTCACGTGGTGCTGCGGCTCCTCGTCGAACGTGGAGGAAAGCACCATCGCCTTCGTGTTGCGCTGCATGTCCGTCACTTCCTCGGGGCGCTCGTCAATGAGCAGCACGATGAGGACCGCATCCGGGTGGTTCTTAGTGATGGCGTTCGCCATCTTCTGGAGAAGGACCGTCTTGCCGACGCGCGGAGGCGCAACGATGAGCCCGCGCTGCCCGAAGCCAATCGGCGTGAAGAGGTCGACCACGCGCATCGACGTCTCGCCCGGCGTCGTCTCAAGAATGATGCGGCGCGTGGGGAAGGTGGGAGTGAGGTTCTCGAAGTGGACTATACGCGCGGCCTCGCTGGGCGTCTTGCCGTTCACCGACACCACGCTGCCGAGCGCAAAGAAGCGATCCTTGTCGCGAGGGTCGCGGATCGGGCCCACGACGGTATCGCCCGTGCGGAGCGCGTGGCGGCGGATCTGCTGCTGGGGAATGAACACGTCTTCGGGGCAGGCCAGGAAGTTAGTCTTCGCGCTGCGGAGGAAGCCGTAGCCCTCCTTAACCACTTCCAAGCAACCCGTGGTCATCACAGCACCGCCGCGGTTCAAGTAGGTGCGGATCGCGCCGAAGATGATCTCGTGGCGCTTCATCGCGCCGAGGTCCTCTGGGTTTGCGTCCGGCCACATCTTCGCCACGATGTCAGCGTTGTCCCAGGTATGGATGTCCTGAAGGTTGTACTCGGGCAGGTCGGGGTTGCGCGGCACGGCGGGGACTGGCGGCGGAAGGTTCTGCGGCACCTCGTATGCCGGACGCCGGTTCCCCTGCGGCGGCGGAGAGAACTTGCCGCCGCCCTTGAAGTTCGGACGGTTCCCGTTGCGCTGAGCAGCGCGCGCTAGCCATTCCATGCGACGGCGCTGGCGATTGCTCATCGGCTGCTCGCCGGGCTGCGGCGCCGCAGGCTGCGCAGAGGCGGGCTTCTTCTCTGCTTCCGCCGGTTTCGACGTGGCATCTTGCGCCGGTTTCGGTGCCGCATCTTGCGCTTGTTTCGGTGCTGCATCTAGCTGTTGTACGCTTGCTGTTTCCTGGGCAGGCTTCGGCTCGACCGCAGGCTTCTGCGCTATATCTTGCTGTTGTACGCTTGCTGTCTCATTATCGGCCTTCTTCGCAGGCGCATCAACCGCCGCCGCTGCTGCCGCCGCCGCACGTGCCGCCAACTCGGCCTTCGACGGACGTCCGCGCTTCTTCTTGGGAGCAGGGGCGGGCGTGGCAGACGTGGAGGCATCGCCACTTGGAGAGGTCTCTTTCGCTTCGGCGGAAGCCGCAGCCGTGGATTTCTTAACTTCTTCAGCACTCATCTTTTATCCGTTCCTTCAACCAGACGACAAGGCGCTGGGCCTCATCCCTTAGATGTTCGGGAGTTGAATCGTTCATCACGGTGTAATGGCATCGAGCCGCTTTCTCAGCCACGGGCCATTGCGCCGCGAGACGTGCCTCCGCATGCGCACGCGAATAGCCGCGAGACGTCATCATCCGAGCGATTTGAAGATCGACCGGGGAGGCGATGCAGATAAGTATATCATAATCTGATTCCCAATGCGATTCAAAAAGTAGGGGAATTATGTGAATGGTGCTTTGTTTATTTTCCCGAAGGCAAGAACGGACGAGTGGGAATATAATGGCCTCCAAGTCGGCGCGGGCAGATGCATCCTTGAATACGCGGGCGGCCAATGCAGCACGGTCAACCCCTCCATCGGGAGCGATCACTTCCTGGCCGAATCGAGCGGCAATGGCTGGAACGGCAGCGCCGCCGGGCGCCTCCAGTTCGTGAACGACATCGTCTGCATCAATAACCTGAATGCCAAGTTCCCGGAGGAACTTGGCAAACAGGCTCTTGCCGCAGGCGATTCCGCCTGTCAAGGCAATTCTCATGATCAATTACTTTGCGGGGGCCGGAGTGACGCCGGCCTCCGGCTGTTCCGTAGTGGCACCAGCATCGTCGCCCGTGCCCAGGGTCATCTGGCGACCGCGCGGATCCACGAGGCGCGCCGTGACGAAGATGAGCAGGTTGCGCTTGTTCGACCACTCGCTGCGGCTGCGGAAGAGACGGCCGATGAACGGAATGTCGCCGAGGAACGGAATCTTGTCCTCCATCGACTTGCGCTCTTCGGTAATGAGTCCGCCCATCACTATCGTAGCGCCGTTGTAGATCGAGACATGCGTATCAATCGAACGCTCCTTGAAGAAGGGCTGCTCCATCGGGACGGTGAACCACTGGATTTCCTCGGAGTCGTTATTAGACTGGCTGACGGTGTTCATCAGACTCGCGAGTTCAGACGCAGTGCCCTCAATGTTCATCCCCCCGAACATGTTGCTCTTCTGGCCCATGACGGCTTCCAGCGGCACCTTCATGCCGTAGTCGCGCCACTCGGGCTCGCCAATCACCTTCGGCGTGAGCTGGAGGTTGATCATCTGGCCTTCCGCCGAAACATCCGGCGTGCATGTGAGAATCACGCCCACTTCCTGCGTCTCGAAGTTCTGCGGTTCGACCATCGGGAGGATCTTGCTGCCACCGCTTGTCGATCCGTACATGCTGCTGCTGCCCGAAGAGCTGGCGGACTGGATCGTCACGTCGTAGTCAGTCGGATAGCGGTAGATCGTCACGACCTTGATCGTCGCCTCCTGGCCGCTCTTCGTCACCACCTTCGGCGCGGAGAGGAGGTCCGTGTCACTGCGCTGCGAGAGCATGTGGAGGATCATCGAAATATCGGCGTTTCCGAGGAATGCGTTGATCTTCATGAACTGGTCGTTGTTCGACGCGCCCTTGCCGGATATGTGGTTGTCGGAATTCGAAAGGTAACGCATGCCCGTAGTGTAGTCCATGCCATTGACGGCGTTGATACCCATGTTCCTACCGGTGCGGTTTCCGTTTGCCCGGTTGTAGCGCAACCCATCACTATCGCGATTGCTCCAACCAGTCGCCGCCCCGCCATTCCAGGTATATTTTTCCTCGATCGTCGAAGTAACGTCAGGACCTGTCGTCGTCTGCGAGACAACAGGGCCATTCCGCTCAACACCAAGTTGCGTGGCGTTCCAATTCCCGTCATGAACCCAATGCTGCGACGCACCACTTTCGCTAGAAAAGGTACTTCCCTCAGTAGTCGTAATGGTCTTTTCACCAGACGTCTGCGAATACCCAGAGTCCCTTATGTTCCACGCACCGTCCTTGAGGTTCAGGGCTTTCTTCAGCTTGCCGCCCAGATTGAAGGAATAGTCGCTGTTGAGCAGCCATTCGAAGCCGAGCGAGTTCAAATCCTCCTGCGCAACTTCCACGAACCGCGTCTCGATCTCGATGAGGAACGGCGTGACGTTCAGTTCGTTCAGTGCCTGCTCGAGGATGGCGAGCTGGTCGGCCGTATTGGTGACGCGGAGCTTGCCGATGGCCTTGATGTACTTGATGCGGGAATTCGCCGGCCATGTCACGCCCATTTCTTCGAAGTACTTCTTCCAGGAATCCTCGTCGTTGCTGCTTCCTGCATTGTCTCCGCCGCCGCCACCGCCGCCGAAGTCGCCCGCCTTCTGGTCCTTGAGCCCGCTTGAGGCGTCGTTCATGCGCTCCACGAACGATTCGACCACGTTGTAGGAGCGGGTGATCAGCTCGTCCGTAGTCATGTTCTTGGGCATGACCATCACGACGGAGCCCTGCACCTTGAACTTGAAGCCGACCTGCTTGCAGACATGGTCCAGCGCTTCCCAGAGGGAGAGGTTCGAGGCCGCGATGTTGGGAATCTGCGGCACGGCGCCGTCAGACACATTCTCCTCCGCTGCGGCACCGAAGGCCGCCTCGGCGTTGTTGTTGTCCCCCGCAGGAGCGTCGCCTCCGCCCGTCAAGGTCTTGTTGAGCGTCAGAATGAAGTTGAAGCCGCGCTGGTCAACCGGAACCTCCGGACGGTCGAAGTCCTTGGAAGCCTGACGGAAGAAGTCCACGGCGTCGATGATCGTTGCCGGCGGACGGAACGAAATCGACGGCAGCATCATTTCCTTCATGCGCTTTTCAATCGACTGCTCAATCGACCGCTCGGGGTCTCCGCCGATGGGCGTCTTCATCGTTCCGCCGTCCAGGTTCTTGAACTCCATGGAGTCGACCGCGTAAACAGGACGCCATGCCTTGCCGACGTCGGCGATCATGCCGTTGCGCATTGCCTCGCGCTCCTTGTCGATGATCATCTGGCGCTTGCGCTGAATGCGGCTGCGGAGCGCAATGGCCTGCTGGTTGTACGGATCGGAACGCAGCACGAGGTCGCACTGCTCCAGCGCGCTTCCAAGGTCCGCAACCGCCATGTACTGCGCGGAGAGGCGCAGGCGCTTGCGAATGAGATCGCGGTCCTTCTTGTATTCAGGATCGTTGCGACGGTGCTGGATGTCGGTGATGTCGGTCTCGGTGTCTTTCACCTGTTCAGCCTTCAGGCCGTCCAGCAAGGCACCCGCATGCGGATGACGCATTTTCAGGGCCTCCTCGGCATACTGCGCCGCAAGTTCGCGGTTCGACTCCTTGAGCGCCTGCTTGGCCGCCTCGTACCTTGCCTCGGCCATGCCCTCTTCGCATTCCTTCTGGAATTCCGGAGACTGCGCCTCCATCTTGAACTCCTCGTTCGCCAGCCGGAACTTCATGAAGGCGACATCCCAGTCACGGCGCATGCGCGCCGCACGTGCCTCATCGAGTTCCTTGAGCGCATGCATCTTCAGGGCGTCGCGACGAAGTTCCTCAATGGTTTGAATGTCGCTCAGAAGCTTCTCCTCCTCCGTCGGCGGTTTGGCCGGCGCCTCTGCCACTGCGGGCGCAGGGACTTCCGCAACAGGAGCTTCAGGTGCGGGAGCTTGAGCTGGTGCTTCAGGCGCAGGAGCGGGTGCTTCGGGCGCGGGAGCGGGAGCTTCAGGCACAGGAGCGGGAGCAGGAGCTTCGGGCGCGGGCGTTTCCGGCTTGGGCGCGGGTTCCTCAACAGGAGCGGCAGGTGCCGGTTCTTCAGCCACTGGCGCCGGAGCAGCAGGAGCAGGTTCCGCAGGGGCCGCCGGCACTTGTGCGAGAGAGTCTACCTCAGAGGCAGGCCCGGCGGGCTTCTCGTCCGCAGGCTTCACCTCGGGCTCCGGTGCTGGCTCGGGCGCGGGCTCTGCGGGTTTCTCATCCGCAGGCTTCACCTCGGGCTCCGGTGCGGGCGCGGGTTTCTCATCCGCAGGCTTCACCTCGGGCGCGGGCGCGGGTTCTGCGGGCTTCTCGTCCGCTGGCTTCACCTCGGGCGCGGGTGCGGGCGCGGGTTCTGCGGGCTTCTCGTCCGCAGGCTTCACCTCTGGCGCGGGCGCGGGCGCTGCGGGCTTCTCCTCCGCAGGCTTCACCTCGGCAGGTTTGGCCTCCGCTGGCTTCACATCTTCGGCGGGCTTTTTCTTCACTTCCCCCTCAAGATCGTTCAGCAAATTATCAAGGTCGTCCTGAGCAAACACGCTCGTTGCCAGGACAATTGTCACGCAAACCGCAGAGACGGCTGCAAAGATTTTTTTTGCTCTCATCTAGTTGCTCCTTGAAAGGATGTCATTATAATACCCGATTCTTGCCCCTAAATCAAGTCTCACCGTAGGATTTTTTCGGTATTGTTTTCCAGGTCCACGACGGTCACTTCGCAACCGCTGCTGCCCTTGGCCAACTTCTTCACCTTGTACTTGCGGTCCGCCAACGAGAATTCAGTTCCAGTTGTGACCGTAAGCTTCTTTCCTCCGGCGCGGCTCCACTGTAGGTCGACCTGCTCCTCTATGGAGACGGACTTGGCCCCCACCTGCGCGGTGACAACCCGCTTGTCGCTTATGCGCTCGAGATCGACGGTGGACACGTCCACGGTCATCTTCTGCTCCGACCCTCTCCTGGCGACGCGCTCTTCCTTCTTCTCGTACTTCAGCACGCGCCATCCGCTCTTGACCTTGTCGTCCTGCATCCGACCCTTCACGAACTTGGCCTTCGCGAGCTGGAAGACGACCTCCTCGCCGATGAGCGCGGTCGTGGTTCTCCTGTATTCCTTGCCGGTGACTTCAAACGTCAAGCGGTGCCCGCTGGGCAGCGGGGTTGCCATCTTGAACAGGAACGGCAGCTTGTCGGTGCGCAGTTCGCTGGCAACCGTCAGGAAGTCGAGGAAGTTTGGATGCGACACAGGATTCTTGGGGTTGGTCTTGGCCTCGTACTCCTCAAGGTTCGTGAACGTGTCGCCGTCTGCGTCGAGCTTCGCGTCTGAGGGATCGAGCGGATTGAAGCCGTACTTGCTCTCCCAGGCATCCGGGATGCCGTCCTTGTCCGCATCCATGCCGCCGCGTGCGGCATCCAGCGAATCTTCCGACGACAACTGCGGGAAATGGCAGAACGGACACTCCTTGCTCTTGTAGGGAATCGGCTTGTGGCAGAAGTTCGTGGGGTTGACGTTCATGCAGTACACCCGGCACTCGCTCGCAAGGAAGCTTCCCTTCTTGTCATTAGGAACTTCAATCCGGGGCGGCGCCACGAAATCCCTCTCTGCCTCGCCGAGCACTTTAAGAATCTCGGGATCCACGGCGGCGGCCTTGTACTGAGGCGGACGCTGCCTGAGTTCGGCCGCACATGCGGCGCGGGCCTCCTCCGGAGAATTATCCAGCGATGAGACGAACATGACGCCAACGCCCACCAAGAGGACCAGTCCGGCGATTGCGACTAGCCAGTCGTAATGGTCCTTAAAGAAATTCTTCTTGGCGACAGCCATTATTTGCCCTCCTTCTTGGAAGATGCGGCATCCTTCTTGGAAGATGCGCCCTCGGCCTCCGCAAGCGCGGCTTCCACCTGCGCCCTGTTCTTCCCGAAATCGTAGGCCGAAAGCTTCATGCGCACGAGAATCGGCGTTGTCTCAGGATTGGTCACGATGCCGCTCGCGATCTCTTCATTGTTCTCCCGACTCCGGTCCCGCCCCCGCGACCGTCGCTCCCTGGACGACGAGTTGCCGCCCGACGACGCCGAGTCGACCCGGTCAAGACGGGCCTTGAGCGACTCGCCCTCTTGTTCGAAGCTGAGATTGCTGACGACATAGAACCGCGGGCTTTTCGCCAGGCCGTTGAGGACCTTCACGAAAGACGATGCGCTTACGACGAACTCCAGGTTGAAGTCGAAGTGCTTCGGGTCCAGGGCGACGGCGTTCTGCCCCGCCTTGCCCTTGCCTTCCCTGTTCCGCTGGCCGCCCCTGGCTTGTGCGTTCTCCGCATTCTCCTGCATTTCGACGCGCTCGATCTTCCGGATCTCGAGCACGCCGCTCGCCTGGAACAGGTCCACCACGTTCGTGATCGTGACGAACTGCGCATAGAGCTTCAGGAGTTCCAGCGTCTCCGGAGTCTTGCCCGCCTCGCCCAGATACTGTTCAAAGCCGAACAGGAACTTGTCCGAGCAGATGCGCCCGCCCACGCCGCCGGGGAACTTCTGCATTTTCGAGACCTGCTCGAACAGGTTCTGCTTGAACACCGTTCCGTCAAGGTCGGACGGGGGAGGCGGGCAGTCGCCGCGCGCGGCCAGCACGGTAGCCCGGTTTATCCACTCCGCGTAGACGGTCTTGTTCGACTCCAACTGCTTGATCGAGTCGGACGAGGGGAAGGGCTTGCTCTGCGTGTAGAACTTGTTGTTCTTCTCCTTCGCGGCACTCAGCCCCTCCGCACCTTCCTCATCGCCCTCGAGTGCGGCCTGATAATCCGCGTAGGCGCTGTAGAGAAACCATCCGAGCGCCAATGCGCACAGACCGGCCGCGCCGCCGAGGCATGCGTAGATCTTCTGCTGTTTCGTCATACTCACCGCCTTCCCCTCCTGTTCTTGTTCTTCTTGGCAGGGGCATTGGGATCAATCGACTTCACCGGCGCGAACTTGAACGCCAGCGTGATCTCCTCCAGGGATTTCCCCGGCTGCAGCTCAACCGACACCGCCTCGCCCCCCTGCGCGTCGGCGTCGGCAGGAGCGGCGATTCCGGACGCCTCGATCTTTTGCTTGATGATCCTCGCAACGTTGACATTTCCGACCTTGCGTTCCGGGTTCAGCTGTTCCCAGTCCTTCTTCCATTTTTTCAGGCCGGCTTCCATCGCGTCCTTCCAGCCGCAGACAACGATCTTGACGCCTTCAAGTCCGTCCGAATCGTCACCGCCCGACGACGGCACGTGCTCCCACTTGGATATCCACATGCCGGGCAGAAGGCTCGCCTGCACCGCCCGCACGCGGGCCAGCGCGTCAACGCGCGTCCGCATGAGCTTCTGAAGCTTGTCGCAGTTCTCCATCTCGGCCTTTTCCAGCCCCTGCACGGACTTCAACTGCTTCTCCTTGCTCTCAAGGGCGCTGTTCTGCGACTGAACCTCCTCCAGCTGCGCCTTTGCAATCGCGCATTCGCGGTTCTGCATCACTATGCCGAGGCCCAGAGCCGCAAGCAGTCCTGCCGCACCAGCCACAAGGAACGGAATGCGGCGAACGTTCCGCGCCTGCGCCACGAGTTCCGGCGGCATCAGGTCTATGCGGATCAGCCCGGAAACGTCCGTCTGGCGCAGGGCGAGGCCCACGGACTCCGCGAGCGTGAAAGCGTCGCCCTCCAGCGCGGCCGCGTCGACCTTCCCGCCAATGCGCACCGACGTGAACGGGTTGAGGTACTCCACATCGACCTGCAGCGTCTCGCGGAAGAACTCGTCGAGCTGCGGGAGCCGCACGGAACCGCCGGTGAGGAATATCCGCGACGGCGCGGCGCCGCCCTGCTGCGAGCGGTAGAAGTTGATTGACCTGGAAATCTCGGCGTGCAGCCTCGTGAGCACGGTGCGGATGATCTTGGACACCCTGTCCGTGATCTCGTCCTCGTCCTCCGTGACGCCGCCGAGCGACACGTACCCGCGCTCCTGCTTGAGACGCTCCGCCTCATCGAACGAGCAGCCGAACGTCTGCGCGATCTCCTTCGTGATGGTGTTGCCGGCATACGGAATGGACCGCGTGTAGATCTTCTCGTCCTCGACGAGGATCAGGTTCGTGGTCTTCGCGCCGATGTCGAGAACTACATTGCTGCCCGCAAGCCCCGGATTCGCGTAGCGCAGCGCGTTCAGCACCGCCATCTGCGAGACGTCCACGACGGCCGGCTTCAGGCCGACCGACGCCACGGCATCTGTCACCGCGCGCACGCCGTCCAGCTTAGCCGCCACGATCATCGTCGCCATGTCGCCGTCCGCCGACGTGCCGAGGAACTGGTGGTCGCACACGATCTCGTCGATCGGGAACGGCACGTTCTGCTCGACTTCGTACTGGACGAGCTGCTCTAGCTTCGCGGCGTCGCCGACAGGCGCGATCTTCGCAAAGCGCGGGAAGACCATCTGCCCGCCAAGCGACACGACAAGCGGAGCCGGGTGGATGCCCGTCTCGCGCATTATCTGCGAAATGATCGGTGGCAGCGACGCGGCGATGGACATCGCGTCGTTCACGTCGACGGTCTGCAAATCGGCGCTGCCGTACGCGGTGAGCGTGAGGTTCCGCTTGCCGCTCAGCGCGTATTCGGCCAGCGTTGCCTTCGACGCGCCAATGTTGAGGGTGAGGATGCGGGACATTTCAGAAACCTAATATGCTTTACTGGATTGCCTCGTAGTCGGCGTTGTTGACGAGCCAGAAAGGCGTCTTGGAGCGGTCGACGAGTCCCTGGCGGACCTCGATCATCGGCTCGCCCGCCTTGTCCTTCGCGTTGATGATCTTGTCGTTGTTCCACCATTCCATCTCGGTCTTCGTCTCCTCGGAGATCTTGCCGGGCCTCACCCACTGGAAGCTGTTGACCACCGTCTCGCCGTCCAGCAGCTTGCCGGCGGACGTGACGATCTCGCAGGAAATGACCACGGGCTCGCCGTAGCGCTCGATGAACGACGGAGGCAGGCACGAGCAGGAGCGGTGGTCGCCTTCGGGGATGTTCACGTAGCGGGTCACGAGCGTGTAGTAGACGTAGGGCGGCAGGCGCTTCGCGGCCTTCGACTTGTCCTTCTCCTTCGCCTTGGAGGTATCGCACAGCACGTACCAGTTGACCGTGAGCTCCTCCGTCCACCTCTGCTGCGTGCGGTACGTCATGTCATAGACGCCCCACTGGCGGCGTTTCTTCGTGATCGGCTGGAGTCCGCCCTGCGCGTTGAGCCCGGGCGCCATGACGAGCGACTGCGGCCCGATGCTCGGCATCTGGCTGATCTTCACCTTCGCGTCCATCTTGTCCTGCGCCTCCTCGGCCTCTGTACGGGCGTTCCGGCTGCTGTTACGATAGCCGCTGCGCCGCGAAGACTGCGCGGAAACAGTTGCAACACACGCGCACGCAAGCGCGAAACAGAGAATTTTCTTGGTCATCATTTTTTCTTCCTCCTTGGGGTGTGTAGATTATTGTATCATAAAACCTTCATCTTGGGCAAATCCTGAATGTCGACCAAGCCGAGCACCCGCCCGGCCGCATCGCAAACAGGGAGATCGTCGATGCGCCGACGCTCGAAGACCTTCAAGAGGTCGGCGGCGTAGGCATCGTCGCGAATGTAAAGGGGTTTCGCCGTCATCACGGCCGAGACCGGCGTGGAGAGGCCAAACGCAGTTTGGCCATCTGGGCTTTCGGCCGCATTCTCCGCCTGGTAGGGCGCGCGCCCCGCGCGCGCCGCCTCTGCGATCCGCCTGCGGAAATCGCCGTCGGTGAAGATGCCCGCGAGCGTGCCGTCGGGATTAACCACCACGGCCGACCCGCCCTGCGCCTTCGTCATCGCGAGGAGCGTATCGAGCACCGTCGTCTCGGGCGCGACCCTCGCGCAGCGCTCGCCCGTGCGCATGATGTCGGAGACCTTCAGCACGAGCGCGCGGCCGATCGCGCCCGCCGGATGGTTGAGCGCGTACCGCTCGCGGTCGAACGCCTGCACGTCGATCATAACCATCGCAAGCGCGTCGCCCATCGCCATCGTCGCCGTCGTCGAGTTCGTCGGCGCCATGCCGAACGGACACGCCTCCTTGCCGCAGGGGATCTCAAGCACGACGTCCGCGAGCTTCGCGAGCGTGGACGCGGGATTGCCCACGAGCGCCACCACCTTGAGGCCGTGACGTCGCACAGCGGGGATGAGGCGTACCACTTCCTCGCTCTCGCCGCTGAACGAGAGCGCGAGCAGCACGTCGTTCGCCCCGGTCATCCCGAGGTCGCCGTGCATCGCCTGCACGGGATTGAGTACGATGGAATTGACCCCCGTCGAGGCGAAGATGGCGCTCATCTTCTCCGCGACGTGCAGGTTCTTGCCGACGCCCGACACAACCACCTTGCCGCCCTGCGCAAGCGCATCCTGCATCAGCGCGATCGTGCGCGTGAAGGATTCGCCCAGCGAGTCGCGCACGCGCCGAAGGCCTTCGATCTCAATGTCGAAGACCTCCTTCGCTCGCGCAATCTGGCTTTCAGTGGTCATGGCTTTTCTTTTTCTGGCACTTCTAGCTTTTCTAGTTTCCCTAGCTAATCTAGCATCCCTAGATTTTCTAGCCAATCTAGCACTTCTAGCTTTTCTAGTAGCCTCACTTCTTGGCCTGTGCCTGTAAAAGGGTCACGCAGATGGTGCCCACGATGTCCTCGGCGGAGCAGCCGCGCGAGAGATCGTTCATCGCCTTCGCGAGACCCTGCAGGTTCGGGCCGATCGCAACCGCGCCGCCGAGGCGCTGCGCGATCTTGTAGCCGATGTTGCCGGCCTGGAGGTCCGGGAAGATGAATACGTTCGCATTGCCCTGGATCGCGCCGCCCTTGTTCTTGAGCGCGCCCACCTCCGGCACGATCGCCGCGTCGAACTGGAGCTCGCCGTCCATCGCGATGCCCTTCTCCGCGAACACCGGCTTCGCAAGCTCCACCGCCTTCTGCACCTTCTCTACAAGCTCGCCCGCCGCGCTGCCCTTGGTGGAGAAGCTGAGGAACGCGACGCGCGGCTCGTTGCCGGTGAGGTCGCGGTACGTCTGGGCCGTGGAGAGGCCGATATCCACGAGCTGCTCCGCCGTGGGGTTGGGAATCACCGCGCAGTCGCCGAACGCGAGCACGCTGTCGCCGGACGGCGTGGGCGCCTTGAGGTCCATGATGAAGCAGCTGGACGCGGTCTTCACGCCCTTCTGCGTGCCGAGCGTGTGGAACGCCGCGCGCAGCATGTCGCCGGTGGAGGCGATGGAGCCCGCCACCAGACCATCCACGCGCCCGAGGCGAACCATCATGCCGCCGAAGTAGATGCGCTTCGTGCGGAGAGTCTTCTGCGCAGTCGCGAGGTCGATGATCTTCTGCTTCTCCGGCGGCTTCTTCGATTCCTTGGCGTTCCACGCCTCGAGGTACGCCTGCTCAAGCTCGACGTCGCCGATGGTGTAGTCGATGGTCTTGACGCCGTGCTCGGCGAGTGAGAGCCCCGCCTTCGCCTCGGCGGTCGCGATTTCCTCTGCGGTGCCAAGTACGATGGGCGTGCATATCTTGCGGTCAACGCAGCTGCATGCCGCGATTATCACGCGAGCGTCCATGCCTTCGGGCAGAACGACCGTGCCGTTCAGCGCCGAGGCCCTTTCAATGATCTTTTCAATCGCTTTCATTTTGCTTTTCTTCTAGTTGTTCTAGCTGTTCTAGTTGTTCTAGAAGATCTAGAATCGCTAGACCTTCTAGATTGCCTAGATGATTTAGCCCTTCAGCACTGCCACGGTCTCCCTGGCGATCATCAGCTCCTCGTTCGTGGGGATCACGATTACCGGGATCTTGGAATCCTTCGTGGAGATCACGCCCGACGCGCCAAAGCGCACCTTGAGGTTCGCCTTCTTGTCGAGCTTCACGCCGAGCGCACCGAGACGCTTCACGATCTGCTCGCGCAGCTCCGCCGCGTTCTCGCCGATGCCGCCCGCCATCACGATCGCGTCCGCGCCGCCCACGAGCGTGTTGTAGCCGCCGATGTACATCGCGGTGCGGTGGCCGAACGCCTCAAGCGCCTCAACTGCGTCGATGTCGCCCTTCTCGGCCTTCGCAACCACGTCGCGGGAGTCGCCGCCCTGCGCGCCGGCGAGACCCTGGAAGCCGCTTTCCTTGTTCAGCATCTTGTCGAGCTGGTCGAAGGTGTAGCCCTGCTTGCCGAGGAAGAAGATCACGCCCGGGTCGATCGTGCCGGAGCGCGTGCCCATGATCAGGCCGTCGAGCGGCGTAAGGCCCATCGTCGTGTCGATGCACTCGCCGTTCTTCACGGCGGCGAGCGACGACCCGTTGCCGAGGTGGCACGTGACGAGGTTCACCTTCTTCAGCGGCTTTTTAAGCCACTCGGCGGCGGCCTGCGTGATGAACTTGTGCGAGGTGCCGTGGAAGCCGTACTTGCGGATTCCGAACTTCCGCGCCACCTTGCGCGGAAGCGCATACTGGTAGGCGCAGCCTGGCATAGTCTGGTGGAAGGCCGTGTCGAACACGCCCACGTTGGGGACGCCCTTCGCCGCCTTCTCGCACGCCTCGATGCCCTGAAGGTTCGCGGGGTTGTGGAGCGGCGCGAGCGGCACGCACTTCTGGATGAGCTTCTTCGCGGCCGCGGTGATCTTGGCCGGGGCGGAGAACTTGTCGCCGCCATGCACCACGCGGTGGCCGATCGCGTCGATTTCGGCGAGGCTCTTCACGACCCCGTGATCGGGGTCGCACAGGACGGCCATCACCTGCGCGATGGCCTCGACGTGGTCTTTCATCGGAACCTCGCGCACGATCTTGTCGCAGCCCGTCTTCGTATAGACGAGACGCGAACCCGCGATCCCGATGCGCTCGACGAGGCCCTTGCAGAGCATTTTCTCGCCGGTCATGTCGAAGAGCTGGAACTTCAGCGACGACGAGCCGCAGTTTACAACCAGTACCTTATTGATTTTCTTAGCCATTTTCTGTTGGCCGCGACGGAGCGCGGCCCTCCCGTTTAATTGAGATTTGTCATTTGTGAACAATTGTGACATTTGCCATTTGTGAACAATCACTTCGTGATGATTGCCTTGAAGAAGCGGGCCTCTGGTGCCTTGGCACGAGCCTCGGCGAGCTCCTCGGCCGTGACGGCGATGCCATCAGTCGTCTTCTGGTTCGCGTAGATCGTGATCGACTTGATCGGCACCTCCACCGCGTCGGCGAAGTCGGGCGTCGCGGAGCACGCGAGCGACAACTGGACCGTCGCCTGCTTGGAGAACACGATCATGCTTGAGGAATCGCCGCCGGACGTGGTGTTCACGACCTCCAGCTCAAGGCCGTCTTCAAGCGAGAACGCCTTGATCTGCACCGCAGTGTTCTCGGATGCGTCGGCAAGAATCTGCGCACTTGCGCTGATTGACGCCTGCAGCCTGTTGTTCCGCATGTTGCCCGTCGCGGCCGTCGCCCCTTCAATACCGCCCGCGATCAGCGAGTAGGCGTTTAACGTGGAGGTCAACGTCGGGTTGACCGTCGCGAAGAACGTATTGCCGCTAATCGGACCCTGGTCGGAAAGGTTTCCATTCTCGTTCCACTCCCAAGCATCCGGGAATCCGTCGTTATCAGTATCCGCATCTTCAATGAACACTGTGGCATCGGGCATCATGTCCTGATAGGACACTGTAACCGGCTTCGGCCTCCAGACGGACGTGACCGCTGGATCAAGCACGAAGCAGTTGTAGCCCCACGACTCCCAATCGGACTTCACGCCATCGGCGTCGGTGTCGATGTAGGCGCGCACGTAGTAGGTGCCGCCGCACGCCACGCCGCGAATGACAGCGTTAGTGACGATAACGGATGTATATGCAACCTTCGAAACATCGGTGACGTACGTCTCAGCCACGGGCAGGCCGGAGAAGTCCGGCGACGTGAACGCCTGGACGCGCACGAGGTTCTTCTTGGTCGTTGGAACCGCAGAAAGCCTAATGAGCGGGCCGAAGTACTTCACGCGCACGGCAATGGCACCATAGTCCTTGCCGTCAAGCAGGTTGCCACTCGTGCCAAGGCGGAACGGCGTCTTTGTTTCGTTGTAGTTGAAAGTCGTGAATTTCGCGTCGAGCATTGACACCGCCCAGTAGTAGTTGTTCGTGACTTCGAAGACATGGTTGCTCGACGTGACCATTCCTGCGTAAACAGGTGCCGTCCACTCGTACATGCCATCCGAGTCGCGGGCAGGTGCACGCTGCACGCCGGAGTCATAGACGATTGTCGTCTTGTCGGACTTATAGATTCGGAGCTGGAATGCCGGATAGGCCTTGTCAATCGTGTTCGTGTGCGACCAGCGGAACGTCGGACGGCCTGCATACTCAATCTCAGCAAGCTTTGGATCCGGTACCGTCAGCGTCTGCCGCGGCTTCGCCTCAAACAGGTTGGAGAAGAGCACCGGCAGATTGTTAGCGCGATCCTCATAATCGCCAAGTTCGTCGTCGCCTATCACAATGCGATACGTTGCATTTGTCAAACCAGAGGCACCACCACCGAAAGCGGGGAGAAGCGTACCCCAGTCAAGATCATATACGCCATCGGTCAAGAGGTCAGCCTCCGTCAAAGTCGGATGCACAGAGAGGTCAATCTTCTGATCAAACAGAACTGCGCTATAGCTCGTCGATCCTCTAGAACCGCTACGGTTAATCCAGTTTCGAATTACCCTCACACGCGTAAGCGACACATTGGAGGGCATGTTCGTTCCGGGATACTTGGACTCTTCGTTCGGAGCATACCCCCTGCCGTTATTGACGGTGTCACGGTCCGTGAGAGCGGAAGTTGAGCCCTCTCCGCCGCTGCTGCCAGAAGTGGCGCTTATTGCCGCGCTGAGGTTGAAGCGGGCCATGATCGGAGTCGTCTTGGTCAGCTCAACCGTGAATTCCGCTTCCGACCAGCCAACGTCAACGTCTTTCACAACTCCGTATGCATTACCAGGTGCCCACTTGCCGCCTTCGCCTGCAACGAACACAACGAACGTGTTCTTGCCTTCGCGCACGTGGCCGTAGGTAGCCTGCTCGGAGGTTGTGTCATCACTATCCGTAAGGTGCAGCGTCATCCACGGATTACCGCCTGCAACCTCCGCTTCCCAGGAAACCCTCACATGGCTGTTGGCGAGATGCAGCAGGACGGAATTCGTCGCATCATTGCCTTCGGCGACAACAGGCAACGATGTCGGCAACTTCGTGTAGTCAACCGTCACCAGACCCGTGTGGTAGTCAACTGTGCCGATCTCCAGTGAATTCGTCGGCGTGCTGACCAGAATCTTGCCACTAGACGTACCTGTAACTTGACGATCCTCGGCAAGTGCCTGCCATTCGGCGGTGTTGATGTCGCCAAGCGCCGTAACGACGCCGTTGGTGTCGATGACCTCAAAGTCCGGATCAAGGAACGACATCGAGATGCTTCCGGGCTTGACGAATCCGGGAGACAGGGTGAAGGAAACCTCGCCGTTCGGGTTTGCGCCAAGGTATTTGGTCTTTGCAGAATTCTCGCTGGAATCGGACGAGGACGAACCAGTTGTGGAATCGCCGGACGACGTTCCCACGGGAACCGTCCATGTCGCGTCGGGCAGACCGGTCAGCTTGCTCGTGTCAGAGAAGGCCTGCACCACTATCGTGCCGTTCAGCATGCCCTCGCCCGGGCCCATCACGACCTTGGCGTGGATTGTCGGTATAGGATAGTTCTTTACAACTATACCCTTTACGCCGTATGTATTGGCTTCGAACTCGGGATTGGTGCCAGCGCGGCACTCGGCGTAGTTGCTCCAGCCGTCGCTGTCCGAATCGCGCCACGGGTCGTAGAGTCCGCGCGTGACCTTCTTCACGTCGAACAGGTCTTCCCAGAGGTCTTCCATGAAGTCGTGGTCGGTGAACATTTCGCCGAGGTAGAGCTTGTTGTTTATACGGCGGAAATAGTCCGGTATGAGGTTCGTCAGCGAGTAGGTGTTCGTCGCGGAGATGTCTGACACGCCGGCGAATTCCGAGTACTGCGAGAAGCCGCTCGCGATCAGGAACTCCGTGAAGTTCGGCAGCTGGTCGTTGTCAGCGTCACCGTATGGTTCATCGAGAACGTACCTGATCTCATCGACATCGTCCACGCCGTTGTCGTTGGAATCCTTCGACCACGGGTCGTACGCGGGAGCGCCGCCGTTCCACTTCTCAAGCAGGGTGATGTCACCTGCCGGAGCGACCGCACGGGCGTCGGCGTAGTTGTACGGGCTGATCTTGGCGGCGGCAAGCGTGGCCGTCACGCCCTCGGTTCCGAACATCGTGTACAGTTCCCAGCCGTCCGGTACGCCGTCGGCGTCGTTGTCGGACGAAGCCGGCGCAAGCGCGAGCGCCTTCCAGTCGGCCGCCGCGTTGGCAAGGCCGTATGCCTCGAGGTAGCGGACGACGAGGTACTTGTCCAGCACCGTGAACGGCTTGGTGTTCGCGCCATAGACATAGTTCGCGCCCTCCTTCGTGACCGCCGTCGGGTTCGCGGTGTCCTTGTTGAAGCCGAAGTAGTCGTACACCTGCGCGTGGACGAGCACCACGGGCTCGGTTGCCACTGCCACGATGCGGTTGGCTGTTCCGGCAGCGGCCGTGAGCGTCACGTTCGTGCCCACGCCGCAGCGGTTCGTCACGGAGCCGTCGTTGGCGTCGGTCGACACGAGATATTCGTACGTCGCGCGCAGCGCAAGCGAATCAGCGTAGTCTCCGACCTTGGGCGCAACCACGGTGTTGCCCGCCATTTCCTCTGCGAGGAGGTACTTCACCGGCAGGCTGCCTTCCGCAGTATTCTGCACGGTCACGACCGTGGCGTTTACGGTGGCAAACGCCATCACGTCGTTCTCAAGCGCAAGGTTGCCGTCTGGCACCGTCGGATCGGTTACGCCGAAGAACTGCTCGACGTCGTCAGGGATTCCGTCGCCGTCCGTGTCGTCGGTGTTCGGGTCGCTGCCGTCGGTGAAGTCCTCCCTGTAATCGTCGTCCGGCTTGCTGGGATCGCTCGAGGCGGAGTACTTCACGTACAGCTCCCAGCCGTCCGGCATGTCGTTGCCGTTGGTGTCAGTCCACCACGTCGAGGGATCGGCCGTCCACGATGTCGTGAGGAAGTAGTCGTCCTCCGCGCCCACCATCGGCAGGTACATCGTCTGCGTGATGTACTTCAGCCTACGCGTGAACGGAACGCTGTTCGCGCCGACGGTGTAGTTCGAGTTGGATTCCGCCAGGTAGGCAATGGACTCGGGCCACCAGTACGAAGGCTTGGCCGTCGTCGGGTCGAATCCGTACCAGTCGTAGACTGCGGAGTGGATGACCGTCGCGTTCGTGACCATCGTCATGAAGTCGCCGTTCTCCATCGCATTGTAGGCGTATTCGTTCGTGCAGACCGCGCCCACGAAGAGCTCGTTGCCCACGTAGAACGTCTCGTAGAGCGTGTTCGTGCCCGGGTCGATCGCGTAGATCGAGGCCACGCCGCCGGCGTTCGTGACCACCGAAATCAGCACGTTGGTCTGGACGTATGCCATGTAGTCGTCCTCCGGCGCCCAGTCCCAGAACGCCTTCTGCGCTTCCACCGTCGCGTTCGCGATGCCGTTCGTGATGGCGAACGTATTGTCGTACGGAGGCAGCGAAGCCGCGAATTCCGGATCCTGCACCGCGAGGTTATTGTAGAAGTAGTAGTCGTCCGCCGGGTCGTAGCGGTACTGGTAGGCATGCCTGTCACTGCCGCCGACATACAGCTGCCAGCCGTCCGCGAGGCCGTCGCCCGTGCCATCCTCGAAGTCGTACACCACCTCGACGGGATCCGCGTAGCCCACGATCTCCTTCGTGAAGTAGCGCCACGCGTGCGTGAACGGTGCCGTGTGGCCCGTGCCCGCCGCAGTGGTTGCGGCCGCCGCAGCCGTCTCCTCGCCGTCCTCGCCGTCGGCCGCCGCCGGGGCAGCAGACGCCGCGCCGTCGTTGATGCAGCCGCGGGCCGTGTCCGCCTCGAAGCCGTAGAAGTGGTAGACCGCCCTGTGGATGAGCGTCACCGGCTCCTCGCCGATCGGCAGGCCCACCACGTCGACATCGGCCGTCTCGCCCCACGCGACCAGCTCGCCGTTCGGCAGCGTCACCGTCCTGAGAACCGTCTTCACCGCGCCCTCCGCGACGCCGTCCGGGTCGTCCGCGCCCGCGATCACCACCACGAACTTGTCCGTTCCGTTCGTCGCCACGTGAGCCGTCGTCTGCGCGTAAGCCATCACGCCGTTCGCGTAGTTCCAGTCGTTCGTGTACACGTCGAGTGCCGCCACAAGCTCCGCGTTCGCGACTCCGGCAACGAAGTTCGTCGCAGTGCTATTGATGGCACTGGCCGCCACCAGGCTGTTCCAGAAGCCGTATTCGTCATACGGGTCATACGGGACCTGAGCGAAGTTGTCGCCGTAGGAGGCGCGGGCGTCCGCGTCATCGTAGGTCAACGCCGGATCGTGCCACACGGCGTAGCGGACATACAGCTCGTAGCCGTCGGGCAGGTAGTTCGCGTTGGAGTCGAGCTTGTTGATCGCGAGCGCAAAGTCGTTCGTCGCGTCGCCAAACTCCTTGAGGTAGAACATCTGCGTCACGTACTTGAGGTACGCCGTGAACGGAACGGTGTTCACACCCTGGACGGTCTGTTCGGTCGCAGCGCCGTCTTCGCCGGCGACCGCCTGCACAGTTCCCGGCTTCGCCGTGGTTGGGTCGTAGCCGTAGAAGTCGTAAACCGCCGAGTGCATCACGACCACGTTGGTCATGAATGCGTAAGCGTAGGCATTCGTCACGTCAACGCGGTTCGTCGGCGCACCAACGTAAAGCTGGCCACCTACCTCGAAGACCGTGTAAACGGTGTTGCTCTGCTGCTCGTAGCCATCCTCGAAGCGGGAGTTGACCACATAGCGCCCAGTCACCTCGCCGACATCATTGGTGGTGAACATCACCTTAAGCGCATCAACCTTGTACGCCATCACGTCGTTCAGTCCGGCAAGGTCGGCGTCCGCGAAGAGCGGATCGGTGCCGTTCTTGACTTCCCAGCCATCGGGCAGTCCGTCGCCGTCCGTGTCGGGATTGCGAGGATCGGTGCCGTAGTCGTCCTCCTCGGCGTCGGTCAGGCCGTCGCCGTCGGAATCGATGTCCTCTGCCGTCGGCTGGTCGGGTTCAATCTGCTGTGCAGGCGTCCAGCCGTCGAAGTTGGCGGCGGGTTCGATGCAGTCAGGCGTCCAGTTCTGGTTGACGTCCGTATCCTCCATCACGAGGAACGCGGACGGAGCGCCGGCCTTGGTGGAGACCACCTTGAGCGAGACGGGCGTGTAAAGGTCTGCGGCGTCGGTGCCGATCTTGTTCACGTAGCCCCAGGTCTCCCAGGCGTCGCGCTTGTGGTTCCCGTTCGCGTCGATGAACGCCATCACGTAGTAGTCGCCGGGCGCAATGCCGTCGATCACGACGTTCGTCGTAACCTCGGTGAACTCCTTGCCTGCGGCAGGATCGCGGGCGAGCGCGGAGACTCCGCCTGCTCCGACGAGGTGCATGCGGGCGACAGGCTCGGTCGTGAAGTCGGCGGATTCGTACACGCCAACCACGACCTTGTCGAGGGTTTCAGCCGAAGGTCCGAAGTAGCGGAGATCGACGGCGACGCGGCCGTAGCCGGTGTCGGCGTTGCTGACGTTCACGGCGGTGGTGAACTCGGCGACCTCGCTCCACTTGTTCGTGGTGAACTTGGAGTTCAGCTGCGCGACGCGCCAGAAGTAGGTCGTCGCGTCGTCGAGGCCGTCGCCCACGTAGATTTCGGGCTTGAACGTGCAGCCGTCGGCTGCGACGCCGGGCATCACGTTGGTCGTGGCGTACACGATCTTGTCGTCGGCGAACGTGTTTTCCGTCGCGATCTGGAGAGCGAACGCGGGATATCCGGCGGACGCCTTCCACGTGAGGGCGGGCTGCGCGGAGGCGACCACGTAGCCGTGCTGCGCGGATGCGCCGCTCGCGGCGGGCGCGAGGTTCTGCGCGTCGAACGTGCGCGTGAAGGTGTAGATCGGCTGTGCGTCGCCCCAGTCGAGATAGACCGCGTAGCCGACGGAGCGGATTTCGGTCGCAGAGGCGACAATTCCGGCGGCGATTGCGTCGGCCTCGAGGTACGTCTGGTCGAAGTCGAACTCGCCGTCCTTGACGAGGTCGGCCTCGGTGAACGTCTTGCCGCTACGGAGGTCAAGCGTCTTCGCGTAGACCGCACGCGGCGCGACAGTGGTTCCGTTGATCGCGGTGCGGAGGACGCGTACGCGCGTGGTGGCGTCCGTCTGCGGCTCTACGGTGAAGGCGATTGCGCCGTCGCGGAGCACGATTTCCACGTCCACGCGGTCAAAGCCGACGCTCGCCTTCGCGAAGCCAGTCTTCGCACCAGCCGTCACGACGAACGTGTTGAGGCCCTGCTTCATGCCATCGCCGACAAACGAAGCCGCCACCACACCGTCAACGGCCTTGCCTTCGACCTCAAACGTCGCGTCAGGCGAACGGAGGTTCTTGTCGGAGTATGCCGCAACCGTAATGTTCGACGCGCCACCCTCAACGCCATAGATGCGGACGTTGACGTTCGGCAGCGGCTTGCCGCCGTAGGACTTCTTGTCATCTAGCTCGTACCAAATCACTTCGCAAGAAGAGTCATTTATCGGATAACCCGCCACATCCCCAGTGTAGGTAAACTTCTCTTCGCCATTCGCATTATAGTACCGCGCAGACACAAGCCATGCAGTCCTAGTACCACCAAGCACCTTTGGAAAGAATTCATTATCATACCACATCTGCCATTGAGCCTTTGCCTCTGGCGTGAAGGAGTTGAACGTCCTCGTGTACGTGTTGGTCTCTTCGCCAACGACAACCCACGTTGCCTCGTTGTAGCGGGCGCGGACTTCGGACCAGTTGTCCCAGCCGTTGCCGTCCTTGTCGATGCTGGCGTCGTAAACGTAGCGATTGTAGCCGATGACGTCTTCAACGTAGTCTTCCATGAAGTCATGGTCGGCGATGAGGCCGAGGCCGTCGGCGTCAACACTTTCTCCAACGTACATGCCGTTGTAACGATAGAAGTAGTCGAGGCGGTTGCCGAAGGTGTACGGGTTGCGCACATCGAAGTCCACGCCCGTCAGCAGCGAGGCGAGGTACTCGGCCCAGTTGGAGAGGCCGTCGTTGTCGTAGTCGGCAAGCTGCGACTCGGCGGACTTGATCTGGTAATCGTATGCGACCGCGTCGGTGATGCCGTCAAGGTCGGTGTCGTCGCTGTACGGGTCGGTCGGCGAATTGCCGCCGTCGTACTCCTCGACGCTGGAAAGCAGACCGTCAGGCGAGAGCTTGTTGTTGCGATCGGCATAATTCCACGGGCTGAGCTTCATGTTGGCCGTCGTCTTGTCGTTCGGGCCGAACATCGTGTAGAGTTCCCAGCCGTCGGCGATGCCGTCGCCGTCGGCGTCAACCACGCCGGGCTTGAGCGTCCAGGCTTCCCAGTTCGCCAGCGTATCGGCACCGTCGTTGAAGCCGAGTGCGGCGAAGTGCTTGAGGAGCAGGTACTTGTCAAGCGCCGTGAACTCCTTCGTGTTCACTGCGTCGTCGTCCTTGACGCAGGTCTTCGGGTCGAAGCCGAAGCGGTCATAGACCTGCCAGTGGACGATTGCCACCGTCGCGTTGGAGATCGACACCACGCGTCCGGCGTCGAGCGTCACGTTCGTGCCCTCGCCGAGGAGGTTGCCGTACTCGTAGGAGGTGAAGAGCGAGAGCGTATCCGTGGCGGAGAACTCGTCGCCCACCTTCGGCGCGACAAGCGCGTCGTGCGGGAGGAGGTAAGTCGTCGCCTCCCCGGTGCTGTTCGTAACGATGACGGCGGTGCGCTGTTCCTCAAAGTACGCCATCACGTCGCCATCGGCGGCGACGCCGGCGTCGTCCGCAAGCGTCGGGTCGTTGCCGAACAGCTCTTCCCAAGCGTCGGGCAGGCCGTCGCGGTCGAAGTCGAGTATGGCGGCACCGAAGTAGCTGCCGGTGTAGTCGTTGTCGGCGGCGGAGAAGATTTCCTCACGGTCGATCACGATGTTGTCGTTCCAGTCTGTGTCCTGGAGGTAGACCACGACAGGCTCGGTGGAGTCCGCCGCGACCGCCACGGGCGTAAACGCGGCAACCTTGTCGCTGCCGATGTCGGCGGCGTAGCCCCAGGTGTCCCAAGGTTTGCGCTCGAGCGCAGCGGCGGTGCCGAGGCGCGCGTCCTTGTCGGAGACGTACCACGCGGCCACGTAGTACTTCGCCCTCGGACGGAGACCCGTGATCACCGTGCTGTTGGTCACGACCATCGTCTTAGCGCCGATCACAACGGGCTTTGCCAGGTCGGGCAGCTCGTATGCGGCCACAACGAGGTTGGCCGGCTTGAGGTCTGCGGGCGCGATGAGCGGGTGGCGCACGTCAAGCGTGATCGAGCCCGGGAAGTCCGCCGCCTTGTTCGTGTAGAACGTGGCGGGCGCGGACCATGCCGCTTCGTCATCCTCTGCGGGCGCGCCGAACTTGTCGTTGCCAAGGGCCACGCAGACCACGTTGGTGCCCTCGGTGAGCGCGATGCCGTATTCGGCGGGATCGATCGTCACGCGGCCTTCGGCGGTGAACGTCGGGATCAAGAAGCCCCTGTCGCCGCCATAGATGTTGGTGACACAGTTGCCGTTGAAGGTGTTCTCGACCTTGACCCAGAACTTCCAGCTCGCGGAGTTGGTGGAGGGTCCGAACGTGAGTGTAGCCGTGCCTTCCACGCCGTCCTCGAAGGAGAATATCTCGGCCTTGTCGCGTTCAAGCGAATAGTGCATCGTGAACGTCTGGTTCCTCGATGCGGCTTCCGCCTCATCGCCTGCCTCCTCGGCAACGTCGCCGTTGAGGTTTGCTGTTGTGAACGGAGGCGTGCCGGTAAGCACTTCGTATGTCACGCTCTCAACCTTGTCGAGAGTCGTGCCGAGCATCGTCTCATCTGCTTCGGCGAGGAACTTGTCGATTCCGATGAACTCATCATCCATGAACTCAGTCGGCATGACCGTTCTGCGATCGATGTTGTTGGAATACACCTTGTACCACACGCCGCGCGGCGTGACCGCCTGTCCGTTGACCTTCGTGCGGATGATGGCCACGTGGGACGCGGAGTCGTTGCGCTGGATTTCCGGCAGGTACGAGAGGCCGTTGGCACGGTCGGTGAGCGTGACCGTCACATCTACGCCGGCCCAGCCGATGACCGTCTCCGCCGATCCGGCGAAGTCGGTGTCGTCGAGCGTGACCTCGAAGCGCACCTTGCCGGGCTTGAGGTTGAAGACCCCTGTGTCAGGGTCTGGATCACTGCTAAGCCTCCACGCTAACTTGTCGGCCCTGAGGACAGCAACTCCGCCGCCAAACGTCGTATCGGGCTCGAAGTTGTTCGCGCTGGGTGCCCAGGCGATCATCTCGTCCTCTCCCTGCTCGGGGTAAGCGGGATTCACCTGATACGCCTTAATGGTAACGCCCTGCGCCTGGTACTGCGTCCAGTGCGGATTCCTCCAGCGGAGGGTCATCGTGACCGGCGGCTCCGGCGTGGGCAATGGCGTGGCCAGGCCATTCGTATCGGCGTTCGCGTAGTTGTAGCGGGCAATGCTCCAGTAGTCCCAGCCGTCGGACGGACGGTAGCGCGTGCCGGCCATGTCAAGGATGTCAATGCCCATCTTCGTGCGGGCTTCATTCTCGATGAACTCGCCGCCGTTAAGGGCGAGACCGAGGTATGTACCACCCGCCGTGCGGAAGTAGTCAAGCGTCGCGCCGTCGCTCATCGCGTTCATCACGTCGAGCATCACATTGTACGGGGCCTTCGAGGCAAGGAACTCATGGTAATTGGAAAGTCCGTCATTGTCTTCATCCTTCAGGAGGTCGCCGTCAATGATGTTATAACGGCAAGCCTCAAAGTTGGTGAACTTCACCACGCCAACCTTGTTCTCAAGGCGGTTGAAGAACAAGTACTCTTCATACGGATCGTAAGCCATGCCCGCCGCGTTGTCGCCGTAAGACGAACGCGCGTCAGCGTCGGAGTACGAAACAGACGGGTCGTGCCACGTTGCATACCTTACATACAGCTCGTAGCCGTCGGGCAGGTAGTTCGCGTTGGAGTCGAGCTTGTTAATCGCGAGAGCGAAGTCGTTCGTCGCGTCGCCGAACTCCTTGAGGTAGTACTGCTGCGTGACGTACTTCAGGTACGCCGAGAACGGAACGGTGTTTGCGCCCAGGGCGGTCGTGGCGTTGCCTTCGTCGTCAACGGTCGCGGTGCCAGGTTTCGCCGTGGTCGGGTCGTAGCCGTAGAAGTCGTACACGGCCGAGTGCATAACCACCACGTTTGTCGTCATGTAGCCGTACATGTAACCGTCCGTTGCCGCCGCACGGTTGGTCGGCGCGCCGACGAAGAGCTGGCCGTTCACCTCAAACACGGTGTAAACGGTGTTGCTCATCTGCGGGTAACCGTCCTCGAAGCGGGAGTTGACCACGAATCTGTTGGTCACGGAGCCTTCGGCGTTCGTGGCGACCATGATGGTCAGCGTGTCGAGCTTGTACGCCATCACGTCGTTCGCGCCGGCGAGATCGGAATCAGCGAAGAGCGGATCGGTGCCGGCCTGGACCTCGAAGCCATCTGGCAGACCGTCGCCGTCGGTGTCGGGATTGCGAGGATCGGTTCCGTAGTCGTCCTCCTCGGCATCCGTCAGGCCGTCGCCGTCAGTATCAACGTCAGCCGTAGGCTCGTCGGGCTTCACCTCGGAGGAGGGTTTCCAGCCTTCCAGGTCAACGGTGTCGATGCAGTCCGGAATCCAGTTCTGGTTGACGTCCGTATCCTCCATCACGATGTATGCGGAAGGCGTGGCGGATTTTGCGGATTTGACAGTCACGGACACCGGCGTGTAGATGTCCCTGCCATCCGTGCCAACCTTGTTCGCGTAACCCCAAGTCTCCCACGGGTCGCGGACGCTGTTGCCATTCGAGTCGATGAACGCCATCAAGTAGTATGTGCCAGGCTTGATGCCGTCGAGCGTCACGACGCTCACGCCACTTGTGGCAACAACGGAGAACGCCTGTGTGAGGTCGTTGGTAAGGTCGGTCACCTTGCCGTCGCCGGAGAGGCGCATGCGCGCCACAGGCATGGATACGAAGTCCGCGCTCTCATAAACGCCCACGACGACGTTCGTCAGGTCGTCCGTGGCCGGTCCGAAGTAACGGACTTCCGCACGGAGCTTGCCGTAACCCGTGTCCGCATTCGAGGAATCAACCTTCATCGTAAATGATGCAGCCGAGCTCCAGATGTTCGTTGTGAACTTGGCGTTCACCTGCTGGACACGCCAGAAGTAATTGGAGCCGTCTTCAAGTCCGTACCCGGCGTACACGTCCGGCTTGAACTGGCATCCGTCGGCAGTAGCGGCCGGCATCAGGTTCGTAACGGAGTAGATGACGTCCGTGAAGTCCTCGTCCTTCGCAATCTGCAAAGCGAATGCCGGATAGCCAGCGGAAGCCTTCCACTTAAGAGTCGGCTGGGCGGTTGCGACAACGTTGTGGTTCGAGATCGAAGCCCAGCTTACGGCAGGAGCCAGGTTCATCGCGTCGAACGACCGGCTGAACGTGTAGATCGGCGTAGGATCTCCGCTGTCGAGGTAAACGGCGTAATCGGCATTCAGAATGTTCGATGCCTCAATGCCGAGGAGAGCCTGGGCATCGGCGGCGAGGTTCGCCCAATCAAAGTCGTACTCGCCGTCCTTGATGAAGTCAACCTCGGAGAAAGTCCGCCCCTTGGTAAGGTCAAGCGTCTTAACATAGACAGTGCGCTTGCGTTCCATGGGTACGCCGTTAATGGCGGTGCGAAGGACCCTGACGCGCGTCGCCCCGTTGGTCTGCGCCGGAACCGTGAACCTCGCCCCGGCGACCGTATCATCCGTTAGCTCAATCAAAAGGTCGGGTACCCTGTCCCATCCGACGTTGACGTCACGAACGACACCCATCGGCTCGCCAATCGTATACGTACCATCGCTGTTGGCATCAATAAACGCCATGAAGTTATACTTCCCCTCAAGCAACATGCCGTTAGCGCATTCGGAGAAGTAGAAGGTCTGCTTGACACTGTCGGTGACAAACTCGCTATTGTGGCGTACACGGAAATACGAATTCTCCAAGTTATAACGCATGGCGCGGAAGTTCGCACCCGCCATTATGTTCCTATAGAAATAACCGTCAAGAGCTGTGAAGTCGATTTCGCACTGACCCGTCAAATAATCAACCCAACCAACAATCCTTATCTCATTGTTGGTCACAGCTGCGTTTGAATCGCTTGACGAACTCGTGAGAATGGTCTTGTTGTAAATCAGATCACCACGCAGTCTGTCATCGTCCCGCTGCCTGTCGGAGACAATGTCAAACCACTCTGCCTCTGCGGCGGTACCGGCATACCAAATGTCGTTGTACCAGCTCGGCCAGTTATATATTGAATCCGTATAAACGAACGCGAGGTCCTTTGCCTGTATGTTGACACTGCCCGGACGGACATTACTGGGCGAGAGCATGAACCGCAATGCCCCGTTGCGCCATGTGCCCAAAATCTTGGTCTTGACACCGTCCAAACCTGGAGTCGCGGATTTCCATTCTGCGTCGCTCTTGGCGCTGCCAGCTCTATATGCCTGTAAAATTACGCCTCCGCCAAGGGACTCGCTACCCCTGTACAGGAAGTCGGCCTTGATGACCGGTATTGGATATTCCGGATACTTTGAATCTTCTATCGAAAGCGTAACAGTCCGGTCGGATGCAGTGCCGGCCCTGGCCTCGGCATAGTTGCTCCAACCGTCGCCGTCCGCATCGAGGAACGGGTCGTATGAGTAGCGGTTGAGCAGATCGACGTCGTACAGGTCTTCGTTGTAGTCTTCCATGAAGTCGTGGTCGGCGATGAGGCCGAACCCGTCAATGTCGATGCATTCGCCGATGTACTTCATCACGCCGCCCTGCTCGAACTGGTAGAAGTAATCAAGACGGTTGGGCGTGACGGAGCATGGATTCTTCACGTCAAAATATTTGCCCGTCAACTTGTATGCGAGGTACTCCGCCCAGTTGGAGAGACCGTCGTTGTCGTCGTCGGCAAGCTGGGACTCAATCGACTTCAGGCGGAAGCGGAATGCGTCAACATCGTCGATGCCTACAAGTCCGAGCGCCTCTGTGGTGCTATGCCAGGGATCTGTCGGCATGTATCCATCGTCATAATCTTCGATGAGCGCAAGACCACCCGTGCTGCCGTCAAACCTCGTGTAGCGATCTTCAGAGTTCCACGGACTGACGATAGTTCCGCCCGTCAAGTTGACGACGCCCATCTCGTTCGTTCCGAACATCACGTAAAGTTCCCACCCGTCATATACGCCGTCGCGGTCGTTGTCGGGGTCGTTGGGCTTGAGCGAGAAGTCCGCCCAGATGCGGTTGGCGTTGACTTCCGCTTCGTTGCAGAAGCCGAGCGACTCGAAGTAGCGGATGAGGAGGTACTTGTCAAGCGACGTGAACGGCTTTGTATGCACGGCATTCTCCGCAGGAACGGCAGTCAGCGGACTGTAGCCGTACCTGTCGTACACCTGAGCATGGACGAACACGGCAGTAACGTCTTCTACCTTCGACACGCGGAACGTTGTCACGGTGTCGGTCAGGTTCGTGCCAACGCCGTACTTTCCGGCATAGTCGTATGTGGAGACGAGGCGTGCGAGCGGCAGGACATCGCCAACGCGCACATCAGTGTTCGTCGGGTTGACTAGGTACATGGCGTCAGATGCATCGGTGACGAGCATCCAGTTCTCCTCCGCGTATGCCATCACGTCGCCTTCGGCAGTCTTGCTCGCATCCGCCATGAGCGGATCGGTAGCGGCGAACCGGAACTCCCAACCATCGGGCATGCCGTCGCCATCCGAATCCCATACCGAGGGATCGGTGCCGATATCGTTCTCTTCGACCTCTCCCATGCCGTCACCGTCGGCATCGACTTCGCTTACCGTGTTGCCGAACAGTGCTTCGTCCTCAAGGACGTCAACAATCTTGTTGCGGTTCACGTCGGTGTCCTCGATGTATATCGTGATCGAAGGAACGTTCTCCGCGCGGTCGCCCGTGACCGTCATTCCCCTCGGGCTGAAGATGTCGCTAACGCTCGCGAGCTCGTCGCGCCTGTTCGCGTAGCCCCAGGGCTCCCAGCGATCCCATTTGCCGTTGTTGTTGCGGTCGAAGAACGCACGCAGGTAGACCGTGCCGGGCTCGATGCCGCGGAAGCATGTGTTCGTAGTCGTCACGTCGTCAATGCTCGAGAGCTTGTCAATGCTCGACAGGCGGGCGCGTGCGAGCGGCTGACCGGAGAAGTCCGGCGTGGTGAAGGCATCGACAACCACTAGACCGGGGTCGTCAATCGTGCCGGGACCGTAGTAGCGAACGGCAGCCGTACAAGAGCCGTAGCCCGTCGCGATGCCGTCGTTCACCGTGTCCGTGCGGAAATCGGCCCACTGGCTCCATGCCGCCTCGTCTACGGTGTTGTATTTTGCATTGAACAGCGCCACGCGCCACTGCCAGTTCGTGCCGTCCGCGAATACGGGCGAACCGTTCGTGCTCGTGCAGGTGTCAACCGAGAGGAGCGGATTGAATGCGTAATGCGCCGTGTCCACGAAGGTCGCAGTACGACCGGGCAGGCGCTGGATACCGCTGTCGTACACGACCACGCCGTCCGCGTCGCGCACCTGCAGCTCGAACGCCGTCATGGTTTCGTCGCCCACGGCCCAGCGGAACGTCGGCGTTGCAGAATGCACAGGTTCGCCGTCAACCGGCCTCACGGCAGTCGGCACGGAACGACTGGGGTTGTAGTGGTTCAAGAAGGTAGCAAGCTGGATGTTCGTGGTGGCTCCGTCCGAAAGCTTACGCACCTCCTCGATGGCATACTCTACGGTGCGGATGGTGTCGATCTCCATTTCAGCAGCGTCGGTCGCGAGCCACTGCCAATCGAGATCCAGACGGGACGGCGAGAGAACGTCCCCTTCGTGGATGTATGCACGGTCGTTCAGCACGAAAGACTTGTTCATCAGAATGCGATTCGGCGCATCAACGCCGTTGATCGCACGGCGCACGATGCGGACCTGCTTCGTAAGGCCGTTGGCGTTGTTACCAGAGCTCTGGCCTGACGAACCTTCGGAATTCCCCTCTTCGCCCGAACCGAGAGCCACGCCGCCCGAAACTCCGCCGACGACCGTACGGTCGTTTGCCAGCGAGGCAATGTTCATGCGCGGCACCACGCTGATCGTGTCCGTTAGCTCGATCAGCGTTTCCGAAGTCCGATACCAGCCAACGTCCACGTTCTGCGCCACGCCAAACGGCTCGCCGGGCGTATAGTTTCCGTCTTCGTTGAGGTCGATGAACGCCTCAATCGTGTTCTTGCCTTCGCGGACACGTCCCTCCTTCGGCGCGCTCAGCCAGAACGACTGCGGCCAGTCGCGCGAAACGCGCGTCTGGTAATCCACCTTGAACACGCATCCTTCAAGGTCATTTTCGTTCAGCGTTGCAATCGCCGCCATGTCCAGCGAATACTCGCCCGTCGAGAAGTCAATCGTACCGATCTGCTTGCTGCCATCAACCGCGTCGATTACGCCGTGCTTACCCAGCGAATCAATCGCACGAGTCGTACCGAGATTCTTCCAATCAAGCTCGGAAGTGAGCAAAATCACATTAGCTCTTCCAAAGCGCAGGACGTCTGCCATAAATTCTTCATACGATCCAACGCGCGGGTAGGTGTAGTAATTCGGGACATCCCACCGGTATGTCTTGCCCGTTACCAACCAGGCCTGCTTGAAATGCCCTTCCGCAGGGATGACCGCTCCGGGATCGATGAAGCCGCGAAGCGTCGTCGCGCCAGTGTAGTACCCGCCAATGAACTTGGTGTTCTCCTGCACGTCTGCGCTCGCGCCAACCACCACGAACGTCGCGTCCTCTCGCTTCTGGAAGCCAGTGTGCGTACGCACCACCAGCGGCTTGCCCACTACGTTCTGCGCGCCATTGTACGTCACACGCACGCCAAGAGCAGGCGAGGGATAGCACAGCGACATCTGTTCGCCGTCGAAGTAGCGGCTGATGGCGTCCGCTGTATATGTGCCGCCCCAAAGGGCATTGCGGCATTCGGCGAAGTTGCTCCATCCGTCTTCGTCCTTGTCGTCCCAGGGGTCGTACACGCCAATGCTCGCATAATCTTGCTTGTAGGTCTTCTCCCACCAGTCCTCCATGAAGTCGTGGTCGGAAGTAATCTCGCCAAAGTAGTATCCAGCGTATTCGGCCGATGTGTCGTTGCGCAGGAAATAGTCCGTCACCTCCTGGCTACGACCAGTGCGAATACGACGCGGATTCAGCAGGGGGAATCCGTTGGCGATGCCGAATCCGTACTCGTCGCCCCACGAAATCAGCCATTCATAGTAGTTCGACAAGCCGTCGTTGTCAGGATCGTCGTCCGGGTCGAGGTCGTAGACGTCGTAGAGCTTCTGCCACCAGTCGGGCAGGCCGTCGTTGTTGTTGTCGGCAAGGCTCTCGTACGCCGGGTCGTAAGTGGGAGGTTCGCCTGGCATGATGCCGAGCGCGAGGTCGATCTGGTACGCCTCCCATGCCGACATCTCGACGACCGCGCCGGAAGGCAACTTGTAGTTGACCATTGTTGCCGCTATCAACGTTGCGGCGTCCGCGCCATATTCGGCTACGGCATGGGCCTCCCACCAGTCGGGCAGGCCGTCGTTGTCGGTGTCGTCCACCGTGGCCGTCCAGGCGTCAGTCGAGCCGTTGCCATCCCAGAAGTCTGGGCAGCGCTTCGCGAATGCGCCGCCGAGCGGCAGAAGATCCGAGCCGCCTACGAAGAGGGTACGGGTACCGAAGCGGATGCGGTTGTACACGTCAAATACGACATTTGTTGTATCTCCTCCGATGGAACCGCGCATCCAATTGAGACGCTGCTCGCGGAAGAACGTTTCGGCCATGTAGTTCCAGTATGGATACGGATTCGCTACGTTCGGGAACAGGAACTGCGCGACGCCAACTTCCACTGGGAACGTCACGCCTCCGATCAGCTCGCTCCAGTAGCGGCTGTCGTAGGTGGAGCCGTCCATCATGGGCAGCATGGCGCACGTGTCGCGGACCCACGGCACGATCGCGCGGTTGCCGTAAACGGTGCTGGCGATCGGGACGGCGTTCCACCAGCCGCAGCGGATATCGACGCTGCGTCCGTTCCACTTCACGTTGTCGAGCACCCTTTCGGTGAAGCCGCTGGGCTCTGATGTTACGTAGTCGGCCTCGACTTCGCTCGGCAGCTGCTGGAAGCCGTAGTGGAACACCAGTTCCGGCGACAGGTTGGGACGCCCGTCGTTCGGGTTGTGCGTGCCACCCTCAAGCCACTCGCGATAAACCATGTCGCGAAGTTCTGAAACGTCCTTGAGCGTGTAGCGTTTGGTGTAGTCGGCCTTGATCTGCGCCTCCGTGCGGGCACCGTCCCACACGCGCACTTCGTCAACCCAGCCCTTGTAGTGGGCGCAGTAGTTCGTCCATGCGGAGTCGGGTCCAATGTCGAGGGCGCCGAGTTCCTTGGCGTCCGCGCCGATGAGCAGCGCGCTCGGATATGTATCGTAGCCGTCAACGCCGTAGTTGGAGCCGTTCGGGTTGACCTCCTGCAACGTCACGATGAGGCCGTTCGCGGGAATGAGGCTGGCGGGGGAATTGCCCACCGGGATTCCGTTCACGTAGATGATGAGCGCGCTGCCGTCAAACGTCAGGGCCACGTGCGACCACTTGTTGGACTCAAGCGTGATGCCCTCCACCGAGGTGGTGCCGAAGCCCTTGGGGCTGCCGTTCGGCACGGCGTCGTCGGAGTCGTACTGGCCCCAGACTCGGCCGCCGGCCTCCATCTTGATGCGGAAGTTGGCACGTACCTGATGCGTTGCGTTGGAGAGCGTGCTGGAGGGATAGTTGCACACGCGCGTGACGATCGTCTGCTCGCGCGAGAGGTCCTCGGGACGCACCCACGCCTCGACCGAGAACGCGCGGAGCATCGCGTAGTTCTCGCCGATGCGGCGGTGGAGGTTGCCGGAGTAGGACTGCACCACCGATTCCTCGCCGGGGAAGTACATCGCCTGGCGGCGGTCGGGATCGGAGCCGTGCAGCGGGCTGGTAGCACTGGTCACGGCGTGCGTGAGCTCCTGCTCGTCGGGAATCCAGTCGTGGTCGGTGTCGTAGCCTTCGTTCTCCTCGAAGGTGAACATGTACTTGTTCACGCTGCCCGGATCCCTGCCGTCGACGTAGGTGAACCAGGGGAAGGTGGATAGGGCCGGGATGTCATCGCCCTCGCCGCTCGCGTATGGGTCGCGGCAGTAGTACTGCGCCGTGACGCTTATCTTAGAGGAGGAGTCCGTCATCCACAGCGGCGTCGGGTCGGTGTGGTAGTTCGGCGGGTTGGGCATGTTGACGAGCAACGCCTCGTCCGTGTTGCGCAGGCCGTCGCCGTCGGCGTCCGCCTCGGCAACGCCCATCGCCCACGGGAACCTCATCGCATCGTAGACGAGCTCCTTCTCCTCCCAGTTCGACCATGCGGTGCAGCGGGCGCTGAACAGCTTATCGTTGCTCAGGGTGGTGTTGTACGCCTCGGAGATAATGTCCTTGCTGCCCAGCAGCGGGTTAAGGCCGTGGAACAGTTCGTAGTAGTCGTCCATGCCGTCGCGGTCGGTATCCCAGTCGCGCGGGTCGGTGCCGACGTAGCGCGAGGCGCCCATGCGGTTTTCGTCGTCAGCCGTGGCGATGTCGCTGAGTCCCCTCGGCGGCTTGAGGAGACGGCTTCCAGACATCGTGAGATCCCACGTCTTCTCCGGGGGCGCGAAGTAACCCAGCTCCCTGAACTTGAAGCCGTCGCCCTGCCGTGCGGAGAGGCCCGTGAATCCGGCTGCGCGCGCCGTCTTGAAGAAGGTTGCGCCGTCCCAGACGTGCATCGGCAGGAAGCCGATGTACTTGCGCGTGCCGGCGATGCCGTCGGGCAGGTAACTGCCCATGAGCGGGGTTTCGGTGTCGTCGTAGCGGAGGTGGCGGAGCACCTGCACGAGGTATTCCTGGAAGTTGAGAAGTCCGTCGTTGTCGAAGTCGAGGTTGCGGCGGGTGCCGGTTCTCGGATCGACCTGATTTGCGGTCGGCACCTTGAATGCGTCGTTGTACGTGCCGTCCATGCCGAACGAGATGTAGGCGCGGATGACGGCGTTGCTTCCAAGGTTGTCGTTGCGCTTGATGATCTGGACTATGTCCGGATTGATGCCCTCGAAGCCTCTGCCTGCCGGAACCACCGTGCCTTGGTACTGGCGCTCCCAGCCGTCGGGCAGGAGGTCAAAGTCGGTATCGACGCCGCACGGGTTGAGGCCGCCGCCGCGTATGCACGTGGAGCCGTCGTCCGTCGGGTCGCCGTATATGAACGCGCTGCCTTCGCTGCCGTCGCTCAGGCCGTCGCGGTCGGTATCGCCGTCCTTGGGGTCGGTCGGGGTGAACTTGTTGTACCAGCCCTTTGCGTGGCCGGGATGGTACTGGTATATTGTTCCCACGTTGTTGCCGTTAGTGGCGAACCCGTAGGCGTTGCAGGAGTCGGAGCCGGCGTATTCGTTGCGCAGGCTCAGGCCGTCGTGGTCGCCGTCGCCGCTGGCGTCTAGAGCGTCGTTTGGGTTGGCGCCCACATACAGTTCCCAGCCGTCGGGGATGCCGTCCTCGTCGGTGTCTGCGCCGTGGTTCGTGCTGGAGTACGTCGGAATCTCAGCGACGGCTGCGACCTGCTCCGATCCGCCGCCGTCAGTGCCGGCCCAGGAAACGGTATAGGCAGCCTCCGAGAACGGCTTGTTCGGATTGGTGGTGAGGTCAAGGAAGATGTCGGCAAGCGGCCGGTTATTGTCTCGGGTGGCGATTCCCGTCTCGTAGCGGTACTTCATCAGGCGGTATTCGTCCACGCAGTTGTACGCCACGGTGTTCACGGCCGCGCCCCAGCGGGCGGAGACGTCTCCGTTCGAGTTGATGTGCCAGGCCGTGTACGGGTGGAATTCAAGCTGGTTGTAGACCTGGTCGTGGATGAGCATCAGATCCTGGTTGAGCTGGACCGACACGACCTCCGTATCGGCCAGGCTCACCTCGTCGGGATCGAGCGGCTTCTCCTGCGCATTGGGGTTGCCGCGTTTCTTCGGCACGCACACGGCGGAGTTGTTGCCGTAGTGGAACACGGCGATCGCCGTGACGTTCGAGACGTCCTCCACGCCGAACACGACGGATGCGAGCACGTTCGTGCCGCCCTTGGTCTTGCCGCCGTCGCCGTCGAAGCTTTCCGCCTCGAACGTCTTGAGGTTGGTTCCGTTCTGCTCGAGAGCGTAGACCTTTCCGTTGTTGAGCGTCACGATGGCGTACGATTTCGGCGTGTGGTAGGAGGCCATGAAGTCGCCGTCCGGGTTCATTTCGGGATTCGAGGGAACCTTGAGCGGGTTCAACCCGCGCATCACCTCCCAGAGGTCGTTCATGCCGTCGCCGTCGGAGTCCCAGTGGATGGGATTGGTGCCCATGGCGAATTCCTCGAGGTCGGTGAGGCCGTCGTTGTCGGTGTCGCGCGTGGCGATGTCGCCGCTGGCCATAACCGTCGGGTCGAACGCCTTCATGATGTCTTCTGGCGAAAGCGGATCGCCCTTTGTGATGTTGTTCAGCGTGAACTTCTCGCCCGTCAGCTGCACCCATTTTCCGTCATTAATCGTGCCGACGGCGGCCCTATACCAGAAGTAGTACTCGTAGCCGTCGGGCAGACTGTCGCCATCGGTGTCCCAAAGCGTCGGGTCCGTGCGCTTCTCGGGGATCCAGCTGTTCGGATCCCTGACGGCGGTCTCGAATTTGCTGGACCATTCCGCAAATTCCGTGGCGTATGTCGCCTCGTTAGTCGCAGCCGCCTTGAATTCCGTCCATGTCACGAGATCGGGCGTGGGACTGCCGTTGCGCTTGGCGTTCCAGTACGCGACGGCGTTCGTCTCGGCCTCGGAGAAGTGCGGCACGGACACCCACTCGCCGCGGACGTAGTGGTTCAGCCCGTCGTGCTCCGTGCGGTGGTTCAGTCCCTCATGTTGGCCGCGGATTTCCCTATAGGCGGTGAATGGCTCGCCAAGTGTCGACCAGCCGTCGCTTGTACTCGGCATTCCGCCCTGGAAGGACTTGGACGGCAGGTAGTCGCCGTCGTCATTGTAGGAGAAGGCGCGGAACGACACGTCGCCGCCCGACTCGGCCGAGAAGCCGGCCACTTCATACAGTCTCTTGCCGCCGTCCCAGATCGGACTCACGGCGTAAACATCCGGAATCTGGTCTCCGTTGATGTCGCCGAGGTTGTCGGAGACGAGGTATTCCTTCGAGAAGATTGCATCGAGGACCGTATCGGGATAGTAAGTGGCGTCCTTCTCCTCTTCGGGAAGGTCGACGCGCTGCATTGCAACGCTGTCCGCACCGTATTCCGGGGAGAGTTTCAGCAGGGACGTGGTGGTGCCGGCCGCACCGCCGCCCGTCGTTAGCAGCCAAGCGTAGAAGAAGCTGTCCTTCGTCGCGTCCGCCTTATAATAATTTCCTGTTGCAGGGTGTCTGCCGCCATGCGCCCTGTCCGTGACGGCATAGTCCGTTCCAGGCGTCAGCGAGCCGCTGTCTTCGGCCCCCGCGCTGTAGCCATGGGCGAATGCGGTGCCGGAGGCAATGGACGGCGCGTAGGTGTAGATGTGCGAGAAGTTGGAGAACGGCTTGATTGTGCCTCCTGTTGCCCACACGCGGCCTACGCCGACGTTGCGCTGTCCGGTCCATGTGGTCGCGAAATTGCCTCCACCGCTTGTACCGGGGCCGCATGGATTGACGATTAACTGCTTGGCCGCATCGACCCTGTAGTACCATGTGGCCACCTCGGACTCTCCGCCGTCCTTGTCCACGACCTGCAGCTGAATCGTCTTGGTGCCTGCGCTAGAGAACTGGGTCGTGAACGTACCACGATAGGTATTCGCGTTCGGCGTGATTGTTTGCTCAACCGAGGGCTCGCCGGTGATTGTCCAGTATAGGGTCTCGCCCTTGACCCCATTGTTATACATATCGTAGGAACCGAAGTCCTTGAAGGTGTAGTTGATGGTGAACGGCTCGTTGATGGCTCTCGTAACCGTGTTCGAAGCTGGCCGCGTGACCTCGGGCGCAAGGTTTGCGATGGTGATCGGAAGTTCCGTCGAACGGTAAACTTCTTTCCACGGCACGCTGTCGCCATTCACCGTCGTGTTCGTGACGGCGGCGCGAATCACGAATCCGGGATCCAACGTACGGTCCGTACCGTCCAGGTTCCGCAGCGTAAACCAGGCGTTGGTTGTATTGGGGCTTTCGCCGCCGAACGAGAGCGTCGTGGTGCTGAGTTCGGGCAGGGGATAGTTGCCGTTGTCCGCTCCCGCGCGCTCGATTGTGAGCTGCACGGCGATCTGCTCGGTCGGCAGGGTCGAGAGGTTCACGTCGATGCGGCTCAGGGCGTTCTCGCCGGCACCGCCGGAGTTTTCATTGAACGCGGTCGTTCCGAAATGAGGCGCAAGAGAGACTGCGGGCTTGGAGTCCACAATCACGGTGAACGTGAACTTCGGACCGAATCTGTCGGGATAGCGCGTGCGGTCAATCGAGTCCTTGTCGCGCATCGACACTTCAACCGTATATGTTCCCGCCTGCCTGAAGGTGTAGTTGAACGGTACGGTCGGTGGTCCGAACACGTTGGTGGTGAACAGGGTGCTGGTGCCGAGTTTGATGTCCCAGTGCGTCTGGAACACTGTTGCCTGATTGGCGTAGTTAGGTTCGTCGGCGTAGAAGTCGATGTCCGATGGATCGTCTGTTTCGGCATAGAACGACTTCGTCACGCCAAGGGACACATTCCCCATCTGGCCGCCACTCTCATACAGCGTCTCCGCACCCATCTTCACGGCGCTGACGTTTGGCGCCACGTTCGTAACGGTGAAGTAGAAGCCCTTTGAGCTCCAGCTCGTCACCTGATAGCCCAAGTCGAAGTCAGGGTCCGAACGCACGATGATGTCGTACTCCATCTTGAGACCCTTCGCGGTACCGTCAAGGAGCGTCATTTCAATCGGGCCGACTTCCATGTCGCCGCGATACACTTGAACACCCCACTTCCAGTCGTGCTCGTCGTCGCGGTCCATCTCCGCGCACGTCACGAGGTTGGATGCGTTATCGCTCTTCGGCACAAAGAAAATGTACCCGTAATCGGAATCGTCCGGCATCCTGAACCCTTCGTCGCCGAAGGAAAGTGTGACGACTGGCTGTGGTTCGTCAAACGGATTGGTTTCGGCGAATTTCCCGCGGTTGAGGAGCGTGGCCTCCACCACCTTCGCCGCGTTCACGTGTACGTACGCGGTACGCTTGTTCGACTGCTTGCCATCCGCATTCACCACGTAAAACAGCGACTCGTAGTCGCCCTTCTGCGAGTACTTGACATTGAAGGTAATGTCGCCGGAAGCCGTGGCGGCCAGGTCGGAAATCGGCGTGTAGTAAGCAGGCGAGTCGTTGCCGGAGTTGCTCCAGTAGACCGTGTAGGTACAGGGGGGGCGAAGCTCTCCCCAGGCGTCGGCCACGTTCACGGTCACCTGAGCGTCGGCGTTCGCATCCGCCGTGACGATCACATCCTTCGTGATCTCGGGCGTGCTGCGCTTCACCAGCACGGTGGCGGGCGTGAACTTGCCGATGAAGATGCTGCGCGCGGCCGCGTCCAGACGGTTCGTATCCACCTCCACGAGCAGGCCGGTGTTCTCCGTCTCTACCGATCCGCGGTTGGCGTACATCCAGAGCGAATAGGTGGGGGTGGTGCTCCCGCTCGCCGGAGTTCCGGCCGGCACCGTGAGCACGTCTTCCCAGGCTTCGTTGAAAAATTCAGACTCACTCGACATCCTCACGTAGTTCGTCGCGTTCAGCGAAGGATCCTCCTTCACCGTCACCTTGATCGGGATGGACAGTTCGTAGTTGTTCGTCCACGGCTCGGACAATGTGACACTCACGGCCACAAGGGCTTTGCTGAAGTCCGGGTTGGCCTCCACCGTATCCCGGTTCTTGCCGTTCACGCTCACGGTCATGCTGGGGGGCAGCGGCTCGCCCACCTTGATGGTGCGCTTTATGAAGTTGGTGATGAGGAGGTTCGAATCATTGTAGATGTTCGTCGGCGTTGCGGAGAGGAAGATATCGGCAGTGCCGCCGACCGCTCCCGTAGCCTTTATGGAGAACGGCACGTTCTCGTTGCCGGCGGTGATGCTGAGCGTGCCCACCTTGTGCGTCCCGTCGCGGAAGTCGCGCTCCACGACCTCATACACCTGTCCGCCGACCACGATTTCGGCGACGTCGTTCGTCGTCCACAGGTAGAGCTTCATCGGCTCGGCCGCGCCGCCGGCGATTTCCACCATGGGCGTGCCGGGGTCGGCCGTGGTCGACCCCTGCGCGATGGAGCGCCAAATCCCATCTCCCTCGTTGAAGTACGTCTTGTCGAAGTCAATGGCCTGGATGTACGCGCCCGCAATGTAAAGGTCGAGGTCGCGGTTTTCGCTGTCCTGCGCATCAAGCCAGGACGAAGTTCCGTCGCCGCTGAAATCAGGGTCCAGAGCAAGGTTCGCTTCGCCAAACTTGAAATCCGCCGTCACGGTGTACGCAGTGTCCGCCGAGTTCGTGGTAGCCTGGATTTTCCAGAGAGTGTCCTGCTTGCCGCGCTTCAGGTAATACCCCTCGGCGCCTGTGGAGGGGCCGTTGCCGGATTCATTGGCGAGCTGGAGCGGAAGGGCGATGTCGCCAGCCTGTACTGTGTACTTGAAGATGAGGTCCGTGTAGTGCCTGCCGTTCAGGGAGCCTCGGTCGTTGGGATCTTGTGCGTCGGCGGTCAGCCAGTCGGAGGCAACGCCCATCGGCCAGTTGACACACTCCGCCTCGCGGAGGCTACCGCTTACCCAAAGGCCGAGGCACGGCTTGTTCGCCGCGATCCGGTTCAACTCGTCAATGCTCACGTTGCCAGTTAGCGGCCCCGTGTACGTGAACGCCCACGGATTCGTGTAGGAGGGATCATTCTCGGTACGCCGCCATTCGAGGTTCGCAAGGCGGAAGCGGATGTAGATAGTGTCGCCAACCGTCAGCGGCCTGTCGTGCCCATCGTGGTTCGGAAACGTGTGAAGGCCGCTGGGGTCGTAGACGTCGACACGCCTTATCTTGCCCGATGCCTGGGCCGACTGGGGCACTGCGAACAGCAGCGCCGCAAGGAGCGTGGCACAGATGCCAATTTTTCTCTTCATGTTCATGTTGAACCGCCTTCCTTCTAGGTAAATCATTTTTCCACCGTAGGCGCGCCCTGTGCGCGGCCTGCGGTCTTTTCACGCAAAATCCTCTGGCGAAGCGCCGACTGAGCCGCCGCCTTGAGCTTCTCTTCCTCGGCCACGTTGGCCTTCATCGCGGCGGATAGCTCGCGCCAGGCCGGATACTTCCTGGGATTGTTCTCAAGTTCCTCAAGCACCTGCGCGTCCGTGGCGCCCTCGGGCAGCGCCTTCCTCGCGCGCTCCCGCAACACGGCGAGGCGCGATTCGATCTTCTCCCGCTCCGCCAGCGTGCGCCGCTGGGCCGCCACGCTACCCTTGAGCATCGCCTGGTAGTCCTTGTCCTTCGCGCGCGCCTCGATCGACAAGGGCGAAGGCTCTTTCGGCGTGGCCACCGGCTGGACCTTCGGCGCTGGCGCGGGAGACGAGGGTGCAGTCTCCCTACGCTCGCACCCAACTAGGCACGCGCACACGCACAGAACCGCTCCCAGCGGAGCGACTGCTTTTTCTTTTATATGTCTCATCTATCCTGCCTCTTTAAGGCCAACCTTTCGGAAGCGTTTTTTAGTTTAGCACAATTTCTGCCGTTAGGGCAATAGGAAATTTTCCTCCGTGCGACTATTCAATCTTCACCGGAACGCCACCAACCTTCCTGACCGTGGCCGCACCGTAGCCGATACCGTCGACTACGACGCCCGACACTTTCACCGTCGTCGCCTTCGGCTTGCCGCCAACATCCGCATACGCCTTGAACGATCCCTTGAACGTGCCGGCCTTCGCCTTGTACGTGAGCTTCAGGCCAGACGGGTTCGCGCCAGCCTTCGCCTCGTTCACGGTGGCCGTGCCCTTCACGTAGACGACCTTCCCCGCCTTCGGCAGCGTCCACTTCGCGCCACCCGCCACGGGCACGCCGTCCGGCAAGTACGGAAGCAGGGTCTTCCCCAGCACCGACCCGAGCGCCGCCGCGTCGATCCTGAACTCCGCCCCGCCCTTCAGCGAACCCGGCGCGCCCATGATCGCTCCCTCAATCCCAGTCACCACGGGAGGGACGCGCCCCGTCGCGTCCGCGCCATTCGGCAACCACACGTTAAACGCGAACCTCGCGTTCTTCTTGGCGTATGTCACGGGAATGCAACTCCAGCTCTCGCCAACGATCAGCTGTCCTTTCGCCGACACCTTCGTTCCGTCCGCGAGCGTGCCCGTCACCTTCGCCTTGCCCTTGTTGGCAACGGAGACGGACAACGTATGGTAGGGCGAGCCGTCCCCGGCGAGCCGCCACGCCACGGTCGTCACGCCCTTCCACTTCTCAAGCACCGCCGTGCCAATGGCCTTGGATGCGGCGCTCTTGGTGGTGAACTTGTTCTGTCCGCCATCGATGAAGTACGAACCGTAGGTCCCGGACAGGCTGTTCGCGCCAACCAGCAGCGACAGCGCACGCCCGGAACTGTCAGTCGCCTCAAACCTGCCTGTGCCGATGTCAAGTCTGCCTCTCACTGTCGTTTTCTTCTCCGCGAGCAACTGGAGCTTCACCGTAAGCTTGGACGTTGCGCCCTTTGCCTTTGCTGCCTTAAGGGTGATCGTGCCCATTACATTGCCGGCGGCATCCTGTAAATATCCGTCGTATGACTCCGCGATCTCTCCGGTAAACGCGGCATCGCCGCCATTGCCGCCGTCAGGCAGAACCGGAGTCCAAAGATACGTCCGCCCCTGCGCATTTCCCGGTTCAGGGGTATCCGTATTTCCCTGTTCCGGCGTGTCCGTATTCCCCGGCTCCGCAGGGTCGGCGTTCCCCGGTTCAGGAGTGTCCGTATTCCCCGGTTCTGGCGTATCCGTATTTCCCGGCTCCGAAGGGTCTGTGTTCCCCGGTTCAGGGGTGTCCGTATTCCCCGGCTCCGAGGGGTCGGTGTTCTCCGGTTCGGGGGTGTCCGTATCCTCCTCGTCGGATTCAGTCCAATGCGCGAAGAGTTCCATGTCGCCCGTCACCAGCACGTCGCCATGGACCGAATCTCCGCCCTCTGCCGCCGTGAACCAGCCGGCAAACGTGTAGCCCGCGCGGGTTGGCACCGTAATGTCTTCAACCATCGTGCCGTATTCGACTACATCCGAATCTTTTCCCTCGCCGCCGTTCGCGTGGAGCGTCACCGTGTACGTGTCCGGCGTCCACACCGCGTAGAGAAGCGCGTGCGTGGCAAGCGTCACGCTTTCACCGTCCTCGTAGACTACCTCGCCGGTTGAATTCGTCGCCCACCCGGCGAACGCATGGCCCACGCGGACAAACGCATTTGAGGCCAACGCCTGCTCCACGCCATTCGTAAAAGACTGCATCGACATCTCATCCGAGCCGTCGTTCGCATCGAACGTCAACGTCCACACCAGCTCGGGCTCGACCGGATCAGGCCCCGGATCAGGCTCACCGTCGTCAAGTGCCGTCCACTTCGCAAAGAGCGTCACTGTTTCGCCGGCGACGTCGGTCAGGTTGGAAACCGCAGCACCGTCGTCGTAAACAACCTCTCCCGTCGCATTCGTTGCCCAGCCCGCGAAAACATGCCCTGGCCTCGTGAAGGCGTTGGGCGAGAGACGCAAGAGGCGATCGTACGTGAGAGTCTGCTTGGCCATCGTGCCGTCGCAGTCCGTACAGTTCGGAAGGAACTCGACCTCATACTCGTTTGGAATCCACTTTGCGTAGAACGCCAAATTAGTTGTAAAATCACATTTTTCCGGCGTCCCGTCAGGCGCGTAGTACTGCTTTCCACCGCCATTCGGCGCCGTATAGTAGCCGCCAAAGGCATAGCCAGTGCGCGTAGGGCATGTGATGGTCGGGAGCGTCGCGTTGTAAGTCGTCCTCACGCTAGGCGAGCCGCCTGCACCGCCCTGCTGATCGAGCGTGACCGTGTACGTATCCGGCGCCCAGTCCGCGTAGAGCGTCACCGTTCCGCCGGCGACGTCGGTCAGGTTGGAAACCACGGCGCCATCGGCGTAAACGAACTCGCCCGCCGCATCCGTTGCCCAGCCCTCGAAAGTATACCCGACCCTCGTGAGGACGTTGGACGTGAGACTTGAGGCTTGGTCGTATGTGAAATCCTGGTCGTTCATCGCGCCCTCGCCGCCGTTGACATCGAACACCACCGTGTACGTGTTCGTCGTCCACTGCGCCGTGCATGTCATGTCTTCTGCGGGAACCGTCTCGGGAACGGCAGGCGTCCAGCCTGCAAACTCATGGCCCGTCCACGACAGCTCGGGAGCCGTCACCGCCGTACCGTAACCTTTTGTAACGGTCTCTACCACTTCCCCACGGTCATAGAACGTAATTGTGTAATCGTTCAGCTCCCAGACCGCGTAGAGCTTCACGGCACCTCCGGCGACGTCGGTCAGGTTGGAAACCGCAGCACCATCGGCGAAAAAGACCTCATCCGTCACGTTCGTCCAGCCCTTGAAAGTATACCCGACCCTTGTGAGGGCGTTAGACGTGAGACCTGAGACTTGGTCGTATGCGAAATCCTGGTCGTCCATCTCGCCCTCGCCGCCGTTGACATCGAACACCACCGTGTACGTGTTCGTCGTCCACTGCGCCGTGCAAGTCATGTTTTCTGCTGGAACAGTCTCTGGAACGGCAGGCGTCCAACCCACAAACTCGTGGCCCGCCCACGACGGAACCTCGGGCGCCGTCACCTCCGTACCGTAATCCTGCGCAATGGACTTGACCACTTCCCCACGATCATCGAACGTGATCGTGTACCTGTTCGTCGTCCACTGCGCCGTGCAAATGACATTTGAGGCGGGAACCGTCTCGGGAACGCCAGGCGTCCAGCCCGCAAATGCATGCCCCGTCCGCGACGGATCCTCGGGAGCCGTCACCGCCGTACCGTAATCCTGCGTGATGGACATTACCTCTCTTTCGCCATCACGGAAAGAGATCGTGTACTTGTTCGTCATCCACTGCGCCGTGCATGTCATGTTCTCTGCGGGAACCGTCTCGGGAACGGCAGGAGCCCACCCCGCAAAGGTGCAGCCCGTCCGCGACGGATTCGGAGGGGGTGTCACCGCCGTACCATAATCCTGCGTGATGGACTTGACCTCATTCTCGCCATCACGGAAAGAGATCGTGTACTTGTTCAGATCCCAGACCGCGTAGAGCTTCACCGTTCCACCGGGAACAGGCTGCTTGGAAATCTCCTGACCATCGGAGTATACGACCTCATCCGTCTCGTTCGTAGCCCAGCCCAAAAACTTGTGGCCGATGTTCGTAAAGGCGTTAGACGAGAGACACGAGGCGACGTTGTTGGTAAATGTCTGGTCGTCCATCCAGCCATAGCCGCCGTTCGGATTGAAGCTAACAGTGTATTTTTCCGGCGTCCACGTCACGCGGTCCACCCAACCAGTGCCGCCGCCGTTATCATAAAAATCGTTAGCAGTATCACTCCAACCACCAACATAGACAAAAGCCCACGCAAACGAGACAGCCGCATCAGACTTGTTCGTAAACGCCACATAACGCCATTCAGTAACTTCGGACAACTCTGCAACCTTGTTCGTAAGCACATCATCTGAATAGTAAAACCAGAGCATGTCGCCAACCCTGCCTTCCGTTGCATGTTGGTTCAAGTCTTGCTGAAGCGGCTGCGCGTTACATTTCCACCAGAACGACAGCACTCCTCGCCCCTCGACCTTAGTGGTGAGCCAGGAAACGTACACATGATCGTCTCTTGATTGTTTTGGCAACGCGCCACTTTGCACGGCCTGTTTCTCGTCATGTTCCTCGTCATGGGTGAAGTCCGTCTGCGCAAACCAGCTTGCCGAATACTCCGATTCCGTGGGAGATACATAGTTCTCACTCGTTGTTCCGAACGTTTTGAATTCCAGTTCGGGCGCGTTCACGGCAATGGCCAACTCATCCGGATTCCATTTCCAGGTGGCCACAAGGTTCATCACGCCGGCGGATGGCGGAGGCACCTCGTTCGGCAATCTTTTCGTCACACCAGGCGCTATCCAACAATCAAACACGAGATACGGGTTGACTTGATTCGTGGGGGTGGGAAGTTCCCATTCTTCGCCCACGACAACGTAATTTGTGAGCACGCTCACCGACTCACCCGTGCCATTCGTCATCACGCCGTCACCGCGAGGGTCGCGCGCATCGAACGTGACGGCATACGTGGCACCCGTCCAGCATGCGTACAGGGCCACTTCCGCTCCGGCCGTGGCGGTGAGGTTTGTCACGAGCGCCTTGTCACAAAACACATCGCCTACGGCGTTTGTCCATTCCTTGAAGCCCCAGCCGTCGCCGTGCGTGAACTCGCACGCAGTAAGGTTCGTCGTCACGCCGTAGGTGCAAGCCATCGGATCCATCGTGCCCTCGCCGCCGTTCGCATCGAACGTCACCGTGTAGACAATACCCGTCCAGTTCGCATAGAGGTCAACGACGGTTCCGGCGGTGGTGGTAAGATTGGAAACCACCTCGCAGTCCGCGTAGTACTTCGTCCGTGAGTTGTAGTTCGTGTCGCTGGACCACCTGTCAAACGCATAGCCCGTGCGCGTAAACTCGCATGCGGTGAGACTCGTGGGAATGTCGTATGTGAGCTGCATGTTCGCCATCGTGCCGCCGCCGTCCGCACCGTTCTGGTGGAACGCGACCTCATACTCGTATGGAATCCACTTTGCGTAGCACGCCAAATCCGATGTAAAATCACATTTTTTCGGTGTCCCGTCAGGCGCGTAGTACTGCGTGCCGCCGCCGTCCGACGCCGTCCAGTATCCGCCGAAAGTATAGCCCGTCCGCGTGGGCACGGTAATCGCCGGCAGCTCCGAACCGTAGGTCGTCGTCACCTTAGACGTGCCCCCAGTGCCCGACTGCTTGTCGAACGTCAGCGTGTATTCGATGACCGTCCACTTCGCGTAGAGCGTCGTGTCGTCCGTCTTGTCCCAGTTATTCGCGCTTTTACCATCAGAGTCGTAATACTGCGTCCCTCGGCCGTTCGGTTCCGTATAGTACCCGCCGAAAGTATAGCCCGTCCGCGTGGGCATCGTCGCTGCGGGCATTGCCGAGCCGTAGGTCGTCGTCACGCTAAACGTACCGCCCGTTCCATCCTGCCGGTCGAACGTCAGCGTGTACGTGATGACCGTCCACTTCGCGTAGAGCGTCGTGTTGTCCGTCTCGTCCCATTTCCTCGCGCCTGTGCCATCATCCTTGTAGTACTGCGTGCCGCAGCCGTCCGGCGCCGTCCAGTATCCGCCGAAGGTAAAGCCCGTCCGCGTGGGCACGGTAATCGTCGGCAGCTCCGAACCGTATGTCGTCGTTTCGCTGGACGTGCCGCCAGTGCCCGACTGTTTGTCGAACGTCAGCGTGTACTTGATGACCGTCCACTTCGCGTAGAGCGTCGTGATGCCCGTATTATCCCATTTGCGCGCGCTTCTCCCGTTCGAATCGTAATATTGCATCCCGCCGCCGTTCTCTCCCGTATAGTACCCGCCGAACGTGTAACCCGTCCGCGTGGGCACGGTGATCTTCGGCAACGCCGAATCGTATGTCGCCGTCACGCTAGGCGAACCGCCGGTGCCAGGCTGCTGGTCGAGCGTGACCGTGACCGTTTCCGCCGTCCACATGGCATACAGCTTGGTATCCGAGGTCTCGTTCCAGTCGTTCGCGCTCTCGCCCGATGGCGTATAGTACTGCTTGCCGCCGCCTTTTATGTCAGTCCAGTACCCGCCGAACGTGTAGCCTTTGCGCGTAGGGCAGGCGACGGACGGGAGCGCCTCGTTGTATTTCGCAGTCACGCGCGTAGAGCCGCCAGACCCGTCCTGCTGGTCGAGCGTGACCGTGTACTCGACGACCGTCCACTTCGCGTAGAGCGTCTTGATATCCGTGTTATCCCACTTGCGCGCGCTCGTCCCGTCCGCCTTGTAGTACTGCGTCCCTTCGCCGTTTTGCTCCGCATAGTACCCGCCGAACGTGTAGCCCGTCCGCGTGGGCACGGTAATCGTCGGCAGCGCCAAGTCGTACGTCGCGGTAATGGAAACGTCGCCGCCGGAGCCAGACTGCTGGTCTAGCGTGACCAGGCCCTTGTCCGCCGTCCACTTCGCATACAGTTTGGCATCCGAGGTCTCGTTCCATTTCCTCGCGCTAGTCCCGTCCGCCCTGTAATACTGCGTACCGCCGCCGTTCTCGCCCGTGTAGTACCCGCCGAACGCGTAGCCCGTCCGCGTGGGCAAGCCGCCGGCAATCGACGGCATCGTGGAGTTGTAGGCAACGGTGACGTAGTTCGTGCCGCCAGATCCGCCCTGCTGATCGAGCGTGACCTTGCACGCATCCGCCGTCCACTTCGCGTACAGCTTCGTCACCGAGGTCTCTTCCCAGTTCCTCGCGCTCCCGCCTGAGGCCGTGTAGTACTGCTTGCCGCCGCCGCCCTGAATCGTGTAGTACCCGCCGAACGTATAGCCCGTGCGCGTGGGCAGCACGATCGGCGTAAGCATCGGCAAACCGTACTTCACGCAAACGGAACTCGAACCTCCGCTGCCGTCCTGCATGTCCAGCGTAATCGTGTACGTACTCGCCGTCCACTTCGCGTAGAGTGTCGCGTCGTCCGTCTTGTTCCAGTTCCTCGCGCTGGTCCCGTCCGCCTTGTAGTACTGCACCCCGTCGCCGTTCACCTCCGAGTAGTACCAGTACCCGCCGAACGTGTAGCCCTGGCGAGTGGGCATCTTTGCTTCAGGCATCGCAGAACCGTATGTAGCAGTCACGGTATCCGGGCCTCCGCTCCCCGACTGCCGGTCCAGTTTGACCGTGTACGTGGCGGACGCCCAATACGCATAGAGCGTCGTGGCGCTCGTCTTGTCCCAGTTCCTCGCGCTGGTTCCGTCCGCCTTGTAGTACTGGGTGCCTCCGCCGTTCGGCGACGTGTAGTACCCGCCGAACCTGTAGCCCGTGCGCGCGGGGAGCGTGGTCAGCGTGGGCATCGCGCTGCCGTATGCCGCTGTGACGGATCTGTCGCCGCCGGTGCCGGACTGACGGTCCAGCTTGACCGTGTACGTAAGGGCCGTCCACTTCGCGTAGAGCGTCGTGTCCCTCGTACCGTCCCAGCTCTTCGCGCTTGTGCCAGCAGCCGTGTAATACTGCGTACCGCCGCCGTTCGTGCCCGTGTAGTACCCGCCGAACGTGTAGCCCGTCCGCGTGGGCACGGTAATCGTCGGCATCTCAGAGCCGTAGGTCGCCGTCACGCCAGACGAGCCGCCGGTGCCAGACTGCCGGTCCAGCGTGACTGCGTACGCGCCCGCCGTCCATTTTGCATACAGCTTCGTGACCGAGGTCGCGTCCCAGTTCCTCGCGCTCTCGCCTGAGGCCGTGTAGTACTGGGTGCCGCCGCCGTTCGGGCCCGTGTAGTACCCGCCGAACGTGTAGCCCGTGCGAGTGGGCATCGTCGCCGCAGGCATCGCCGCACCGTAGGTCGCCGTCACAGACGTCGTTTCGCCGCTGCCGCCCTGCTGGTCCAACGCTACTTTGTACCGCTTCGCCTGGCTGTAGAACCTCAGCGAACAGCCCGAATATGACGTCGTCGGGATGGTTATGGTGTCTTCCTCTCCTCCGGACAACGTTGCCTGGCCGCTCTTTTCAACCGCCCAGCGCCCTTCATACCCCGTTGCGACGCCCTTGAACGTTGGCGTGTAGGCCGTGCCAATGCTCCATCCATTCCATGTGGCACCAGCGCTGGAAACCTCCATGCTCTGGTACCCGGCTTTCAGCGCAACAGAATCAATCCCTGAGTCAACCGTTGCGCTGACAGTAATGTTCGCCCCTTCGGCCGCGAAGGACATCGTGGCCGCAATAAGCGCAAAAACAGAGGAACGAAACATCATATTTCACCTCATGGGCTTATTTCTGTAAGGGGAGATTTCGTCGCCCCGGTAACTACCTTGTAGAAGCGCTTGGCGCCGGCGCCAGGATCGCCGGACGTGACGATGATCGAAAGACTGACAGCGGAGAAGGGTGCCTCCGCCGTACCCTGCCCCTGCGCGGCGGGCGTACCGCTCTCATACATGCCTGAAGTGACCGCCTCCCACGTGGTGAGGTCGTCCGAGCCGTAGAGCACGTACCAGAACCCGCGCACGCCGAAGACGTCGGCCTTCACTTCAAACTTGCCCTCTTCGTCGGATTTGGGCTCAATCGTGAGCGTGCAGTAGCTCATGGCTAAAGTGAGGAGCTCGTCGTCGCGCGAGAGCGTGGCGATGGCGTTGCCGTCGGCGTCCAGCGACTTCGTGACAATCCAGCCCGCCGGCGCAGTCACGGTGAGGTCGTCCAGCCCCACGCCCAATTCCTCCATTTCCGCCTTGGAGAGTAGGTTCGTCTCGTAGCCGATGTGTAGATTGTCCAGTGTATCGTTCCATACGATGTCAAACGTGGTGTTCGGATCCGGCTCCCTTGGAATTTCCCACATCCACTGGAGCGTGACCGACGCCCCGTTCGTGATGCCGTAGGCGTTTGGATTGATACCGATCCACGACAGCGGGCTTGTATCGCCCAGAGTGAAGAGCCGGAGACCATCCTCCTCCGCAATGACCTTGCCCGTATCAGGATCTTTTATGTCATTGCCGTTGATGACAAGCCCGCCGCCATTGCCTTCCCGGATATATGTATTGTCTTTGTCAACTACCTTGACGAAATTGGTCGGCACAACAACATAAAAGCCGAGGTTGTACACGGCGCAGAGGAAATTCCCGTCTTCATCAATAAGCCGCCACCCAAGGCAAGTCCGCTCTTCGCCATCAACGTCCGTATAGGCGTTCGTTGCAAGCATGACTTCCGTAGGTATGTTACGAGTGAGATTCGTGACCGTTTCGTATGGAAGCGCAATGCCGCCGACGAGCGTTTCCGGCACGGAGTCACCCACCTTGATTCCGAAGTTCGTCACCGTCAGGTAGAAGGTGTCAGTATTGGATTGTCTTTTTGAGAACGTGGCACTTATTTTCGCGGGATGCGCCACCTTGAGTACAAACAGGTTCCCGGACTCGGAATACTCGTCATCCTCCAGAAATCCTTCCAACCCCCAACTATTGAAATCGTAGGAAGTGGTCGCCTTCTTTCCCCCAGTTGCGGTGAAGGTGACGACATCTCCAATCTTGTACCAATCGTTATCTCCCTTATTGGGCGTGATGGAGCCTACATTCTTATTATCGTCTATGATCTCCCGCGTAATCTTCACGGCGTTGGTCTCCCACAGCCATGTGACCGTGTATGCGCCGTTGCGGACTGGGGTGAATTCCGTCACCGTGATTTCATTGGTCACGACTGCGGGGCCTTGATCCGATGAAAGGGCCCAGCCTACGCACCTGAACTCGACGGTTTGGGCGGAATTCGTGGCATATTCGGGAGAAGTCACGTTGATGGTGACGCCGTTCGTGTAGGCGTTTTCGTAAAAACCATAGTCTGGATCCGGATGACCGGGTAGCTCGGGACAGTTGTGCTCCACCGTCAGGGATATGCCGGAAGCCCTCTTGAGGAAGTTCGTGAGGCCCACCTCCATCACGCGGATCAATTCGTTCGTGATCAGTTCGCCCGTGACGTAGTCAATGCCCTCGCCGCTCACGCCGTCAATCACGTTCGTGTAGGAATAAGTAACATACGGGCCGTCAATCGTCTCAACCACGTTCGTGTAGGGGAAGCCCGCGCCGTCCACGTCGTTCGTGTACGTCGCGCTGCCGATTGTCCAGTACGAGAGGCGCCCGTTGTAGAACGACCACATCTTGTTCTCGTCTGCGGAAATGGCGCGTCCGTCGAACAGGCCGATGGACGGTTTTCCGTCGGACTCCGAGGAGAGCCCCATGCTATAGGGTACGCACAGGACGATGTACTTGTTGGTGAAGGCCTCCTTCGTCGCGTCATCCGCTTCCGTATCCAGCCAGTACAGGTAGTTCCATGCGGCGTCGGTGGCCGGTTCGCCCCAGCTTCCGCTGAAGGCGAAGACAGGCTTGTTCGTGGTCGTCTCAAACGACGCGATGCACTTCTCCCGTGCATCCGCGAAGCTCAGCGCCACCTCGGAATTCAGAAGCGGGAAGAAGACCGGATCGGGCACCCACTTGCAGATGGCGTCGCCGCTACTGACGTAAGACGAGCTCTTGCTTGCGGCCGGACCGATGGTCACGCTGCCCGACTTGCCCGCGCAGGAGAGTTCCACCTGGCGGTTCGCCTGCGTTCCGGCTGCGGAAACACGCGCGCCGAAGAAGCCGTCGGTGAAGATGCTGTCGAAGTAGTCGCCGTTTTTCTCGTGGCTGTACTCGACGCCGTTGATCGTCATGGGCGGGTTGATGTAGGGTAGCATCCGCCCGAAAACGGGCACTACGTTGTCGTTCTCGTAGCCGATCATCGTGATGATGCCGGCCAGGATGTCGTAGAGGTCTTCGTCGCCGGCGATTGTGCTCTTGGTGTTGATGTACGGGAGCGCGTACCAGCCGTCGCCCGATCCGCCCCAGCCGAGGAACACGCGCACGCGCTCCACGTCGTCGTCGTCTATGCCGTAGCCGACCGCGACAACGGAGTGTCCTGACCCGCCCGAGCTTTTACCGATGCCCATGCCGACCGGAGCACCAGAACGGCATTGGGCGTAGATGAGCTTTTCATACTGGTCTGGCCTGGGATTGTCCACGTAACGGGCTTCCTGGAAACCGAAATAATCCCTAAACGCAGTGGCTGTGGCCGACTCCTGTGCGCCAGATCCGCCCTCGTTCCAGCCCATTCCAACGGCTACACCCGCGTCGAATGTCACACGGCCGTAAAGCTCTGAATTTGCGTTTGCCCAGTCGTACTTGCCGCCTTTCGTTTTAGTCGCGTAAGTTTTTCCCAGGTAAGTGGTACCCGCGTCCGCCTTTCCCTTTTCGATTTCCTGCCCTGCTTTTTCACCGACATGGAAATACTCCATCATCGCCGCCGCCGCAGTGGCCACGCAGCCGCACGGCACGCCCCCCGGCGTGTACATGTTGTAGACGCCCCCGCTCTGGTTCCAGTGCGTGAGCTTACCTCCCGGCTCAAAGCCCGGCAAAACGATCTTCACCTTCATCGCGCTATCGGGCGCCGCTTTCGTGAGGTCCGCGCCGAGGCGCGCCTTGCCGCCCTTGCGGGGTGCGCGGAGTTTCTCCCACTTTGACTGCTGCTGCTCCGCCCATTCCTGGCGCACCACCTCCTTGTGTGCAGCCTTTTCTTCATCCTCGGGCTCACTCGATGACGATGCCGCGAGGCGCAGCCTGCCGCCGGAGGACGGTGCGTTTTCCGGGTAGAGGTTCAGGAAGCGAAGACGACCACGCATGTCGAGAGTCAGAATGGCGTGCAGCGGATGCGCCGCAGGCAGTTCGCCGGGGTCGCGTTCAAGCGCCATGACGATCGGTTCGATTTCCGTGACGGGCGCAATGATCAGACAGCCGCCGCCGGCCATCGACACCTGGTGCCACAGGACTGTCTGCGCGGCATTGGTGTCGCAGACCGTGATCACGTTCGTGGCATTGTTACCGGTATCAAACTGCGCATTGCGCTCGGCCCAAGCGTCGGCAGCGGCCATCGCCATGGCGGGCGTGACCACTTCCGCGCGCGCGCCGCACGCGGAAAAACAGGCGAAAAACGCCAATAAAATGCTCTTTTTCATAAGGCTCACCGTCCTATTCAGACAAAATCCTACAGGGGAAGTGTACACTTTCCCTAAGAAACAAGTGCAATTATACACGGAATCGGCGCGAATGCAAATGAAAAAATCAAAATCTTTTTGCTTTCAGCCAACCGCCCGCACTTGCCAAACCTTTCTTGCTTTCGCTATTAGGAGATTAGGAAATTGGGAGGCTTGGAGAAAAACTCGAAAAAGTCTCAATAGCTCCAAGACTTCGAAACTCCCAATAGCGAAAGCAACGAACCAACGCCAACAGGTAGAAAAGGAGATGGAGGATTGTCCATGTAGAACAGGTAGAACAGAAAAACATGCAAATGATTTATATGTTTTACATGTTCTACATGGACAATCGAGCCTACATGGACAATTAAAACCTCTCAAGGAAACGGCCGGAGCGATTGCCCGTGAACTTGCCGGCGCGATATGAAACCGAGCCGTTGACCAGCACGGCCTCAACACCCTCGCAGAACGAATGCGGTGACGTATAGGTTGCCGTCTCGCGGAACGTATCCTCGTTCCACACCGTAATATCAGCATACGCTCCCGCACGGATCACTCCGCGGTCGCGGATGCCGAAGCGCTCCGCCGGCACGGAGGTCATGCGCCTGATTGCCTCTTCACGCGAACAGATGCGCGCGTGCCCTTCCACGCGGCCCGTGAGCATTCTGAAGAAACGCGGCATCGTGCCATACGCGCGCGGGTGGGGATGGTCCGCGCCGAGCGGACCCCACGGCGCGCGCAGCGAGGCGTCGCTCCCAGGCACGATCCACGGCCGCGAAAGGATTTTCTGGAGGTTCTCTTCGCTCATGCCGAAGAAGAACGCCCCCGTGCGGCAAGCGTCCGCGCTCAAGATATCGCAAATGAGAGTGCCTGGAGTGGTATCTTTCGGGGTGGCGGGCAAATTCGGGGTGGCGGGCCCAGTCGGGGTGGCGGGCCTCTGCGCCCGCAAATCCGTGGCAGGCCTCGAGGCCTGCCACCCAGCTGCGGGCACGGAGGCCCGCCACCCCGAAGAGGCCTGCCACCCAGCTGCGGGCACGGAGGCCCGCCACCCCGAAGGGGCCCGCCACCCCGACCTTACTATTTCCTCAATACTTTTCCCACTGCATGCGCGCGTCGCTTCGCTCCACGTACCCCCGATCATCACCGTGGACCAGTCGCGGTCCTGCGCGTCGATCTCGGCGGCGATTCGAGTGCGGGTTGCGGGATCTGCGAGGCGCTTGATTTCAGCCACCACGCCCCCTTCGCCCGCCCAGTCGGGAAAGACAACGTCAAGGTCCGTGCCCGCCGCGCAGTACGGATAGCGGTCGCTGCCGAGCAGCTCGCCCGCGTCGACGGCGCGCTGGATCTTCTCCAGCACGGCGTCGATCTTGCCCCAATTGCGCTTGCCGCTCGTCTTGAGGTGCGAGATTTCCGCGCGGATGCCCGTGGCGCGCACGAGGTCGAGCACTTCGTCAATCGCCTCGATGATGGCGTCGCCCTCGGAGCGCATGTGCGTGGCATAGTACCCGCCGCGCGCCGCCGCCACGCGAGCGAGCGCCGTCACCTCGGCCGCGTCGGAGTACTTGCCGGGCTGGTAGATGAGACCCGTCGTGAGACCCCACCCGCCGTCGTCGAGTTCGCGCGAGAGCAAATCCTCCATCGCGCGCAACGTCTCGGGCGTGGCACGCACGGCGTCATAGCCGATAACGGAACTGCGCAACGTGTTGTGACCCACGAACTGGACGGTGTTGATGGCGGGGCGCACCTGGTCGAGCAGGGCGCGGTACTCGGACATCGACCGCCACGTAGGACCTGGCATGCCGTCGCCGCCAGGATAAGTCATTGACGCCCAGTCGCTTGAAAGCCGCGCCGCGCCGTAGCGGGGTGCCACGCTTCCGCCGCACTGTCCGTTGATTTCGGTGGTGATTCCCTGCGAAAGTTTGGAGGGGGCGTCTGGTTCGATGAGCAGGTAGGCGTCGCTGTGGGCATGGGAGTCGATGAAGCCAGGAGTGACGAGGCAGCCGGAGACGTCGATTTCGGAATCAGCGTGGCCGCGACGGAGCGCGGCCCTCCCCGATTCATCGCGCTCGATAACGTCGGCGATGCGGTCACCCTCCACCAGCACGTCGGCGGGGAAGGCGGCACGCCCCGTGCCGTCGATTACCAAGCCACCACGGATAAGCACGCTAGACATCGCCGCGTTCCATGTCGCGCTTCAGCGCCTTTTTCTTCAGCGTATCGCGCTTGTCGTGCAGGGCCTTGCCGCGGCACACGCCCATTTCAAGCTTGATGCGTCCGTTCTTGAGGTAGAGGCGCAGCGGGATGAGCGTGAGGCCCTTGGCCTCGGTCTTGAGGCGCAGCTCCTCCACTTGCTTCTTGTGGACGAGCAACTTGCGGTTCTGCTGCGGACGGTGGTTGAAGCGGTTGCCGAACGCGTATACGGGGATGTTCATCTGCACCACGTACAGCTCGCCGCCCAACACCGCGCCATACGAGCCGGAAAGAGAGGCCTCTCCGTTGCGCACCACCTTCACCTCGGTGCCGGAAAGCACGATGCCGCACTCGATCTTGTCGAGAACGGCATAGTCGTGCCAGGCCCTGCGGTTGACGGTCAAGTCACCAGTGGGGACCTTCTTCTTTTTCTTGTCGGCCATCAGTCGGCGAAGATGGACTTCAGCGCCGCATGCTTCGAGTGGCGCGTCTTCGCGTCCTCGGCGCGCGCGATCGCGTCGAAGTCGATTTCGGAGATGAGCTTGCCCTCGGCGACCTCGCGCAGCGCGGTGTCCACCTTGTCCTCTTCAGACGAGAGCGGCATCACAAGCGGCTTTTCGCCCGCAATGAGCTGCTTCTCGCGCTTCGAGATGAGGTTCACGAGAACCGGCACCGACGGGATGCGCTCGTGCGCTTTTTTCAAAAATTCTACGTTCATTTTTCCTCCGCTGTTCAAGGGAAAGGAGTAGTATAGCCTTTTCCCCGCGAAAACGCAAGGGGGTGTGTGCGTTTTTTTGGATAACTTTGATTGCTTTCGCTATTGGGAGATTGGGAGTCTCGGAGTTAAGGAGAATATTTTACAAATCCCATCCTCCTAGACTCCGAAACTCCCAACAGCGAAAGCAATAAGGACTTTCTCTGCGCTCTCTGCCTCTCTGCGCCTCTGCGTGAGACTTTCAATTACCTCCATCCTCCTAGACTCCGAAACTCCCAACAGCGAAAGCAACAAGCCTAAACGTCGCAGTTGGATTATAGTATTTTAGCCGCAAAGAACGCAAAGGTCGCAAAGTACATTGCAATGTGTAATTTATTGCGAATTATCCAGACATGTCTTCTGTTTTTAGCTTTCACCAATTGGGTGAATTGCCGTACAGAAAGAACGGCAATTATAATCAATAAAAACATCCTTTCTTTGTGTTCTTTGCGGCTAAGAAACAAGAAGGACGTTTGTTCAACTGCGATTTTTAGGATAAGGACTTTCTCTGCGCTCTCTGCCTCTCTGCGCCTCTGCGTGAGACTTTCAACCATTTCGGGATTGAACTACGACCCTGAATCGCGTATAATATGCGCCGTCCGGGGGGCTTGTCCCCTGGAAAAACAGAAGGAGAAGTCCATGAAGAAGTATGTGTGCAAGGTCTGCGGTCACGTGTATGATCCCGCAGAGAACAACGGCGTCGCGTTCGAGGACCTGCCGGACGACTGGGCGTGCCCCGTCTGCGGCGTGGGCAAGGACCAGTTCGAAGAGGCGTAAGACCATCATGGCACAAGAGACGAATGAATACCGCGAGAACCGGTTGGCATCGCTGAAGGCTCTCGCGGAGTTGGGCTTTACCCCGTATGGCCACGCATTCCCGCACACGGATCTGAAGGTCGTCCGCGCCGAGTTCGAGGAGGGCAAGGAGGTCACGGTGGCGGGGCGTCTGCTGATGATCCGCCGCATGGGCAAGATGAACTTCTGCACGCTCAACGACGGCACGGACCGTTTCCAGCTCATCTTCAAGCGCGACGAGCTGGACGAACGGCTCTTCACCGGCTTCAAGCAGCTCAACCTCGGCGACATCATCGGCGTCAAGGGCCGGCTCTTCACCACGCAGAAGGGCGAGAAGTCCGTGATCGTGAAGGACTGGGACCTCCTCGCGAAGGCGCTTGAGCAGCCGCCGGAGAAGTTCCACGGCCTCGCCGACCAGGAGGAGTGCTACCGCCGCCGCTACGTCGATCTGATGACGAACGACGAAAGCCGCGAGCGTTTCTTCACGCGTTCCCGTCTCATCATGGAGATCCGCAAGTACCTCTGGGACCGTGGTTTCGTCGAGGTGGAAACGCCCATCCTCCAGGACCAGGCCGGCGGCGCCGCCGCCAAGCCGTTCTTCTCGCACTTCAACGCACTCGACAAGGACTGCGTGATGCGCATCGCCCCCGAACTCTACCTCAAGCGCCTTCTCGTGGGCGGCATGAACAAGGTGTTCGAGCTCGGCAAGGACTTCCGCAACGAGGGCATCGACCGCACGCACAACCCCGAGTTCACCGTGTGCGAGATCTACGAGGCGTACGGCGACCGCAAGTCGATGGAGAACATCATGGAGGGACTCCTCCCGCACCTCTGCGATACGGTGATCGGCACGCGCAAGGTTCCCTACGGCGACAAGGGCGACGTGATCGACTTCACCCCGCCCTACCGTCGCGTGGCCTACAAGGATCTCGTAAAGGAGCTGATGGGCGACGACTGGTTCGACCTCGACTTCGCCACGCAGCTTGAAAAGGCCAAGGCCAAGGGACGCGAGACCGACACCAACCTGGAGCTGGACGGCGTCACCACGGAACTCATGCTCACGCACGAGGTCTACGACAAGCTCATCGAGCGTAACCTCATGCAGCCCACGTTCGTGACGCGCATCCCGCATGCGTTCGTCCCGCTCGCCAAGGCGTGCAAGGACGATCCGTCGCTCGTGGACGTGTTCGAGTTCGTCGTGGCCGGTCGCGAGCTGTGTCCGGGCTACACCGAGCAGAACGACCCGCTCGAGCAGCGCAAGGCGCTCGAGAACCAGGCGGGCGAGGATACGGAGAAGATCGACGAGGACTTCATCTCGGCGCTCGAATGCGGCATGCCCCCGACGGGCGGTCTTGGCTTCGGCGTGGACCGTCTCGTGATGTTCCTCACCGGCACCGATTCCATCCGCGACGTCGTTCTCTTCCCGCAGCTGAAGCGCACCTAACCTACTTTCTGCATAACAACAACAAGAAAGGAACTAGCAAATGAAGAAAATCATTGGATTGGCGGCCCTGATCGCCACCGGAACCATTGCGTTTGGCGGTTGCTGCCAGACCAAGTCCTGCAAAGGCATAGCGAAGCCCGACTACACGACGTTCATCTGCCACCGCGGCGAATCCCACGACGCGCCAGAGAACACGCTGCCCGCGTACAAGATGGCCGTGGATCGAGGCTTCGGCTTCGAGTGCGACATCTATCTCTCCGCCGACAAGCGCGTGTTCACGTTCCACGACCGCGACCTCAAGCGCACGACCGGCGGTGTCTGCACGAAGAAGTGCGCCGAGGCGAACTGGGAAACGGAAATCTCCAAGGCCGACGTGGGTGGCTGGGGCAAGTGGAAAGGCTCGAAGTACTCGCCCACGCGTCCCGCGCTCCTCGAGGAGGTGCTGGCGCTCGCGCGCGATGGACGCCAGATCTACGTGGAGGTGAAGCCCGGCCCGGAGATCGTGCCGTATATCAAGGAAGTGTTCGCGAAGCAGAAGAACGCGACGCCCAAGAACGCGCTCTTCATCGCCTTCAACCGCGAGACGTGCAAGAAGCTGAAGGAGCTGATGCCAGAGTACAAGGTCTATTGGCTCACGGGGGCAAATGTTGGCCCGAAGGGCGCGAAGAAACCCGTGACGGCCGAGTACATCATCGAGGGCATCAAGGAGACCGGCGCGGACGGCGTTGACTGCCAGTTCAACAGCAAGATCATCACGGCGGACATCATCAAGAAGGTGAAGGACGCCGGATATGAGTTCCACGTGTGGACGGTCGACAAGCTCGACGAGTCGCTCAAGGCGTTCGAACGCGGCGCGCAGACGGTCACGACCAACTGCGCCAAGAAGCAGCTCGACGAGTACAAGAAGCGTTGATTGTTCACAAATCTTCAATGCCATCATCCTAAAATCCTCGGCTGAAAGTCTCACGCAGAAGAAAACCATGAAAAGAAGAATCTCGGAAAGTTCTTTCACCCAATTGGTGAAAACAAATACATACTCAAGCAATGGGGATAAACTCTGCGAACTCTGCCTCTCCGCGACTCTGCGTGAGATATAACATGGAGAGGTAAAATGGTGGCATTTGTGAACAATTGAGATTTGTGAACAATTTTCCAGGGAAGTAAATGTCTGTGATTGAGGAAGCCATTCAAGGCGTAGAGCGCGAACTGCTCCGTCTGATGTCGGAGGAGGGGCGCCCGCGCGTCCTCGTCGACGCGATGCGCTGGGCCGTTGAAGGCGGCGGCAAGCGCATCCGCCCGCGCATCTGCCTGGCGGCGGCTGTCGCCGCCGGCGGAACCGCTGCGGACGCGCTGCTGCCCGCCTGCGCCGTGGAGCTTCTCCACTCATACACGCTCGTACATGACGACCTGCCTGCGATGGACAACGACGCGGAACGGCGCGGGAAACCGAGCGTGTGGGCCAAGTTCGGCGAGGCGAACGCCATCCTCGCGGGTGACGCCCTGCAGGCGCTCGCCTTCACGGCGCTTGCGCAGACGCCTGAACACCGAACCGGCGCGCGCGCGAAGATGATTGAGTTCTTCGGACGCTGCGCCCTCGGCGTGGTGCGCGGACAGGTCGAGGACATCGTCCCCGGCACGAAGGACGTGCCGTTCATCTACGAACACAAGACGGCCGACCTCTTCATGGCAGCAGCCGTGACGGGCGCGCTCGTAGGCGGCGGCGACGACGAATCCGTCGAGAAGCTGCGCCTCTACGCCTACCACCTCGGACTCGCGTTTCAGTACGAGGACGACCTGCTGGACGACGACTCGCCCTTCTCGCGCGACGAGACTTTGCGTCTCGTGCAGTCGGAAACCGATGCCGCCCTCGCGGCGCTCTCCGGCCTTCCCGGCGACGTCACGTCGCTTGCCGAACTAGCGCGCGTCCTCGTCAACCGCACGCGTTAGATCGCACCGACACGTGCCACCATGCATGTGTCGGGCGAGGCTGTAATGCCGTTGCATGCGGCAATGCACACGCCGTAATTCGTAATCGGCACGCCCGCAGCGCGGCAACGCGCAATGCGGGCCTGCACCGCACGGCGCATAAGCATGCAGCCGCCGCAATGCACAACGAGCGCGTAGGGCGAAAGATCCTCAGGGAAGGAGTTGCCGCTTGTCCATTCAAACGCGAGCTTCTTCCCCGTCTTCGCCATAATCCACTTAGGCAGTTTCACCGTGCCGATGTCATTGCACTGGCGATGGTGCGTGCAGCCTTCGGAGATCAACACGCGGTCGCCGTCCTTCAGTGTAGCAAGCGCATCGGCACCGGCGCAGTACGCCGCGAGGTCGCCTTTCGCGCGCGCGAAGACGATCGAGAAAGAGGTGAGCGGGATCTCAGGCGGCACGACGGCGGCCACAGCCTTGAACGCCTGCGAGTCGGTGATGACGAATTTCACACCTGAATCGCGACTCTCGGGGAAGCGGCACTCTTGCCGCTTCAACTGCGCGAGGAGACCGGCGAGCTGCGGCGGCTGGCACACGAGCGCAGACGCACCGGCGTCGAGGAGTTCGCGTACGACCTGCTGCTGCGGGAGGATGAGACGCCCCTTCGGCGCGGATTCGTCGATGGGGCACACGCATACCACGAGATCGCCCGCCGACACGAGGTCGCCCACAAGCGGACGCGGCGCGTCCGCAAGGCGCACCGCTGCGAGTTCGCGGCGGAATGCCTCCACGTCGTCGCCGCGTCGGTAGTGCAACACGGCGATGTCCCGTGCCCGACATGCGTTAAGGAAGCGCGCGTAAACGGGAGAAAACAGGTCTGACCTGTTTTCTCCCGTTTCCACCCACACGGCGATGTCGGTGGTGGCGAGCACCTCAAGCGACTTCTTCACGCGCATCTCTCCGAGCGGGCCTTCGTCGTCGAGGCCGGCCGTGTCCGTGACGAGACACGGACCGAGCGGCAGGATCTCCATCGCCTTTGAGACGGGGTCGGTGGTCGTCCCGGCCACGTCGCTCACGATTGCCACGTCCTGTCCCGTCAACCGATTGACGAGCGTCGACTTCCCCGCGTTCCTCAAACCGAAGAACGCGATATGCACGCGGTCGCCCTTAGGCGTCTCATTCAATCCTGCCATTCGTTATCCCAAAGTCTAAAGTCCAAAGTCCTCAAACCTCTGTCCTCTGTCTTCTGTCCTTTGTCCTGACCTCAGAAGAACAAATCTCTCGATCCGGCGCAGGTTGCCTCGTACTGCTTCATCACCGACGGATAGAACTTCGGTACCCACTCCTTGATGCCCGCGAGTCGCGGAAGGTGAGCACCGCGTTGATCTTGCAGAACTTGCCCTCGCGTCCGGTCTTGAGCGCGTCCATGATGCAGCCGCCCGTGCGTCCGCAGCGGTAGCCCGCCGTGCAGAAGCTCGTGATGATGCCGCGGTCGGCGAGATAGCGCACCATCTCCTCGATGGAGCGGTTGTCGCCGAGCATGAACTGCTGGCGCTCCTTCTCCTGGTGGGCCTCGTTCGCGAAGTCGCTGTAGCCCTTGATCGCGATGTTGGAGGAGCAGTCGAGCTGCGTCATGCCGTGTGTCAGCACGCGGTTGCGCGAGGCGGGGCTTTCGCGCGCGGTCACGATGATGCCCGTGTACGGCACGGCGAGACGCGCGATCACGATGATGCGCGCGAAGGTGTCGTCGTCGATGAGCCACGGACTCTCCTCCGGCACGCGCGTGCCGGAGGCCGGCTCCAGGCGCGGGAACGAGAGCGTGTGCGGGCCGATGTTGAACCAGCGTTCGAGGTCGCGCGCGTGCAGCACGGTGGCGAGCAGCTCGAAGCGCCAGTCGCAGAGGCCGTAGAGGACACCGAGGCCCACGTCGTCCACGCCCGCCTCCATGCAGCGGTGGAAGCACGTGGTGCGCCAGTCGTAGTTGCCCTTCACGCTCCACGCGGGGTGCATCGATTCGTAGAGCTTGCGGTTGTACGTTTCCTGGAACACCTGGAACGTACCGATGCCCACCTCGTGCAGCACTCGGAGGTCGGCAACGGGAAGCGGCGCGGCGTTCACGTTCACGCGGCGAATGCCCACGGGCGCGCCGGTCTTCGGGGCCTTGACCTGGCGTTTGTAACAGGTCTCGATCGTCTCGGCGATGTAGTCGGTGGACGTGGTGGGATGTTCGCCGTAGACGGCGATGAGGCGTTTGTGCCCGATGCGGCCCGCAAGGACGTCGATCTCCTCCTTGAGCTCGTCCATCGTGAGGACGCGGCGCTTCTGGTGTTCGTTGCCGCTGCGGAACCCGCAGTAGCGGCAGCCGTTCACGCAGAGGTTCGACATGTAGAGCGGCGCGAACATCACGATGCGGTTGTCGTAGACCTTGTGCTTGATGCGGTCCGCCGCCGCGCGCATTTCCTCGAATAGCGCGGGATCCTCCACGCGCATGAGCGCGGCGACCTCCTCCACGGTGAGCGTCTCGCACGTCTGCTCGCTCTTGGCGATGATCTCGCGGATGCGCACCGGGTCGACCGGCGCGGCGTCCGCCGCCGCGAGCGTGCGGTTGATCAGATCCTCGTCGATGAAATGCTTGCCGCCGGGCAGGTATTTGTCGATCTCTTCCTGGACGACGAAATGCTTCGTATAATCCTCGGCATCCTTGAAATGCCGTATGTCCTTTGCAGTTGCCATTTCTAATCCTTCTTCGAAGCGGCATATTGTACCACATTCCCGGCCTTGGGGCGACGCAGGAATATGAACCATATAACGCAGAAAAGCACCGTCGCGCCTACGCTGATGAGGAGTACCGGCCACGGGCCGAGCTTGAACACGAGCGGCACCGACATCGCCACCCACACGCCTCCCATCAGAGGTTCGTGGAAAAGCTGCTTGCAGCCGAACACGGTGGACGCAGAAGTCTTGGAGTCGGGGTCGACCGTACGGAGCAGGAGCAAACCTGTCGCCGTCACGCCGGTGTACTGTCCGAACTCCACGATGGCGCGCTCGAACCAGTCATCGCCGAACATGCGCCGCGCAAGCCAGCAGGCGCCGAAGAGTGACCACGCCACGCCAGCCACCACGAGAATTGCGAGCGGCTGCCAGTACTTGACGATGAAGTCGAGACGGATCGTTGACACGGCCGCCACCACGAGGAAGTCGAGCGACGCGCCGCCGATGCGGTTGATCTGGCCCCGGTCCACGAGCGAATCGAGCCGCGTTGCGACGAGCAGCATCTGGATGAACAAACCGCCCATCATGCACAGCGGGAATAGCGGAATGGACTCGATGATGCGAAGCTCCCGCACGTGATCCGGAAGGTAGGCTCCCGCCCAGACGAGCAGCGACTTGAGCCCGTAGCCCACGAACACCGCAAGCCCCACCACCGCCAGGTGCCACGCGAGGGAGTCAATGGAGTCGCATAGCACTGTCTGCTTTCCGGCGGGCGGTTGCGCGTTCGCCGGATAGAACCCGCGCTGCTCCACGTCGCTCAGCTCGTCGAAGGTACGGACGTTTTTCACGTAGCCCTTCCGCACCGCCCAGTTGACGAGCGTCATTCCCACCGTGATGCCGATGACCATTCCGATCGTCGCCATCGTGTAGCCAAGGTCGCTTCCCTCGGACCACCCCAGCGCGTTGAACGTCTCGGATAGGCCGCCCACCGTGCCATGTCCGCCCTCGAAGCCGATTTCGAGCAAGTTGCCGAACGCGGGATGCACCCCGAAGCAAGGCGTGAATACGAGGATGGAAAGTGCAAGGCCCACCACGTACATGCCCCATGCGATTATCTGCGCGAAACAGAACTGCTCGGCGACGGCCCGTCCGGTGTTGCGGACGTTCGGGAAGCTCTTGCCGATGAACATCGTGGCGAAAACGATGTTGATCAGGAATCCCGGTATCGACTTCCACCCCTCGTGCCATTCCGCCGGCACGTGCCGTCCTGCGCTCGTGAGTATGATCAAGCCTAGCGCCCCGCCCACGATGGACGAAGGCAGGTAGAGCTTCCTGAGGAAAGGAAGCGCGGTGCGGACTGCCTTGCCGCAGACGAGAAGAAAACACAATGCGCAGAACGAGGCGACGGCGGTCATGGACGGAAAATCTCCTTGTAGAATGGTGCCCAGTAGGAAATCACCTGCGTCGCGCCGGCGCGGAAGATCGCGTAAAGTGACTCCCTTGCCGTAGCGTAGAGGTCGCAGTACCCCTTCTCGGCGGCGGCGTGGATCATGGAATACTCGCCGGAGACGTTGTACGCCATCACGGGAAGCAGTGAACGACGTGAAACTTCCTGTATTAGGTCGAGGTAGAAGAGAGCGGGCTTCACCATGAGCGCGTCCGCGCCCTCCGCCGCATCGAAATCGGACTCTCGCAGCGCGGTGCGCGCGTCGCGGTACGATGCCTGGTAACCCTGGCGGTCGCCCTGCGACGGCGCGGAGTTCTCCGCGTCGCGGAAAGGACCGTACATCTGCGAGGCAAACTTAGTGGAGTAAGAGATGAGCAACGTCTTCTTGAAGCCCTCGTCGTCAAGCGCGCGGCGGATCGCGGCGATCTGCCCGTCCATCATAGCGGACGGCGCAACACCGTCCGCCCCAGCCTGTGCGTGGCTCACCGCAACGCGAGCGAGCATCTCGCAGGCGGCGTCGTTGTCGATATCGCCGTCGAGATCGTGAGGGCCGCAGTGTCCGTGCGCCGTGTACGCGCAGAGGCAGACGTCCGTGAGGATCACGAGGTCGGGATATGCTCGGCGCAGCACGGGAATCGCGCGCTGCACGGCCCCATGCGGGTCGGCGGCGGGCGTGCCGCACTCGTCCTTGCCGTCGCCCTCGTGCTGTCCGAAGAGCAGCACGCTCTTCACGCCCTGCGCGACGACGGGCGCGAGTTCCTTCACGAGCTCGTCGGCGGAAAGGCGGTATTGGCCGGGCATTGAATCGATTGCCTCGCGGCGTCCCTCGCCCGGCACCACGAACACGGGCCAGATGAACTTCGACGGCGACGGCGCGTCCATTCCGAACATGTCGCGGATCGCCGCCGTGCGGCGCAGACGCCGCAGCCGGACTTCAGGATAACCGTCCATTGAATTCCCCGGACTACTTCTTCTTCGGCGCGGCCTGCTGCGTTTCCTCGGCGGGAATGATCAGCTTCTGGCCCACACGAAGCGCGTTCGCCTTGAGTCCGGGGTTCGCGGCGAGGATCTTCGGCACGGTCGTCTCAAAGCCCTTCGCGATGAAGGACAGAGTCTGACCGGGCTCGACGACGTGTTCATAGTAGGGGCCGTTGTAAACGGGCGCGGCGGGCTTCGCGGGGGCACCTCCAGCCGTGCGCGGGGCAGCCGTGGCAGGGGCGGGGGCGGGGGCGGGCGGACGCGACGCTATGCGCTTCGTGTATTCGGCCTGTTCGCGCGCGGCCTTTGCGGCCGCCTCCGCAGCCTGGAGGGCGGAATCAGCCCGCGCCTGTATCTGCGCAAGCGCCTGCGCCTGGTTCTGCTGCATCTGCGCGGTGATTTCGTTCAGGCGGCGCGTGAGGTCGTCCACGATCTCGCGGCGCATCGCGTCCTGGTCGCGGCGGACGGCCGCGCCCAACTCGGCGATTTCGCCGCGCAGCTTGTCGATGTCCGCACGGAGCTCTTCCGTGTCGCCGCTGCCGCTCTCGACCTTCACAAGACGCGCGGCGATCTGCTCCTGGTTGTTCGCCAGCACCTCGAACTGCTGGACGAGACGCGGCACCTCTTCAAGCGCCTGGCGTTCCTGGTAGGCCGTGCGCACGCTGGCGGAAGCCTCCATCACGTTGGCGTCCTGCGCCCAGGCGGGCACCAAGGCCGCAAGACCAAACAGAGTTATGAACGATTTCTTCATTTTATTCTCCTTTATTGTACAATCCAGAAAATTATCCACAGCGCGGCAAAAATGCCGGCGAACGTCAGAAAACGTGCCTGGCGCCGACTCACGAGGGCGCGTGCACTTGAAAACCCGCATGCGGAAAGGCCTCCGCCAGAAAGGTAGTGGAAAAGGCGCCTGCGGACGCGGTCCGTGCCCGGAGTGCCCAACAGCGCGTCGTCCTCAGTGTCAAGAAGCCACGGGACGTCCTCGCCCGTCCAGGCGTGGTTTCTTTCTACAAGCGATGTGTGAACCGAGGACATGGTCAGGGAAGTTTGATGGTCTGTCCTGCCCTCACGCTGCCGTTGAGGGGAATCGTGGCCTTGTTCGCCTCGCGGATGTCGCGCCACTTGCTGCGCGAACCGTAGAAGCGCGAGGCGATTGTCATGAGCGTGTCGCCGGGTTGGACTACGTAGGTGTCGGGACGGGACGGGCTTTCAGGCTTCTTTATGCCGCCCAACAGGCCGTTCAGGCCGCCGCTGCGCGCGGCACCGGCAGCAGGAGCCGCCGGCTTCGGGTCTTGCTCGGCCGAACGATCTACGATAAGCGGCGGCTTCTTGATTGGCGGCGGCTGCACGGGGCCCGACATCTCGTCGGCCGGGATAACCGGCTTCTTGATGGCCGATGGACGGGATTGCCCACCCGCCTCTTCGCGCTTCACCTTGGAAATCTGGCTCTTCACAGCCGGAGAGGAGACAAGCGGACGATCTTCGCCGTCGTCTTCCAGGAGTTCCTTGTCCGTCGGAATCAGCGGACGGCGGCGCTGCTCCTCCTCATCAGGCACATGCAGGTCTGCCAGCAGCTTCTTCGCCTCCGCGTTCAGGTTGGCCGCTCGCCCCTTCCCGGATGTGCCGACGCCCGAGAGAAGGTAACGCAGATTCTTGTTCTCCTTCTGGAGGCGGGCAACCTCTGCGGACAGGCGGGAGTTGTCCGCACTGAGTTTCTTCTCTCCGTCGGCGGGATCGACCTTGCGCGGCGGCGTAATCCCGCTCTTCCGCGCGTGCTCTGCAAGCATCATGCTCTTGCATTCCTCAATCCTGTCTGCGGCGAGGGTCGTCTTATCCTCCGCCGGCCGCATGTCGAGATAGAGGCTGAAATGGACAAGCGCGCCCTGGTAGTCCTTGCGCTGTTCCTGCAGGAGCGTCGCCAGCTGGAAATGCGCGAGATAGTCTTTGGGGTCGCTCTTGAGGACGTGCTTGAAGCCCGCGATCGCGGCGTCTATGCGTCCGGCCTGGAAGTCCTCCATCGCGTTGGCACGCACGCTGGAGTTGTTGGGAACGTCCGTCGGCTGTCCGCAGCCGCACAGACCGCAGAGGAACGCGGCGGTCAACGTTGCCACGATTCCTGTGGAATACTCACGAATCTTCATCTTCATCCTCCTCTTCTTCTGTTTCGTCGTCATCGTCTAGTTCTTCTTCCTCATCTTCAAGGTCGTCGTCGTCATCGTCGTCGTCATCGTCGTCGAATTCGTCCGGCGTGTCGTCGATGAAGATGTCGTCGTCGTCGTTGACGCCCGTCGATCCGATGCGCGCTACGGTCAGCGGCTCTTCGGGAGTTTCAGTAGTTTCTAGGTCTTCTAGATTTTCTAGGTTCTCTAGATTCTCTGGGGGCTCCGACTCGGCAGCCTCCGCCGTAGCAGCAGCCTCCGTGGCTGCAGTTTCTTGAGCGGCCTCCTCAAGCGTGGGCGCCTCTTCCTTCGGCTTCTCCTTCTTAACGAACAGCTTCGCGCGCTCGCGCGGGTTGGACCGCTGGAGCGTGGGGTCGATCGCGTTGAGCTCGCTCAGCGAGGCGAGGCCGAAGTGTTCAAGGAAGAGCGGCGTTGTGCCGTAGAGGAACGGATGGCCAGGCAGTTCGCTGCGCCCCACGAGGCGCACGAGCTGCAAATCGACGAGCGTCTTCACGATCGTGTCCACCGCCACGCCGCGAATCTGCTCGACCTCGGACTTGGTGATCGGCTGACGGTATGCTATGATCGCAAGCGTCTCCAGCGCCGCGCGGGAGAGCCGGTTCGGACGGTCTAGCTTCAGGAGCGCACGTACGTAACGTCCGCACGAGGGCGCGGTCTGCAGACGGTATGCGCCGCCCGCGCACACGAGTCGGAACCCGCAGCCGGAACGCTCCAGCTCCTTCTCAAGGCCGTGGACGGCCTGCTCGACCTCGCGCGTCGTGCAGCTCTTGTATACGCCCATCACCTCCGCGTTCTCGCCCTCCTCGGGTTCTACGCCGCGGATGCACTGCCGCAGGTCTGTGACAGTGAGGGGGGTCTGAGAGGCGAATAGCAGCGCGCCGACGATCTCCTGAAGCGATGACGGCAGCGGGATCTTCGGCTCCTTCGGCTTCGGCATTGGCGTGGGCTTGCGCTCCTCCGCCGGAGCGGGAGCCTCCACATCATCGACCGGCACCTCCACCGGAGTTTCAACAGCATCTACCGGAACCTCCGCAGGAGCTTCGGCGGCATCAATCGGCACATCCGCAGGAACTTCTGCTGGCGTTTCGGCGGGCGTTTCGGCGGGCGTCTCGACCGGAGCCTCAACAGGCGTCTCAATTTTCTCTTCTTCAGGTTCCATAGTCGTCGGGTGCCTCAAGTGGTTTGTCGTCCGGCATCTCCTTTGAGGGGAGAACCGTGATTTCGTGGAAAGCGTCGTTCTGGTAGACGATCACGCGGTGTTGGCGAAGAAGTTCGAGCAGGGCGAGGAACGTCACGATCACTTCGCCGCGCGGCGAACGCGCCGTAAACAGGGTTGAAAACGAGATTTGCCCCTCCGAACGCGAACGCTCGAGGATCATGTCCATCTTGTCGGGCACGCTCCAGCGCATGCCCTTCAGCTCCTCCTGCGGAACCTCGTTGAGACGCGCGAGCACCTCCTGGAACGCGGTGAGGAGGTCGAACATGTCGATGCTCGCGAGCGCGTCCGCGGCGTCCGCCGCAGTCTTCTCGAACTTGGGCCTTCCGCCGCCGTAGTCGAACGACTCCTGCGTGAGCGCCTCGTACTCTGCGAGTTTGCCGGCGGCGTCCTTGAATTTCTTGTACTCGATCAGCTGGCGCACGAGGTCGAGGCGCGGGTCCACCCACTCTTCGTCCGCCCCCTCCTCGGCCTGGCGGCGGTCGACGGGCAGCATCATGCGGCTCTTGATCACCATGAGCGTGGCGGCCATCACGATGAACTCGCCCGCCACGTCGAGGTTGAGCTGGCGCATGAGGTCGAGGTACTGCATGTACTGCTCGGTGATGCGTCCGATCGGGATGTCGTAGATCTCCAGCTCCTCGCGGCGGATGAGATACAGAAGCAGATCAAGGGGCCCCTCGAAAATCTCGAGGTTCACCTTGTAGTCTTCTGCAAATAGTTCCGCTTGTGCCATCGTCAGTTAAATGGTTTTCAACTGTTTAACTTGCCAACTTGCAAACTCCCCAACTCTTCACAGACCCACGGCCCGACGCACCTTCTCCATCGTGGGGGCGGCGGCTGCGCGCGCGCGCTTCGCACCGTCCTGGAGGATGTCCTCGAGCGCGGCGGGATCCTTCGCAAGTTCCTCGCGCCGTTCCTTGAACGGGTCGAACAGCCTGTGGTACGCCGCGAGGAGTGCCTTCTTCGCGTGGCCGTAACCGTAGTTCCCGGCACGGAAGCTCGCAGCCATCTGCGCGACCTCCTCGGGCGTGGCGAAGAGCTTGTAGAGCTCGTAGATGGAGTTGCCTTCCGGCTCCTTCGGCTCCTCCATCGTCTTGGAGTCCGTGACGATGCCCATCACCTTCTTCTTGGCGGAGACGTCAAAGAGCTCGATCGTGTTGTGGTAGCTCTTGGACATCTTCTGTCCGTCGGTGCCGGGAATGGTGGCGACGGTCTCGGGGATGTAGGCGTCGGGAATCTTGAAGATTTCGCCGTAGGCGTTGTTGAATTTGATCGCGAGGTCGCGCGTCACCTCGAGGTGCTGCTTCTGGTCCTTGCCCACCGGCACGAGGTCGCTCTGCATGATGAGGATGTCGGCGGCCATGAGGACGGGATATGCGAAAAGGCCGTGCGTCGCGTCGAAGCCGTGCGCCATCTTGTCCTTGTAGCTGTGGCAGCGTTCGAGGAGGCCCATCGGCGTGAGACACGAGAGGTACCACGCGAGTTCCTGCACCTCGGGCACGTCGCTCTGGCGGTAGACGATCGTCTTCGCGGGGTCGAGTCCGCAGGCGAGGTAGTCAAGCGCCACTTCGCGCGTCGATTCGCGCAGCGCCGCGCCGTCCCGCACCGTTGTCATGGCGTGGAAATTCGCGATGAACATGAACATGTCCTCGCCCTTCGCCTGAAGGTCGAACATGGACTTCATGGCCCCGAAGTAGTTGCCCCAGTGCAACTTCCCCGATGGCTGAATGCCTGTCAAGATACGCATAAGCCTAATGCCTCCTAAAAATTAAGGAGTATTTTACCCTTTTTCGGGTGCGAATTCAAGTAGAAGCGCGCCGCGCAATGGACTTGTATGTGGGGGGCATGGACTCGATCACCATGCGGCCCTTCTCAAGCAGGTCGCGCAGACGCGGTGCGTCCTGCGCGTCCAGCGCCGACTTGAATTCGGTCAGACGCTCAACGAGGCCGCCGAGCACGGAGGAGACTGGATGTAGGCGGACGAGACGACGTGCGCGAGCTGGCTCGTGAGGGCGATCATCTCGTCGTGGTGCTCGGGCGTGGTGAACACCACGCGCCCGAAGCCGAGTCCCTTGAAGAACGCCTCCAGCATGTCGAGCGGACCGCGTCCGCACGAAGGGTACGGAGTGAGGATCATCGATGCGTCGGAGAATAGGTCGGGCGTCGCGTTCGCGTAGCCAGCCACCTCCTTGCCCGCCATCGGATGCCCACCTACGAACGTCCACGGCGTGTCGTCGTAGGCGTACTTGCGCAGCGCCGAGCAGATCGCGCCCTTCACGCCCGTCGCATCAACCACCACGGCGCCGGGCTTGAACGCGGACTGGTGAGCGTCGATCCACGGCACGACGGCGTCGGGCGGCAGTGAGATGAGGTAGAGGTCGGGGCTGCCCGCCGTCGAGGTCATGTCCTCCTCCAGCACGGTCGCCGCCGAGCCGTCAGCGACCGCCCGTTCGGACGTTGCGCGCGTGCGGTTCCACACGGCGACGCTATGCCCCGCGCGCGTCGCCGCCTGCGCGAACGACCCGCCGATCAGTCCAAGTCCAACAATGCCTACGTTCACGTAAAATACTCCACGTCAAGATTGAGAAAGCCGGCTCGGCGGGACGCCTCGCCCCACCTACGCCTTCTCGTCCGGCATCGGCTTCACGCCGATGTCCGCCAGGCGCATCGAGATGATGCGCGAAATGCCCTTCTCCTGCTGGCTCACGCCGTAGACGAGGTCGCTGCCCGCGATGGTGTGCTGGTTGTGCGTGATAATCAGGAACTGCGAGCGGTCGAGGAAGTCCTTCAGCGCCTCCACGAAACGCCCGATGTTCGCGTCGTCGAGGGCCGCGTCGAGCTCGTCCAGCATGCAGAACGGCGCGGGCTTGATCATGAAGATCGCGAACAGCAGCGCGACGGCCGTCATCGTGCGCTCGCCGCCGGAGAGGAGCGTGACGCTCTGCGGACGCTTTCCGGGCGGACGCGCGATGATGTCGATGCCGCACTCCAGCGGATCCTCGGCGTTCTCGAGCAGCACGAGGCGCGCCTCGCCGCCGTTGAACAGCTTCGTGAACATGCGCTGGAAGTTCTCGTTCGCCTGCTCGAAGGTGCTGCGGAACATCTCGCTCGACTTCGAGTTCAGGTTCGTGATCAGCTCGAGGATCTTTTCGCGCGCGGCGAGGAGGTCGGCCTCCTGCTCCTTCTCGCGCGTGTAGCGTTCCTCCAGCTCGCGGAAATCGTCGATGGCCGCCATGTTCAGCGGACCCAGCGCCGCGATCTGCGCGTTCAATTCGTTCACGCGGGCCTCAAGCGTCTCCGGCGGCGGCGGCTCCTTGCCCTTCCCCCAGTCCGGATCCGGCTCGCGCAACACGGCCTGCGCGTCGAGTCCGTATTCCTGGCTCAGGTGCTCGTACACGTTCTGGCGGCGCATGGACGCCTCGGTGGCGGCGACCTCGAGCTTGCCCTTGAACGTCCGCGCCTCGTCGAGCGCCCGACGGCGCTCGCCCACGGACGCCTCGGCCGCCGACAGGCGGGCCTGCAACTCGCCGCGCGACGCCCGCGCCTCCTCCACCTGGCCGTGGATGGCGGACGCCTTCTCCTTCAGCTCGTCCAGCGAGCCCATCAGCTCCACGGTCTCGTCCTGCAGACGCTGGATCGACTCCTCGTACCCGCGGATGCCGGCCTCGCGTCCCTCGATCATCTTCTGCAGCTCCGAACGCCGGCGCGCGGCGTCCGCGCCCTGCTGCGCCGTGAGCTGGAGCTCGTTCTCCATCTGCGCCGCCGTGATGCGCCGTTCGGTGAGCTTGCGGCTCTCCTCGGCGTGCGCGATCTCCACGCGCTGCAGCTCGTCCTGCTGCTGCGCCGTACGCTCCATCAACGCATCGCGCTTCGCGAGTGTCTCCTCCAAATCCTGCACGAGCGCGGCACGCCGCGCGTCATCGCCCGCGTTGGCCTCGACGAGCGTCTTCAGCTCCGCCGACACCGCATCGAGGCGCGCCTTCACGGCCGCCGCGTCGCGCGCGACGGTGCCATGTTCGCCCTCCGCCTGCGCCGCGCCGCGCCGGGCCGCCGTGAGGCGTTCCTCAGCCGCGCGCGACTCGTCCGTGAGCGCGATCGTGCGCGCCGCGCCGGTTTCCAGCGTCTCCTTCGCGCGCGCAATGCGGTTGCGCAGGTCCTCCAGTTCGTTCTCGGCCTCGGTGATCGGCGAACGGTGTCCGGACGACGGGGCAACCGCCGTCGAGGGCGTCCACTTCCCGTCCGCGCCGTCCACGAGCACCACGTCGCCGAGCAGACGGTCCGCCGTCTCGCGGTCCGCCTCCGAAAGCGCCAGATGGTCCACGAGGCGGTCACCGGCCGCAACGGCCGCCGCGCCTTCGCGCCCGGTCTCCACGGCGACGATCCGCACGTCGCCCGAAACATCCTGCAGCACGTTCTCGAGCACGGCCTTCGCGGCCGTCTCGTCCTTCAACATCTCCAGCTGCGCGCCCTTCTCGGCGGCGGCTGTCTGCATCTCGCCCAAGTGGTCGCGCGCCTCGGCGATCTCCTCGCGCAGGGTCGTGAGCGCCTCGGACGCCGCCCGGGCCAGTTCCGCCGCTTCGGTCTCCGCCGCCTTCGCCGACGCAAGGCGCGCCTCGACGTCCGCCAGATTCTTCTGCGCCTCCGCGTCGCTCGCCTGGAGCTGCGCCTCCTCGCTCGTCAGGCGTTCGCGCTTGAGAATCACCTCGCGCGCCTGATTCTCCAGACGCGCGATCTCGTCGCGCACCTCGGTGGCATGGCGGTCGCAGGCGACGGACTCGAACCGCCCCTGCTGCAGGCCCTGACGCAACGCGTCGATCTTCGTAGTCGACTCGCCGAACGTCGCCTCCGCCTCCTCGAGCGCCTCCCGCGCGCTTGCAAGCCCGTCCTCCAGCAACGCGGTCTTCTGCTGGAGCGACTCCGTCTGCATCCCGATTTCCTCGAGCTGCTGGCGGGTGAGGTCGATTTCGCGTCCGTCGCGGTCGCGCCACGCACGATACTCCGCGATGCGCTGCTCGTTCACGCCGATCACCTCGCGGGCGCGGGAGTAGGCGCCGTCTGCGGCAGCCGCCTCCGTCGCGAGCGAGCCGAGACGCTCCTCGAGGGCGTGCATGTCCGCATGGATCTGCTGCGTGCCGCTCTCGGCGGCGTTCACCTCGGCGGTGAGGTCGATGATCGACTGGTCCGTTTCGCGCTGCTTCTGGGCGTTGCCCTCGAGCGCGAGGTTGAAATACTGGAGTTTTCCCTTGCAGAGGAAGATGTCGAGCCCGCGCAGCTCCTCGTGCAGTTCCTTGTAGCGCTTGGCCTTGCCCACCTGACGCTGGAGGGACCCGATCTGTCGCTTCATCTCGCGCAGGACGTCCGCCTCGCGCTGGAGGTTCTGCTCGGTCTGGTCGATCTTGCGCATCGCCTCCTTGCGGTCGGCCTTGAACTTCGTGATGCCGGCCGCCTCCTCGAACACCGCGCGGCGGTCCTCGGGCTTCGACGAGAGAATCGCGTCAATCTGGCCCTGCGCCATCACGGAGTAGGACGACGTGCCGATGCCCGTGCCCATGAAGAGGCGCTTGATGTCCTTCAGTCCGCAGCGCACCTTGTTGAGGAAGTACTCGCCCTCGCCGGAACGGTAGACGCGACGCGTGACCGTGACCTCGTGGTACTCGGTGCCGAGCTCCTTCTCGCAGTCGGCGAAGGTGATGGACACCTCGGCGAGGCCGAGCGGCTTGCGCGTGTCCGTGCCGTTGAACACCACGTCCACGAGCTTCGAGCAGCGGATCGCCGTGGGACGCTGTTCGCCCAGCACCCAGCGGATCGCGTCCGACACGTTCGACTTGCCGCAGCCGTTCGGCCCGACAATGGCGATCATGCCCGGCTCGAACGTGAGCCGGGTGCGGTCCGCGAAGGACTTGAAGCCGAGTATGTCCAGTTGCTTGAGGTACATCTGCAGAAGCGCTTTTTGTGCTAGGTCGATTATGATACCAAAATCGCGGCCTAACCGCAATCCCGATTACATCCCGATTACAGCAGACCGCAATTCACGTGTATAAGTATGCCAAATCACCGCATCGTTGATGGGGGCGTAGGACATGTTTCTCCATGTGCGGACATTACTGTCCACGCGGCTTACGGTCAACTGTAAACACCTCCGCTAGGGGAAGTCTCCTGAACGACTTCTCGCATGCAACCGTCGTCCGAGCCTCCGCAAAATACTCGCCGTGAATCAGCCTGTCCACGAACCCAGGACTCACTTTCGCGATGTTCGGAAGGGCGAGCGTGTTTTTGGCATGTCCACTGACGACAAAACCCGTCGCCTCTGAAATCCTCTTAAGAAGCATCAGCGCATCGGTCTTCGATACGCCGTAGCTCGCCTGGAGCGAATAATACGCCTCCGAAAGCGTCAAGTCGGAAATCTCGAAGACGTGTCCATCCAACACGCGTCTGTATGCCTCGGCTATGACCTTCGCCGCAAGCGGCTGCGGATGGTTCGTCAGAATCCGCATCAGGAAAGACGTGTCGCATCCATACGTCATATACGGCCAGCCCTCTTTGCCGCGACGATCTCATCGCGCATCTTCTCGCCGTCAAGAGGATCGTCCGGATACTTCGTGATGAAAGGTTCGGCGATTCCTGCCCAATCGGGCAGCTGCGGTTTTGCCCTCCTACGCGTATGCTGTGCAGCCTTTTCAACGGCTGGCCGTCCCCATTCCCCCGAATTGTACGCGACGATGAACGCGATGACGGCGCTGCGAATCTTCTCGCCGTTCGTCGCCGTCCTCGCCTTGAATTCGCGGTACAACGTGTCAGGAATGTCTAAAGTTGTTTTCATGGCGAACATTATATATTGTTTTATTGCATGCTGTCAAGGGGTAAGGCAAAGAGACGAGTTCACATCTTAGTATCTCTTCTCACCAACCAGTTCGCAGGTACACATCTTCGGGCCACGGTACTGGACGAGGACGAGGTGGAGCGTCGTGCCCTTCGCGAGCGCGGGGATTTTCTTGTCCTTCGCGTATGCCTTCAGCTGCGCGATGCCCTCCTTGCGCTGCGCCTCCAGCTCCGCCTTCTTCGCGCCCTTCTTGAGGTACTTGAACTCGACGATGTAGCTGTGCGGCACGTCGCCGTAGTAGTGACGCTCCGGGAAGAGGAAGAAGTCGCAGTTGCCGTGCGACATCTCCAACTCCGGGCACGTGATGAACTGCGGCAGATGCCCCATCTCACACTGGAAGTACCCCTGCATGCGCACCTCGCCGTCGATGCCGCCGCGTATCGGCGTCGTCTCGGCGAAGTTCTTCGACACCAGTTCAAAAAACTCCCGCCACTTCCCGTCGTAGGCGAACGCGAAAGCGGCGTCGTCCCAGTCGAGGAAGCTCTTTGACGGAGGGAAGTACCGGTCACGTAGATAACCGTAGATCTGTTTTTCCACGCAGTTGTTCGGAACTCCAAAAACCGGACGTCCCGTCTTCCAACCGGTCATCGAGAGAAGTCCGTAGTAGAAGAAAAGCGACCGGAAATTCTCGGGCTTGACAATCGCCTCGGCGGGGAACGACTCCACGAGCGGGAACTGGATGCCGCCCTTGGCGACGGCCTGTTCCGTCATCGGCAGCGCCTCAAGGGGCTCCATCTTGAACACGGTGCGCTGGAGGTCGGAGATCGTCTTGAGCTTGTCGTAGTCCGTCTTGATGTTGGCGTCCACCATGTTCTCCGGCGGTTCGCCCGTCTCGACAAGGCTCTTGAGGTAGTAGAGCGTCATGTCTGAGTTGAACACGCACTCCACGCCCACCTTCTTCTTCGCAAAACAGTAGCCATCGTACCACGGCTTGATGGACTCGACGATCGCCTCCGGATCGCCGTGTGTGAACCGGCCAGTCCCCTTGAAGTCGGAGAACATCTTCACAGCCTCCGCCGTCGAGAAGCCAAGCGTAGCGTTGCAGTCTGGATGGAGAGTGAGGTTCGTCGCGATGTTGAATCCGCTCGTCAGGTCGTCCAGCGTGACGGGGGAAACTCCCGTCATGAAGATGCGGTCGAAATCACCCTTGAACTTCTTGAACCAGTTGCGGTAGAACCCCGCGCCGTGCGTGATCTCACGGTAGTCCGTCACCCCCGATGCACGGATCATCTGGTTCGTGAAGTTGTCGTACTCGTCGATGATGAGGTACAGGGGGATGCCGGAACGGCGGGCCTTGTTGACAATGTCGGCAAGCTTTCCCGACGCTGGCTGCCCTGTAAACGAAGCGCGGAATTCAGCGTCGAAGCATGACGGATATCGCAACACCATG
>CACWIW010000002.1 GCA_902761035.1 uncultured bacterium | reverse complement strand
TGGAAATACTACGTCAGGCGTTGCCATAAATACAGGGCGGCATCGTGTAATCACGACGGCTGTCAATGGACAGAAACTTGCAATCAGCGTGGACGGAGTCACGACCACTGCAGGCAGCAACGTCGCTACATTTAGCAATGGAGAAAATACGCTCTACATCTTTGCCAGAAAAGGTCCGGACAGGTATTGCTCTGCAAAACTGTGGGGCCTGAAGATCTACATCAACGACGAACTCGTACGCGACTTCGTGCCGGGCATCAAGAACACTGTCGCCGGCCTCTACGACATGCTGAACGACGTGTGGTACGTTTCCCAGTCCGTCAAGGAACGGCACAATGAGCCGCAGGTCTATATCGACTACGTGAAATCGACGGGGTCGCAGTGGGTTGACTCGGGAGTGCTGCCTGGACCGGCAGGCAACGTCACGCCCGCCATCACGAGCATGATTATTGATGCAGACGTGGATATAACGGGGGGCAACAGCGATTGCGATCTAGTTGGAATGGGCTCCAATAATTTCGAGCCGATGAAGACTTACAACGGCAAATACAGCGCATACGTCAAGAACTCCTACGAAACCACGTCGGGCGTTGCCATAGATTCAGGGCGGCATCGCGTAATTTCGAAGGCTGTCCAAGGACAGAAGCTTTCAATCAGCGTGGATGGAGTTACGACTACTGCAAGCGGCAATGTCACCGCAAATAGCAATTACAACAGTACGCTCTACCTCTTTGCCAGACATGGTCCGGACAGGTATTGCTCCGCGAAACTGTGGGGCATGAAGATCTACATCAACAACATACTCAAGCGCGACTTCGTGCCGGGTATCTTCCGGCACGCCGCTCGTGGCGGGTCCGGTCGTCGATCGGAGCAAGCCGGACGCCTTTGTCGAGTACGTCGAATCCAACGGCAGCCAGTGGGTTGACACTGGCGTGGACGGTAGGTCTGGCGTGAAGGCCGAGGCGGACATCGACTGGATCAGCGGAAACGCCCCGCTCGGCGTCATCGGAAACACTCATTGCCTTCTGCTTCAGGCTTTGAACACAATCGGCGGGCAGGCGCTTGGCAGTGGCGAGATCAAGACTGGTATCGCGTTGAACAGCGGCAGGCATTTGATCGTGTCTGAGGCACCTGCCGGTTCCAAGATGACGATAACCGTGGACGGCACGACCGCTCAAAGCCCCAACAACGTCTCCGCCAGTGGCAACACCGGCATGACGATCTGGATGTTCGCCGCTCACGGCAGCGGCGGCAAGTGGGGCGAGGGCGCTTCCAAGTTCTACGAACTGAAGCTCTGGCGGACGGGCGCCGACGGCGTGTGCCGCATCCAGCGCCACTTCATCCCGTGCGTGAAGGGCGGCAGGGCCGGACTCTACGACGCGGTCTCCGGCGTGATCTTCTACTCGCACTCCGGCACCGATCTGGTTGCGTCCTCGACCACGCGCACGCTTTCGGTGTGGCGCAACGAGGCGGATGACGCCTCGCTCGACAACGCGGCGAACTGGTGCGGCAACCTGCCGAATGGGACGGACGCCGTGGTGTGCGCGCCGTGGGTGCCTGCGGTCTCCGCGACGGACGGACTTGCGTTCGCCAACCTGACGGTGTCCGGCGGCGACCTCGCGTTCGCCAACGGGACGAACACGGTTGCGGGAGCGCTGGCGGCAGACGGGGCGCTCGCGTTCACCAATCTCGTCATCAACGGCAGCGCGGACTGCGCGGTCGCCATTTCCGGCTTCATTTCGGGTCATGGCACGGTGAAGTCGCTGACGCTTGCGGAGGGCGCGAGGTTTATTCCCGACGGAGACGGCTACCTGATGGTTTCCGATGCCCTTGTCGGCACGATGCTCATCGACATGACGGGCATTGACCTTTCGGGCGTAACGAGCAGGTTCCCGCTGTTCAAGACCGGTACGGCGGAGATCCTGCCTGCGGCTGATGCCGTAGAGTTCGTCGGCGGAAGTGTGCCCTCCGGGCGCTTGCTACTCAAAGTCAGCTCCGGCTTCGGATATGACTTGGGTTCGGCTGGCTTCTTCATCCTCCTGCGCTAACCGTCGTACCGCGGCCGCCTCGGCGAGGCGGCCCTACCACGGCCGCGACAAGCGCGGCCGCTCCCGTTTCGGCCCGCTCGGCGAGCGGGCCCTACCGAGCGGCGGTCGCGGGGCGACCGCCCTACCGGTCCAAAGTCCAAAGTCCTCCAACCTTTGTCATTTGTCGTCTGTCCTTTGTCCTTCCCCCTTTGAGGACAGAAGACAAAGGACGAAAGGCAAAGGCTTTAGGACTTTGGACTTTGGACAAAGACGTTTCGCACGGCGGCGGATTTTTTGGTATAATGTGCGCCATGCAGACGGTAAACAAAGACTCAAACGACTTTGGCGAGATTCGCCGCGAGGGCTACGTCTATGTCGATAAGACGGCGTGGTTCCACCGTCTCGCCTCGGCAAAGGGCGAGAAGATGTTCTTCCTCGCGCGCCCGCGCAGGTTCGGAAAGTCGCTGATGATCTCCACCCTTGAGGCGATGTTTAAGGGGAGGCGCGAGCTGTTCGAGGGTCTCGCCATCATGGACACCGACTGGGACTGGAAGAAGAAGTACCCCGTCATCCACCTCAACATGGGGATGTGCGCGGCGGGGGACTACATGGAGTTCAAGGTGTCGCTGCCAAAGGTAATGAAGGCCGCATTAGAACGTGCTGGCGTTGAATACGATCCTAGCGAACTTCCATCCATGAACTTTGGTTCTGCCATCGATGATCTTTCCGCAAAGGGCACGCCTCCGGTCATCCTGATCGACGAGTACGACGACCCCGTGGCACAGGCGCTCAAGAACCCCGATGACGCAGAGCGGGTGCGTGACGCCCTTGCTCCTGTCTATCGCCAGATGAAGGACCGCTCCGGCAAGATTCGCTTTCTGATGATCACGGGCGTCAGCAAGTTCACGCAGCTATCCGTGTTCTCCGCGCTCTCGTCGCTCGTTGATATTTCCTTTGAGGATGCCTACGCTTCCATGCTCGGCTACACGGAGGACGAACTCGACCGCTACTTCTCCGAGCACATGGAGGCACACCGCAAGGTGATGAAGCTCTCGGCAAAGGCGTACCGCGCCGAGATCAAACGTCTCTACAACGGTTACCGCTTCTGGCGCTTCACGGGTGAGAATGTGTACAACCCCGTCTCGATCAACCTTACGATGGCCAACCGTCTGCCGCAGTTCGAGCTTTACTGGGCGAAGACAGGCAAGGCGTCGTTCATGATGAATTTCCTGAAGCGTGGCGACATGCTTGCTTTTGATCCTAGCGAGTTGAATAGCGTTTCCGATGCAGTGTTCGACGTGTCGGATTTGCGCAACATCCCCGTGGTGGGAATGTTGTTCCAGGCCGGCTACTTGACGATCAAGGACTACAAGTACGGGCTTTATACCCTTGGAGTCCCCGACGAGGAGGTGCGGCAGGATCTCTCCGCTCTCATGTCGGGTCTCGTGGCGGACAAGGACGTGCGTTGGGCGGCGTCCATCGGCGTGACGCTCCGTCTTGCACAGTGGGACAAGTTCTTCGATGGCCTTGCCGCGCTCTACGCGGGCGCGGTCTATGGTTCCACCGAGGGCAAGCCGCACGAGCTTTCCTACGCGCGCTGCCTGAAGTTCCTGTTGCAGGGGCAGGGATTCCGCGTGGAGCAGGAGGTGTCGCACGCGGGCGGGCGCACGGACATCGTGGCGGACCATCCCTGCGGCACGTACATCTTCGAACTGAAGGTGAACAAGCCGCCAAAGGTCGCGATGTCGCAGGTTCAGCGCAGGAAGTACGCCGCGCCCTACCGCGCCGCCGGCAAGCCCGTCTGGGCGGTGGGCCTTTCCTTCAACGGCAAGACGCGCCAGTTCAAGGGCGGCGCTGCGGAGAGTGTAAAGTGTAAAATGTAAAGTGTAAAATGCAGATTACGGAGTACCGCAGGTCCGCGGAGATTGTCGGACGCCGTCTTTTCGACGTACTTTCAAGCGAAGGCGCACGACTACCTTGGCTACGCACCGACTGGGTCGCCGCATGCCGGGCTTTTGAAGAATGGACGGCGTCTCGACCCGTGGGTAAAGACCCCGCGACGGCCTCAAGGTCTTCATCCGCTGATTGTCAATCCAGACCGTCGAAGAGGCCGGATTCGTCCTGTGTCGATTCCTGCTTAGGCATGGGGCGTCCTGCATTGAGGCGCACGAGGTCGGCAAGGATGTTCAACGCCTCGTCCAGCACGGCGTCTGCCTCGCGGTGCGCGGGGTCGAAGCCCTTGCTTTCCAGCCGTTCGAGCTCGTCGTCGACCGCGTCGTCGTGCGCGCGCAGCGTCTTGCGCGCCTTGCGTTCGAGCGGCACGGTCTTGCGATACGCCTCCTCCTTCGCCCAGCCGACCAGCTGTTCGTGGCGTTTCCACGCGGCGCTGCCGGCCGCACGCCGTGCCGCAGACGCCTTGCGCAGTTCCGGGACGAAGCGTTCCATGTCCCAGCTCTTCTTGAACGGAACGGACGCGATCTCGTTCCATTCCACGGGATACGGCAGTCCCTCTTCGCCTTTCCAGAACGACGCAAGGCACGGAAGCGGGATGTCCGGCTCCACGCCCTTGATCTGCGTTGATCCGCCGGTGATCCGGTAGAACCTTCCCTCGGTGACGACGAGTGCCGCACCCGTGTGGCTTTCCAGGTGGATGATCGTCTGGGCCGTTCCCTTGCCCACCGTGCGGTCTCCCGCCACCACCGCGCGGCCGGTGTCCTGTAAGGTCGCCGGGACGAGTTCGCCCGCGCTTGCGCTGTCGCGGCTCACGAGCACGACGAGCGGCGTGTCGCATTCGATGCTGCCGCCGAGGACGTCCAGCGCCACTTCGCCGGCGTGTCCCGTCATGCGCACGGCCGGGCCGCTTCCCACGAACATGCCGATGATCTTCACGGCGTCGTCCAGCGAACCGCCTGAGTTGCCGCGAAGGTCGAACAGCACGCCTTTCACGTCCGCCTTCTTGAGCTTGCGGAGTTCCGTGCGGACGTCCTCGCTCGACGAGCGGAATGTGCCGTTGCTGGAAGGGGCGGTCACATAGAACGACGGGAGGCGCAGGTAGCCGAGGCGTCCGGACGGCGTCTCGACCGTCTGCGACGACGCGGCGAGGTCCGCGATCTCGATCCTCTCTCGCTTGATCGTGATCACCTCGCTCTTGCCGTCCGCATGCTCTATCTCCAGCGAGATGGGCTCTCCTGCCTTACCGTTGAACAGTGCGACCAGGTCGATCGAGCGAACACCGGCGACCCGCGTGAAGGTGCCGTTGCCTTTGGGGGACACGGCGACCAGCCTGTCGCCCACGGACACGCGCCCGCTCTTGGCGAGCGGGCCGCCGGGGATGAGGCGCGTGAAGACCACGCTGCCGTCCTTCTCAGTCCACTGTGCGCCGACGCCGCACAGGGAAAGCTTGAGCTGGGCCTCCAGTAGTCCGCTCGTCTTCGGCGAGAGGTACAGCGTGTGGGCGTCGTATACAGAGACCAGAGCCATGACGAAATCCTCGTCCACCGCATCCTCGCCGCGCTTCATCTCCGCTTCCAGCTTATCGACGTACGCACGCGAGAGGGAGGCTGCCGGGCGGAAGATGGATTCGCTTGCGAGCCGCGTGAGCCAGATTGCGTTGCGTGCGTCGGCGTTGCTCGGCCACGGCTCCTTCGACCGGTCGAAGAGGTAGGTAGAGGGGTTCCCGACCGGACGCTGCGCGCGCGCAAGCGCGTTGGTGGCGAACGTCGTGCATTCCTTCAGGCGCTCGCGGTACTTCCTTCGGACGCGTCGCGCGAAGGAGAAATCGCCCGCCTTGAAGAAGTCGTCGAGTTTGTCCTGCAACTTCGCGAACTCGGCGATGTCGTCCGCAAGAAACACCATGTGCCGGCCGTCGCACATCTCCAGCAGGTTCGTGAACGCCCTGCGGGAGATGACGTCGTCCGGCGCGTGCCGCGACGTGTGGGTGGCCTCCAGCACGCGGCAGACCTCCTCGGCCAGTTTCGCGTGTACTGCGTTCGTTTCCACGCCCGCGCCAAGGCACGCCGTGGTCACGGCGCAGAGCAGCGCGGCGGAGTGCATCGCGTTCACTGCGGGGCTCCTCCCTGCACCTTGACCATCTCCATCATCGCCTTGGCCAGCTCGGCGGAGGGGATGCGCACGATCAGGCGGTAGTCCTTGCCTTCGCGCCAGGCGAACCCCCACGCTGAAGCAAGCGTGGTAGTGGCGGGGTCTTTTCCGTCCTTTGGCGGCGCCTTCGCCCCGACGATCGGCGTCTTGAACGCGAACAGCGGCTCCTTCGCCTCCTTGCCTTCCGGCAGGACCGCCATGAGGTCCTGCCATGCGGCGACGTCCTTCGCCGCCGTCGGCGATCCGACAAACGACTTCACCTCGGCCTCGCCTTCCTTCATGATGTCAAGGATGTCCTTGGGCAGTGGCTTGGATGCGCCGGCGATTTCGCTCCCTGCGCGGGGCTTTGCGCGGAAACGTAGGTCGAGCCCGCGTTTCGACACGCCCAGCACGGCGAAAATCGACTCAAGGTCCTTGGCAAAGGCGCAGACGGAGACAGCACAGGCGTCCTGCTTGACCTGTTGGTCCTTCGCCTTCTTGTTCTTCTTCGCGATTTCCTCTGCTTCCTCGACGACGGTGCGATAGATATCGTCCATGCGGTCGAGAAGCTCGCGTCCGTCGAGCGTCAGGCTGCAGAATCCCTTCTTGAGCGGTTTCGGGAAAAAGACTCCCTTTTGGGCGACTTCCTTGGCGAGTGCGACGTCCTCGCACATACAGGCCCATTTGCCGTCCTTGGTGAGGACTGCGTCCTTGGGGAGCGCTGCGCCGGGCGCGGGCGGTTTCGCGAGCGGCCATGCCGTGACACCCGCCACGACATTGGTCTTCATGAACAGCTTCATGCCCCAGTCGGCTGTTTCAGGCGGCACGCCAAAGGCCTGTCCTGCTTCCGACCCCGCGATTCCCTGCTGCACGAGCATCGGGAGCAGCGTGAAGTTGGCCTGCCGGCCCAACTCCGCAATCTGCGGGGTCAGTGCCTTCATTGAGGCAAACTGCAGTTCGCCGATCGGCTTCCATTCCTGTGGCAATTCAGCCCGTGAGATCATGCAGGCCGCCGCGAGGGCCACACCAAGGACGGCTTTTCTCGTCTTCAGAGATTTCGCTTTCATTTTTTTCTACCTTCTGTGTCTGTGGTTCGCCCTTATTCTATCAGATGAACCCTCGTTCCCGCAAGTCTATTTCAAGTCTTGTCACATTATTGATGAAGATTCGATAATGTGACAGATTTTCGGCGCGTAGATTTTGTCACATTATTTGGCTAAGTGCAATAATGTGACAAAAGTCTATTGCGCTTACAGCACCATATGTGCTATAATTCTACCGTTTTGGCAAAATAAGGATGTTGTGTATGTTCTATGGTAGAGAAGATCTGATTGAACGATTGGTGTCCCTTTTCAAGAAGCGGACTTCATCGTTTGTCACATGCAGAGGTCGTCGTAGGATAGGCAAATCGACTCTCATAGAAAAATTTGCCGAACGAGCGGGAGCCCGTTTCATCAAGATCGAGGGCATCAAACCCAGAGCGAAACTTGACAACCGAAAGGAACTTGAGAACTTCGCGATGAAGCTTGCCGCGCAGACGCATTGCGACTCGTCAACGCCAGACAACTGGCTCAATGCCTTCCTGCGGCTTGACGGACAGATTCGCGACGATGGCAGGATGGTTGTCCTGCTTGACGAGATATCATGGATGGCCCACTACGATCCGATGTTCGCCGGCATTCTGAAGGGCGTATGGGACGACAAGTTCAGCAAGCACCCGAAGCTCGTGTTCGTCCTGTGCGGAAGTGTCTCGTCGTGGATTAAGGACAACATACTTGACGACGGAAGCTTCTACGGAAGGCGTTCGCTTGACATGGTGGTTCCGGAGCTTCCGATCAGGGAGTGCGTCAAGTTCTGGGGCAAGGCGGCGGAAAGAATTGACTCGCGGGAGATCATCGACGTCCTTTCCGTGACGGGAGGAGTGCCCCGGTATCTGGAGGAAATTGATCCCGGAGCTTCGGCGGACGACAACATCCACAGGCTCTGCTTCATGCCGAAGAGTCCCCTGCGCGAGGATTTCGACGAGATGTTCGCGGATGTCGTGACGCGGCAGCCGCAATTCACGGGTTCGGTGTTGCGTTGCCTCAAAGATGCGCCCCGGAGCGTCAGCGAGATTGCACGAGAGCTTGGGATGGAAAGGGGAGGAAGGATATCCGACTGCCTTGAGCAGCTGGAGGAATGTGGGCTCGTTGTCAATGACAGCGGGATGAACCCCGTGAGCGGGAAGAGATCGCGCGAGGAGGTGTTCCGGCTCAACGACAATTACTCGCGGTTCTACCTGAAGTACATCGAACCCATCAAGGACGTCATCGACAGGAACGCCTTCACGTTTGGCTCGCTTGACAGGCTTGACGGCTGGGAGTCCGTCATGGGACTTCAGTTCGAGAATCTCGTGCTCGCAAACCTCGGGACGATTGTCGGAATGCTCGGGTTCGGCAACGCGCAGATTTTGTCGGCTGCCCCGTACAGGCGCGCGGCGTCCCGCGACGGTTCGCGAAAGGGCGTGCAGATTGATCTGCTTATCCAGACCCGGAGGTCGATAGGCCTCGTCGAGATCAAGCGGAGAAGGGAGATCGGCCGCGAAGTCATCGACGAGATGGAGGAGAAGGTTGCCGCGTTGCCGCGCCGCAGGGGGATTTCCATTCGTACCGCCCTTGTGTATGCGGGCCACCTCGCGCCGATTGTCGAGGCGGACGGATACTTCGACGCGATTGTCCCGTTCGGTCGGATGCTCGGAGCGCAGGTACAAATACATTGACATCAAGGCAGTTGCGAGATTCCTCCGATAGATACTTGCGTGAGCAAGGCACTTTCTGATATAATGGCGCGCAAAAGAACCTCCAGATTCTTTTTTGGCGCGAAAAAGAGAATCTTGAAGTTCTTTTGGAGGACGGCATGAACACTGAAGAGTTGGAGCACATATACAAGCTGTCGAAGGACAAGCTCGACGAGACGTCGCTGGAAATCAAGCGATATTCCTACAATTCGATAGATTGGGGAGATCGGTTGATAGGAATTAGGGGCGCGAGGGGTGTCGGGAAGACGACGCTCCTTCTCCAGAAGATACTCGACAGCGGCGAGGAACGTGAACATTCGCTCTACGTGTCTCTTGACAGCGTGTGGCTCGATGCGAAGGACATCTATCGGCTTGCCGAGCATTTTGTCCAGCACGGCGGGCAAAGGCTTGTCCTCGACGAGGTACATTACGTGAAGGACTGGCAGCGCGTGATCAAAAACATCAACGATGGCTTCAAGGAACTCAAAATCGCGTATACGGGATCGTCGATGCTCAAGATAAAGGCGCGGCAGGGAGACCTCTCGCGCCGACAGATGTCCTACGAGCTGCAGGGGCTCTCGTTCCGGGAATTCCTCAAATTCGAGCGTGTGGGAGATTTCAAAGTGCTGTCTCTCGCCGACATCCTTTCGGGCCACGAGGATATCGCACGGGCGATACGGCGCAAGGTTCGCATATTGCCTCTCTTTGAAAAATACATCAGGAGCGGATTCTATCCGTTCTACCGCGAAGACGAGTCGCACTACGATGCGCGTGTCCTCCAGGCCGTCAACCAGACCCTTGACAGCGACTGGCCGAGTGTGGAGGACGTGACGGCTGAGACCATCCGCAAGGCGAGGAAGATGCTGCGGATACTTGCCGAGATGCCGCCGCAGACGCCGAAGATGAAGGTCTTGTACGAGCAACTCGACACTGAACGCCAGCATGGCCTGAAGATACTCTACGCGCTTGAGCGCGCCGGGCTTCTGAGACTGCTTCCCGCCAGCAAGGAGTCGCTCAAGAACCTGACCTCCCCGGAAAAGATATACTGCGACAACACGAATCTCATGTACGCGATCATGCCGGATGCCGACATCGGGACGGCGCGCGAGACGTTCTTCATGAACCAGGTCGGGAGCGTCTGTTCCTTGACGTATCCGAAACACGGCGATTTTCTTGTGGACGGCAAGTATCTTTTCGAAATCGGGGGGAAGGGCAAGGGGTTCTCGCAGATCAAGGACATCCCGAACAGTTACGTGGTGAACGATGATACGGATGTCGGTATTGGCAACAAGATTCCGCTGTGGCTGTTTGGTTTCATGTACTGACTGGTCCGTCAAAAATAATTTTTTAGTCTAGGGGGCTACGCGGGAAATGTGATAAACTAGCGCCAACCCTTCAAGTACCAAGAATCACGAAAGGACAACGATGAAAGCAAAAAGCATGGCGACGCGCTTTGTCGCGTCAGTTATCGGGAGAGCCGCACTTGTCGCGACCGCCATCTGTGCAACCTCCGCCGCAATGGCGAACGTGAGCAACCTCGAAAGCTACCACTTCCGGCACGACTTCTCGACCGGTGCGCGCGTGTTTACCGGTGGCCCGAACTGCCCAAGGGACTTCATCACCGACACTTCGGCTGACACCGTGGCGGTCGAAGGACCGAATGGCCCCGGTAGTGCCATGCACATCGGGCAAGATTCCGGTCCGTTGAGCATAAATGGTGTTCAGGTCAACAGCGACGATTCCACTACTACCAAGACAACGAACCTCGCCTTGAACACGAACGCCTGGACGCTCGTGATGTCGTTTAGGCCCGGCAACGTCGAAAAAGGCATGTTGTTCTCGATTGGACGGTTGAACGGCGGTAAAAGTAGCGGTCGCATCGCCATCACGGTCTGTTCGTCGAGCGATCCAAGCAAGCTGTATCTTCAGGAGTTCTACCGTGGTGCTGATGGTTCCGTCCCGGAGAAGGGTAATTCTGTCACGCTGACCGGGCTCAGCAACATGACGAACGGTTTCCATACGCTTGTGATGGTGTACTCGTCGTCGGACAAGACGGTCACGCCATACGTGGATGGAACGAAGAAAACAGTACTTACTCTCTCTTCCAAGACGACGACCAGCCGCGCTGTGGGCAACTACTTCCAATATGGCTCGTTCCCGTCGATTACGGGAAATGTTTCTGGATTCTCCCGGTCCTACACGAACACGGACGTTGCCTTCTACGACCTTCGTTTCTATTTTGGCGCGTTCAACGACTCTGATGCAAGGGCCTACGCCGCGCTCTATCCGGCAGACCGCATGGGCTCGCCGTTCCGTCCAAGCGCATACGTGGAATCGGGCGCGACGAACGCGGTCGCCGACGCAAGAAATATCACGACGCCGATGAATTACATCGACACGGGATATGCCGCAAAGAAAGGCACGGAATTCGTTCTCGACTTCCAGTACTTGGATTGGGCGACAATCCAGCAGTATGCCTTTGGCATATGGAATGGCATAGAAAGCTCGACCCCGACCGTGGATGGAACGACGCACGCATTCTACATAAACGGTAACAAAGGCTTTGCCTTCGCTAGGTTTTCCGATACTTCCGCCGACTGGCAGGCGATCACGGCCAACAATGCAGCCGACCGCTTGCGCCACGTCGTGACAGTCGATAACACGGATGACGCTTCCGACACCGGGTCAACCGCCACGATACTGAATTGGGCGGATCGTTCGACGATGGCAACCGCAAGCTCAACCAAGAACCATGCTGTTGACGCAATGACCAACACCTATCTTTTTGCAGTCAATACCAAAGGTGAAGCCAAACGGTTTACCAAGGCGCGCATCTACTCCTTCGAGGCGGACGAGGACGGCACGCCCGTTCTTTTCCTTGTACCCGACATGCAGAACGGCGAGGCGGGTTTCCGCAACATCATCGACGGCTCTTTTAAGGGCGACGGCAACAAGGACAACAACCCCGAGCGGACGCTCCGGTTCTACAACGGCGTCGGCTGCGCGAGCGATTACAAGTACCAGGACGCTACGCTCTACGCGAAGCTGTACGCCACCTCCGACGAAAACGGAACCGTGACCGTCGCAGAGGGTGCGGCGGCGGCATCTGCCGAGGGCTGGGTCCCGCACGGGGGCACCCTTGCGCTTTCGGCGACGGCGTCCGATTCATCCCAATACCAGTTTAGCGAGTGGACGGGCGATACGTGGGCGATTGCGGACGGCTTCAGCAAGACGAACGCATCGATTGAGGTTTCAACTCCGTATGCCGTGCAGCTCCGCGCGACGTTCAAGGCCACCGTGAACGCGCAGCTCACCATCGCTGCCGGCGGTGCGGACGCCGTCAACTGGAGCATCGCCGACTGGCGTTCTGCCGAAGACGACTCCGTTGCAATCCCCGCGCCGGTTGGCAAGGAGGTGACGGTCATCGCCCACAAGAGCGTGACGCTCACCCTTGACGCCAACGTTTCGCTGAGCAAGTTCACCGTGCAGGCGGATACCAACTGCGTCGTCACGTTCGCCCTTGGCTCCGGCGGGACGTTCTGCGCGGACGAGGTGGTCGTCTCGAACGGTGTCCTCAAGCTGGATGCGGACGGCATTCTTGGCGCGACGCCGCTCGTGACGGTCGAGGACGGCGGCACGTTCGATTTCAATGGCAAGGTGGTCGGCGACGGCGAGGCAGTTGCAGGGAATGTTGTGACCGAGTTCCACATCGCGGGCGCCGGCGCGGGGGACTGGCCGTGGGCGATCACGTCTTCTGCGGACATGACAAGCAGCAAGAATGTCGGCATGCTCCACTTGGACGACAATGCGACGGTTGGCGGCGCAAAAGAGCTGTGGATGGGCGTGCGCAACGGCGCCGGCTGGAGCGCTGCCAACAAAAACCTGAACCTCAACGGTTTTACGCTCACGAAGACGGGCACGGGGACATTGCAGGTCCGCAGGCCCTACTCGAGGAACGAGGGTACGATTGACGTGCAGTCTGGATCGGTGAGGGTGACCGGCTGGAGCAATGCGACCGCAGCGTATGGAGAGAGCTGCGTCAGCAACGTCGCGCTTGTCGTGCGTGAAGGTACAACGGCGGAGAATAGTGTAGGCTATCCGCTCTACTTCAAGACGCTTGACTGTGGCGGCGGTGCGCTGAAGGGCTCTTCGGGCGGGTTTGGCATAAGCGCGGGCGAAACGCTTGCCGGGCATGGAACGGCGGCGGAGCTTACGATGGCGGATGGTGTGGTCGCGACGCTTGACGGAAACCTTGATGTCACGACGACGCTTACGGCCGAGGGCGCGCTTTCGTTCGTCCGCAAGACGGGCGTGGAGACGAACGTCACCGTCGCGGCGACGGGGACGTTCACGGCGTCCGGCGCGATCACCGTCGGCGCGGGCGTGATATTCAACATCGGCACGAACCGTCCGACGGGAACGTTCACCGTCGATGACAACGCGACGCTCGCCTTGCGCAAGGCCAACCTTGACGAAGATGAGATTGTGCTCAATGCCTCCTCCCAGCCGCAGAACATTATCCTGTATGACATCAGAGGATTGCTGCTTCAGAACCCTGAAGTCAGCTACGACGCGGACGCCGGCACGGTGACCGTGCGTGCCCCGACGCCCGTCTGGACGAACGCCGACGGCACCGGATCGTTCAGCGCGACGGAGAACTGGTCATCGGGCGCGATCCCCGGAGAAGGGCGGTCGTTCAAGATGTCGCTTGACGGCGACACGACCGTGAGCCTCGGTTCCGACTACGTCTTTGGCGACGTGCAGGTAGAGGGAACAGGAAGCGTCGATTTCGGAGGTGAAGGATCGCTGACGCTTGCCAAGGTGCTTCTCACGAACGGCGTTTCGTTTGCCACGTGCGGACGGGTGACGGCTGCGCAACTGGACTTGCCGACCGGAACCGCCGCGACGCTCACGACGCTCGACGGCATTGGCGCAGGCGGAGTGACGGGCGTTGGAACGCTTGTGCTGGCACCCGGCGAAGCCGAGTCCGTGACGATCAGTGGGATTTCCTCGTTCAAAGGCGATTTTAGCATGACGCCGGTACGTTCCATGACGTGTACGCTCACGTGCGCGGCCACGTCGCTCAAGAAGTTCACGCTGAACGGCACAACCAACGTCGTGTTTACGCTTGTGAAGGGGACGGGCGGATCGTTCAAGGCCAGCGAGGTTGTCGTGGCGGGCGGCGTCCTGCAGCAGGGCGGCGACAACGTGCTTGGCGAGACGCCGAAGATCACCGTCCAGGACGGCGGCACGTTTGACATCAACGGAAAGACCATCCGGCAGGAGACGCCGATCTACATCGCGGGTGCTGGCGCGGGCAACTGGCCGTGGGCGCTCGCCACGTCCAGCACGATGGCAAGCGGCAACTACCTCTTTGATCTGTACCTTACGGCGGATGCCACAATCGGGAAGGGGCAGTTCAAGATCGGACGAGATGATGACGAATCCTACATCTATCTGAATGGTCATACGCTGAAGGCCACTTCGTGGCTGACCCTTCGGAACGTCAATACCAAGAATGGAACCATTGACCTCTATAATTCTGCAACCCTCAACTTGTGGAACAACCTGAACTCCCAGGCCAAAAACAGAGGAACGACGCTGATTGTCCGCCAAGGACACTACGTGAAGAACCAGACGAACAGGAAAATCAGCGTTTCCAACCTGATCATGTATGGTGGGTCGATTACGGACGACAATGATGCAGCGCAGACATTTGGCATCATCAGCGAACTTCGCGGACATGGTACGATCACAAAACTCGTGATGGAATCTGGTGCCAAGTTCTATCCGGACGGAGCGGACTACCTCAATGTCACCAAGACGCTTTCCGGCAAGCTCAAGGTGGACATCAGCGATCCTGTTGTTGCAGGCAAGGCGAAGATTCCGCTCCTGAAGGTGCCGGTGGCGCTGAAGGACACGGCAGACGGCGCATTTGACCTTACCGCATTGCCTCCCGGCTGGCAGCTGCAAAGCAAAGACGACGGAGTCAATGTCGAGTACTTGATCAGGAATCTAGGCTTTTCGATCTTCATCCGATAGCGCCTGATTGGGCTTTAAACGCCGATGAGGCCGAGGTGGCATGAGGCGGAGAATCCAGAACTGTGATATAATAAAGGCCATGGAGAAGACTAGGCCCATACTCTACGGCGTGGCGGATTACGCCCAGATACGGAAGAAGAACGGATGGTTCATCGACCGTACCGCGAAGATTCGCGACCTTGAGGCGACTGCGTACGCGATGTTCTTGCGCCCTCGCAGGTTCGGCAAGTCGTTTCTCATCTCGATGTTGCAGTACTATTACGACGTTGCGTTTGCCGACAGGTTCGATGAGTTGTTCGGCGGCACGGACATCGGCGCGGCGCCGACTGGAGAGCACGGCGGATACCTTGTCCTCTACTTCGACTTCTCCGGCATCTCGAAGGAAGCGGATAAAGTCCAGGAGGACTTCGACTTCTACGTGTCCCTTCGGTGCGACTCGTTCGCCCGCGACTACGCCCGCGTGCTGCCGGAGGGGCTCTCTGAGCGGATACTGGAGGCGCCGGACAGCCGCAAGAAGATGAACGTCATCGTGTCCGGCCTCAGGTCCGGGACGGACAAGCTCTACGTCCTCATCGACGAATACGACAACTTCACCAACACGATCCTTGCCGAGAGCGGCGAGAAGGCGTACAACGACCTCTGCCACGGGGACGGGTTCTTCAAGCAGTTCTTCGCAATCCTCAAGACGGCGACGAGCGGCGTCAACGCGCCCGTCACGCGCCTGTTCATCACGGGCGTGTCGCCCGTGACGATGGACGACGTGACGAGCGGCTTCAACATCGGCACGAACATCTCGCTCATGCCGCAGTTCGCAGACTTCACGGGTTTCCGCCACGACGACCTTCGCGCCATCACGGACTACTACGCCGCGCACTGCGGCTTCGACGCGGAGAGGGCTTACAACACCGCGATCAGGTGGTACGACAACTATCGCTTCGGCAGCGCGTCCGCGCCGTCCGTCGCGAACACGACGATCGTCCTGTCGTTCTTCAACTACCTCTGGCAGACTAAGCAGTTCCCGAAGACGCTCATCGACTCCAACCTACGCACGGACTACGCGAAGATACGCCACCTGATAACCGTCAACGACCGGCTCAACGGCAACTTTCACGTACTTGAGAACCTGCTGGCCGGCGGTGCCCTCGTGGAGCCGCTTGTGGAGTCGTTCCAGGCGCGTGAACTGTCGAAGAAGGAGAACTTCACCTCGCTTCTCTACTGGCTCGGCATCACGACGATTACGGGCGAGAAGTTCGGAAAGATGACATTTGGTATCCCAAACGAAACACTGAAAGAGCTCGCCGCAAAGATGATTCCTGCGGCCTATTCAGACGTCCACAAGATCGACGAGCGGGTGTTCGACATCAACGGCGGGTTGTGCGACTTCGCCGAGAAGGGGGAATGGAAGGGCTTCGTGGGCATCCTCTCCGGGATCGTGAAGGAAAACTTCGCGGTGCGCGATTCAGTCGAGGGCGAGAAGGTCGTGCAATCGACCCTCGTCGCGCTTCTCACCGCCGCCGGAGGTCCGTACTTCGTCCGGCACGAACGCGAGTCGGGCGGAGGTTTCTACGACATTGCGCTTGCGCCGCAGCTTTCCCGTTGGCCCGAGATCGCCCATGCCGCGCTCATCGAGATGAAGTACGTGAAGGCGGGCGACTCCGATCCCACGCCGGAGCAGCTCGCGAAGATCAAAGCCGAGGCCATTGACCAGCTCGACCAGTATTCGTCCGATCCAGCGCTTATCGCCGAGTGGCATATCGGGGTGGCGGGCGTCCCGCCCGCAACTGGGACAACGGGCGTCTCGCCCGTTGCGCTCCACCGGCTCGTCCTCGTGTTTCACGGCGGAGATTGCATCCTGAAGGAAGAAGTTTGACGCTCGTCTTGCGTCTATCCCCAACCATTTGCGGCAAATTACCTCAATTCAAAGTTCAAAGGAGACAGACAATGAAACAGAAAAAGATGATTGTAGGCAAGGCGCGGCGAATCGCTGCATCCCTCGTCGCGCTTGCGGCGATGTTCGCGACGTCCGCCGCGATGGCGGCGGTCAACAACCTTGAAAGCTACCTGTTCCGCTTCGACTTCTCGAAAGGGGCGAATGAGTTTTCGTCCTCCCCGAATTACGCGGACTTCAACATCGTCGGTGCGAGCATCGCGGCGACCAACGGGCCTAACGGAGCGTCGAGCGCCGCGACGACGACAAGTACGTCGTGGAAGCCGTTCTCTTCGGCAACGGTCCTCAGCAACAGCTGGACGATTGCCACATCGCTTTCTCCGGCAGCCGTGGATAACGCCGTCGTGTTCAGCGTAGGGCGCCTGAATCAGTCCGGGAGCCGGGCAATTGCGATATGCACATCCAGCGACAAAAGCAAACTCCTTGTGCGGTTGCTGTATCGGGATGGAAGTTCCTACACATGTAACGAAAAGGAGATGACGGGTCTAGGCGACATCACGCAGGGTTTTCATACGCTTGTCGTCGCTTATACATCCGCCGCACAAAATCATGGTACGCTTACGTTCTATTGGGATGGCGTCAGCAAGCAGACGCATACGTATTCACAAGACACCAAGTGGTTCGGGGTTCCGTCCAATCCAGGCGGCATCCAGTTCAACACGCTTGTCACTAGAGGCACCAATACAACCGGCGGCAAGGCCTTCGTTAACAAAAACGGCGTCCACTCCTTTTACGACTTCCGTTTCTACAGCGGAGATTTTGCTGCTGCCGACGCGACGGCATACGCCGCGCTCTATCCCTGTACCTACCCGTTCCGTCCGAGCGCATACGTGGAATCGAGCGCGACGAGCACGACTGCCAACGCGACCGTCGGCAACTACATCGACACCGGCTATCTCGCGAATGGCGCGACAACGCGCTTTGCGGCGGACTTCCAGTTCCTTGACACGCGAGGACAGCAGCGAATCTTCGGCGCACGCGGCACATTTGTCCAGGGGCTCTACATCAACGGCACTGCTGCAACCGGCGGCAAACTTGCCTGGAATTTCATGGGGACTGCCAAATGGGTTGCCATGGGAGCTGGTCCTGGACGACTTCGGCGAATCGCGACTTTCGACCGGGTGGGAAAAACCATCGCCGTCACGAACTACGACGACCGTGCGCAGTTCTACTACAATAACAATCAGGCCGATTTCCTGAACGACACGAGCAACGCCGATAGCACCACTTACCTCTTCGCGGAAAACAATTCAGGTGCCAAATGTTTCGGCAAGGCGCGCATCTACTCCTTCGAGGCGGACGAGGGAGGATCGCCGGCGCTCTTCCTTGCGCCAGCCACAAACGATGTCGGCGAGGCGGGTTTCCTAAACATCATCGACGGCTCGTTCAAGGGCGACGGCAACAAGAACAACAACCCCGAGCGGACGCTTCGGTTCTTCAACGGCGTCGGCTGTGCAAGCGACTACAAGTACGAGAATAATACGCTCTACGCGAAGTGCTATGCCTCGTCCGCAGACGCGGAGCAAGGAACCGTGAAGTTCGGCTCTGACGCGGCGGCGGCATCTGCCGAAGGCTGGGTTCCGCACGGCGGAACGCTTACGCTTGTAGCTGTTCCTGCAAGCGAATCCTACGAGTTTGTCTCATGGACTGGCGACACGTGGGCGATTGCGGACGACTCCAGCGCGACGGACGCATCAATTGAAGTTTCGACCCCGTATGCCGTGCAGCTCCGTGCCATGTTCAAGCCTGCCGTGAACGCGCAGCTCACCATCGCCGCCGACGGTGCGTCCGCCGTCAGCTGGAGCACAGCCGACTGGCGCGACATTGACGATTCTTCTGTTGCAATCGCCGCGCCGGTTGACAAGGAGGTGACGGTCGTCGCCCACAAGAGCGTGACGCTCACCCTTGACGCCAACGTTTCGCTGAGCAAGTTCATCGTGCAGGCGGACGACAACTGCGTCGTCACGTTCGCTTCAGGCACCGGCGGGTCGTTCTACGCGAGCGAGGTGGTCGTCTCGAACGGCGTCTTCAAGCTGGGTGCGGATGGCGTTCTTGGCGCGACTCCAAAGGTGACCATTGAGGACGGCGGCACGTTCGACTTCAACGGCAAGGTGGTCGGTGACGGCGAGGTAGGTACCGGAAAGGTTGTGACCGAGTTCCACATAGCGGGTGCGGGCGCGGGCGACTGGCCGTGGGCGCTCACGTCTTCTGCGAACATGACAAACAGCAAGAATCTCGGCATGCTCCACTTGGACGCCAATGCGACGGTCGGCGGCGCAAACGAGCTGTGGATGGGCGTGCGCTACGGCGCTGAATGGAGCGATGCCAACAAAAACCTGAACCTCAACGGCTTTACGCTCACGAAGACGGGCACAGGGACGCTACAGGTTCGCAGACCTTACTCGAGGAACGAGGGCACGATAGATGTCCAGGCCGGAACGTTGACAGTGAGCAGCTGGAGCAATGCGACCGCGGCGTATGGAGAGAGCTGTGTCAGCAACATAGTGCTAATCTTGAGGGATGGGACTTCGGCGGAGAATAGCGTAGGCTATCCACTCTATTTCAAGGTGCTTGACGTACGCGAGGGCTCGCTCTCAAGTTCCACGGGCGCTTTTGGCGTAAACGAGGAAATAATCCTCGACCCGATACGCAATCCGATTTCGCTTCAGGCCGCGCCGGCGTTCGCATCCGGCGCGAAGGTCGTGCTTACGAATTCGTATGCCGACGTGACATGCGGCAAGCTCGTGCTGATGACGTGGAGCGGTTCGGGCACTGTCACGCCGCCCGCGTTCGACGCATCGTGCGTGAGTGGAACGCTCGACGGCCTGACGGTCGAGACGGCGCCCGACGGCACCGGCCACCAGCTTGTTCTGCGTGTGGGCGGCTACGAGCAGAACGCCAAGGCGATTCGCATCGCGCCGATCGGCGACTCCATCACGCAGGGCGTGACGAAGGACGACCAGGGCGACTATCCGCAGTATCGCACGACCATGGCGGCGCATCTTGCCGCGCATGGCTACAGGCCCACGCTGTGCGGAATCTGGAAGTACGCGGATCAAGACAAGGCGGGCGTTCACGCTCCCGATGAATGGGCGTGGCACACGGGCGTGAGCGGCGACGCCATCATCACCACGGACAAGAGCGGCGGCGTGCTGGACAACCTGCACCTCTATCTGGACGTGATCGGCAAGCCGGACGTCATCACGCTGCTCATCGGGACGAACGACATGGGACGCAACGGCAAGTCGGCGGAGGAGACATACGTGAACTGGACGAACCTCGTGTGGGAAATCGTCCGGCAGCGGCCCGGCGTCAAGATCGTGGCCTCCACGGTTCTCGACAGGAAGGACAACTCGGACGGCGTGAAGGCCAAGGTGGCGGTGTTCAACGCGCTCCTGAAGTCCGACATGAACGCGGGCAACCTGCCCGCCAACCTGAGTCTGGTGGATCTCTTCGACGCCGTGCCGCTGGCGACGGCGGGCAACTTCTTCTCGGACGAGCTGCATCCGAACTGGCAGGGCCACGCGATCATGGCGAAGGGCTTTGCCGACGGCATCATGTCCGCCTGCCCATACGCGTCGTTCACGCCGACGGTTGACGACACGGCGACGAACGAGGCACAGAGCCCGCTGGGCGCGTACGGCATCGACGAGCTGGCCGAGTACCGCAGCGGCTTCCGCCATGTCTATACGATCGACGCGGCGGAGACGAATTCCTTCCCCAATTCCGGCATCGCGCCCTACACGGCGACGAATGCCGTCCTGCGGTCCAGCAAAAAGCTCGCCAAGGTGGGCTACTACATGGAGCTGGTGAGGAAGGGGACGAACCGCCGTCGGTGGGTGTGGGTGGACATGGATGCGCGCGGCAAGACGCTGGGCGACGTCGCCTTGCCGTGGGACGCCAACCCTGATCGGCCCCGGCAGTTCATCGTCGAGAAGCTGCACGTCAAGTCCAACGACAGCGCCGTCCACGCCGTCGCGCCGACGGACGACTCGGTCAGCGGCGTTTTCGAGGGAACGCCCTACAACTATGGCGCCGGCGGGACGACGGCGCAGCTTTCCGGGGCACCGGCGAACCTGATGACGGGCGGATTCGGCTGGAACGACAACATGACCGGCACGTCGAGCGGGTACGGGTGTTTCCAGATGCACCGCATCTTCACGGCTGAGCAGAAGGCGGCGGCCGGCGTCCCGCACGATGCGGAGGTTCTGTTCGCGTGGAACAGGTGGGGTTCCAACAGCGACAACCCCAACCACGCCGACGACATCGGCATCGGCACGTATGCGTGCCATGCGACCGGAGTCATCAATTCATCGAGGGAAGGCAACCTGGACTACACGCAGACCGCGAACGGGCAGGGGAACCTGGCCGACACGGTGTCCGCCAAGGCATATCAGGTGCGTCGAATCGAGATTTGGGTGGTGGAGCCGCCGCCAAAGGGCGTGATGGTTATCGCATACTGAGGATCCTTATCGCAAGGAGATTCCGTGCGGTTGACGAGAAGAGGATTCATGAAGGGTGCTGCGGCCGGCGGCGCGATGTTCGCGCTGCCGCGCCTTGCCCGCGCGCAGGGTTCCGGCTCGTCGTACTCGGTGGCCGTTCTCGGCGACACGCACTTCGACCAGGCGCTCGAACCGGAGTTTATCGCGTCGTATGACCTGACGACGGACGTGTCGGTAGATGACATGGCGCGATATACGGCGCAATCGACATATCATGCAAATTGGAGCAACACCGAATCTGGTGCCCAGACGCATTTCTCGGAGTTCTTGCGAAACGGCGACATGTGGCGCGAGCGGTGTCCGCGCCTCGTCGCGGCGAGCGCGGTGCTGGCGGTGTCCCGCCCCACTCGCTTTCTGCTCCAGGTGGGCGACCTCGTGCAGGGGGACTGCGGCAAGGCAACCGTGCACAAGCAGATGCTCCAAGACGCCGTGGCGGCCATTCGCGGTGGATTCCCGTCGGGACTTCCTTTCCTGACGGTGCTTGGCAACCATGACGTCCGGGGGACGGGCGCGCGGAACGCCTACCTCAATTTCGCCCAGCCCTTCATGTCCACGGAAATCACGAACCTGACGGGCGTGACGCCAGGGAGCACGGCCTACCCGGCGTATTCCTTCCGCCTGGACGACGATCTCTGGGTGTTCTGCGATTTCGATACAGAGGATACGGGGCAGATTTGCGATGTGATCGACGCCGACCCGTCGGCGCGGCGTGTGTTCCTCGTCACGCACGGCCCGTTCACCGCGAGCGCCGTAAGCTCATACGCGAACTGGCGCCTTGCCGGAAGAAATGTGACCGCGGCTAAACGGTTGGCCCTCTACAAGACGCTTTCGCGCCGCCATGCGATTGTCCTCTCCGGCCACACGCACCTGACGGACTACTACTGGCATGTCAACGAATACGGCGGCTTCTCCGAAATGACCGTCAACTCCGTCTGGACGAGCGAAGGCCGCGCGACATCCGTGCCGAGCCATGACATGCTTGATGACTACGCTTCGAGCGCGGCTAACTTCTTCAAGCCAGGCCTCAAGAGGTATTTCCACAATTCCGCCGCAGGGCACTACCGACTCAACGTCTCGGACGACGAGGTGACGATGGAGTTCTATCCCGGTGCGGCGACGACGCCCGGGCGCATCTTCACGATGTGGAAGCGGGAGGCCGTCAAGCCATCCAGATGGGTGAACGAGCGTGCGCTCGTGACCGGGACGACCGGCGCCTGGTCGGAATCGGTCGATTATGGCTGGGATACCGAGAAGGCGTCCATTGCGGGAGACCGAACCTTCACCCCCAACAAGCAGTCCTCCGGCAAATCCGCCACGCTGACCGTTAAGATGCAGTTCACCGACATGGCGACTACCGTTGACGCCCCGGAGGGCGTCCAGGCCGCGGTACAGCTCGGCGCGGGAGGGTCTTTCCAGGTCTGGACGAAGGGAAATGTTGCCAATGTGGAAATGTTGCCAATATCCAATTCCAATTCCCAATCCGACAGCACCAAGGCAATGGCGGGTAAATTGAAAACTGGCAACATTGGAACTGGCAACAATGGCAACACTGGCAACATTCCCATGTGGGTGGACGTTGAGGCCGAGGGCGTTGTACCGAGGGCGGGAGTGGAATATACGTTTCGCTTCAAGATCGACTACGAAACACGCCTCTACTCCGTCTCCGTGCAGAACGCGGGCGGGGGTTTTGTGCCGCTTGGCGCGAACGGCGAAACGTCGTTTGCGCTTGCATCGAACGCCACGCGCCTTTCCTCCGTCCAGTTCAAGGGCGGCGGCGTGCTGACATCGCTCACGGGCGATCATGCCCGTGGGCTCGGCATGGTCATTCGGTAGGGAAGGGCAAGGGTGACGACCATGTCAAGCGGACAACACAAAATAAAGACGCTCCTTTCCCTCGCAGCCCTGCTCGCGGCGTCCGCCGCAATGGCGGTGGTCAACAACCTCGAAAGCTACCATTTGCGGCACGGCTTCTCCACGGGATCGCGCGTGGCGTTGCTGGGGCCGCAATGTACGGCGGATTTCATCGAGAACAAAGGTGAAACGGCTGCGGCCGGTCCGAACGGCGCGGCCAACGCGGTACACCCGACCTACGGCAACTGGGGTGCCGTCACCTGGAACGGATCGGCGGTAGCCAACACGTATCTTGCCACTCATGACTGGACGGTTGCGCTGTGCCTTCATCCCGGAAACGACGAAAAGGGCGTCCTTTTCGCGGTGGGGAGGCAGAACACCTCAAACGGACGCAGCGCGATTTCGCTCTGCTCGTCGTCCGACCCCACAAAACTGTATCTGTATGACACCCGCAAAAGCGGCAGCGCGGCCGTCGAGACCGGCCATGAAACCATCACGGGGCTGGCCAACATGACAAACGGATTCCACACGGTGGTCATGTCGTACGCCAAGGCATCGTCTAACTTGACGGTGTACGTGGATGGCGTGAAGAAGGTCACGCACAAGGTCGGCGGCGGCACCAAGTCCTACTATGTCGGCGAGGGTCTGGAATACTGCCAGACGATGTCGTATATGCCGGGCGCCTTGAGCACCACATGGGGCAATCCCGACGTGTCGTTCTACGACATGCGCTTCTACTTTGGCGCGTTCTCCGATGCCGACGCGGAGGCCTACGCCGCGCTCTATCCGGCAGACCGCATGGGTTCGCCGTTCCGTCCCAGCGCATACATCGAGTCTGGTGCGACGAACACGACAGCCAACGCGACTGTTGGCAGCTACATCGACACCGGCTATTTTGCGCAAGGCGCGACCACTCGCATCATGGCGGACTACCAGTTCCTTGACCTGCGCGGACAGCAGCGAATCTTTGGCGCGCGCTGCACCGATTTCACCCAGGGACTCTATATCAACGGTAGTGCGGCAAGCGGCGGCAAACTTGCCTGGAACTTCATGACGACGGCCTCGTGGGTCAGCATGGGTGTCGATGCCGTAAGGTCGCGGCAGATTGCGGTGTTCGACCGGGTGGGTAAGACGATTGCCGTCACGAACTATGCCAACCGTGCGCAGTTCTACTCTAATGCATCGCACGCAGAACTCATAAAAGCTACGGGTGATGCAACCTCTACGACTTACCTGTTCGCGGAAAACAATTCTGGGGCAAAAAACTACGGCAAGGCGCGCATCTATTCTTTCGAGGCGGACGAGAGCGGCACGCCGGCCCTCTTCCTCGCGCCCGACATCGAGAACGGCGAGGCTGGCTTCAGGAACATCATCGACGGCTCCTTCCACGGCGACGGCAACAAGAACAACAACCCCGAACGGACGCTCCGCTTCTACGATGGCGTTGGCCGCGCAAGCGACTACAAGTACGAGAACGGCACGCTCTACGCAAAGCTGTACGCCACCTCCGATGCGTACGGCGCGGTGAGCGTTGCAGGCGGTGCGGCGGTGACCTCCGCCGACGGCTGGGTTCCGCGCGGCGGTACACTTGCTCTTACGGCGGTGACCTCCGACCCCAACAGATACGAGTTTTGCTCGTGGACGGGCGACACGTGGGCGATTGCGGACGGCTATTCGGTGAGCAACGCGTCGATCGAGGTTTCGACACCGTATGCCGTGCAGCTCCGCGCCACGTTCAAGTTGGTCGTGAACGCGCAGCTCGCCATCGCCGCCGACGGCGCGGATGCTGTCAACTGGAGCGCGGCCGACTGGCGCGACAGTGACGATTCTTCCGTTCCAATCTCCGTGCCGGTTGACAAGGAGGTGACGGTCGTCGCCCACAAGAGCGTGACGCTCACCCTTGACGCCGACGTTTCGCTGAGCAGGTTCATCATGCAGGCGGACACAAACTGCGTTGTCACGTTCGCGTCTAATGGCAGCAGCACGTTCTATGCGAACGAGGTGGTCGTCTCGAACGGCGTCCTCCAGCAGGGAAGCGCGACCGTGTTCGGCACGACGCCGAAGGTGACGGTCGAGGACGGCGGCACGTTCGACTCCAACGCGCTTAACGTAAACGGCGCGACGTCGTTCTACCTCGCCGGCGCAGGCGCGGGAGACTGGCCGTGGGCGCTTACTTGTACGGGTGGTGTGCCAGGCGAGTATTTCCACAATTTTGTACTGACGAAGAATGCGACAATCGGCAGCGCGGAAAACAGCCAGCTCAAGGTCGGTTATGCCAGTGGTTCGTCGTCAAGAGGTTCCCTGGCGCTCGACGGCCATACGCTGACCGTCGCTGGCGGAATGTGGTTCACGTTCCGCAGGCTCAAGACGCCCGGAACGGGCACTATCCTCTACAACGGCAGGGGCGCGGCGTTCTATGAATCCGCCATCAACACCGAAGAGGGGAATACAACGTTCGTTCTTGGCGACGGCATCACGGAGAGCGTCAACGTGAACAATCCTGTGACCATTCACGCGCTTGAATGGCGCGGCCGCACGCTCGACACGTCATCCGCCGCGCTGACCGTCAAGTCGTCGCTGATGGGCTACGGGACGACCGCGAAGCTTTCGTTCAACGATGGCGCGACGGCGGTTTTAGAAGGAAACCTTACGGTAACGAACGCAATGACGGCTGCCGGGGCGCTTTCGCTGACGCGTGCGGCGGGCGTGGAGACGAACGTCACCGTCGCGGCGACGGGGACGCTCACGGCGTCCGGCGCGATATCCGTCGGCGCGGGCGTGGTATTCGACATCGGCGCGAACCGCCCCACGGGGACATTCACGGTCGATGACGGCGCGACGCTCGCCCTGCGTAAGGTGAACGAACTTGAAGAGGACATCGTGCTCAATGCCACGGCCCAGCCGCGGAACATCGTCGTTTACGACACCAACGGCGCCGAAGCTCGCCATCTAATCGTCAACTACGCCGACGGCACGTTGACCATACGCGTCGTCTTGCCACATTGGACGAACAGCGACGGCACGGGGTCGCTCGACTCGCGGGAGAATTGGTCTTGCATGCCGGCTGCTGGCGATGATGTCTTCTTTGACCTTGCGGGCGACGTGGCGGTCACGTCGAGCGTGTGGAGGACGTTCGGCAAGATGCTGGTCAACGGGGCGTACTCCGTCGATTTCACCGAAGCGAAGCTGCAGTTCACGGCAATCGACATCCCCGCATCCTGCACCGTGGCGCTCGCGACGCTCGACGGCATTGCCGAAGGCGGAGTCACGGGAACTGGAACGCTTTCGCTGGCGCCCGGCGAAGTGGCGTCCGTGGCGATAGGCGGGCTTTCGTCGTTCGCCGGCGATTTTAGCGTGACGCCAAGATGTTCCATGACCGGCACGCTCACGTGCGCCGCCACGTCGCTCAAAAAGTTCACGTTGAACGGCACGACCAACGTCGTGTTCACGCTCGTGAAGGGGACGGGCGGATCGTTCACGGCCAACGAGGCCGTCGTCGCGGGCGGTGTCCTGCGGCAGGGCAGCGCAAACGTGCTCGGGGATACGCCCAAGATTACTGTGCAGGACGGCGGTACGTTCGACATCAACGCAAAGACAATTCGGCAGGAAACGCCGATCTACATTGCCGGCGCAGGCGCGGGCGACTGGCCGTGGGCGCTCGCATCGTCTTCTGGCGCGATGGCGAGCAACAACTACCTCTTCGACCTCCATCTGACTGCGGACGCCACTGTCGGCGCCGGACAGTTCAAGCTTGGGCGCAGCGACGTCATTTCCTTCATCTATCTGAACAACCATACCCTCACGGCGAAATCGTGGATGACGCTCAGGAACATCAACACCCTGAAGGGTACGCTCGACCTCCAGGCCGGCGCGACGTTCAACGCCACGGACAACATCAACAGGCTGGACGCATACCGGGGGACGACGCTGATTGTCCATGAGGGATTCACCTACAACAACCAGACGGACAGGGAGGTGGACGTCTCCTACCTGAAGATGTACGGGGGTGCGATAGGTTACGGCTCAACCGCGAGGGATTTCGGAGTCTGGAACGAACTTCATGGATACGGGGTGGTCAAGAGGCTCGTGATGGGGCCAGGCGCAGAGTACTATCCTGATGGCGAGCACTATCTCAACGTCACCGAGTCGCTTTCCGGCAAGCTCAAGGTTGACATAAGCGATCCCGCTCTTGCGGGCATGACGCGCATTCCGCTCCTGAAGGTGCCGACGGCGCTTAAGGACACGGCGGACAACGCATTTGACCTGTCTGACGTGTCTCGCTGGGGGTGGACGTTGTCCGGTACTGAGGAGGGTGGAACGAACGCCTACGACCTTGTCATGTCTGCCGTGCCGACGCTGGAGGCGAACGGCTCTGTCACATGGAGCACGGGGACATGGACGGCGGACGGAAGGACTGTCCCGGCCCCTGCGAGCGGACCGGCGGGCGTCAACGTAACGGGGACGACGACGCTCACGCTTGACGGAACTGCGTCCATGGACACGCTCATCGTCAACGGCGGAAGCGGCGCGAAACTGACGCTCGTCACGGCGGCGGACGCCACGTTTAACATCGACAGGATTGTCCTCAACGGCAGCGTGACGCTTGAAAACCTGTCGGACGGAAGCGGAGGCGGTTCTGTGGTTTCCGGTTCCGGACCGAATGGCCTTGTTGTCGATCTCGCAAGCATGCTCTTCGAGGGCGAGGGCCGAATTGACGTCTATTCCGCGCTGTCGTTCAATCAGCGCAACTCCTCGGCAAGCGAATGCGTGGTGACTGTTCTCGACGGCGGCGCATTGAACCAGGACGCGGGCGGTTTTACGGCGGTCAAGTCCCTCATCTTCGAGAGCGGCGCGAGTTTCTGGGCCAGGGCCGCGACCGGGCATCCGACCACGATCGTGTTCGACACCTACGCGCCGAACATGATTCACACGGGGAGCGAACTAACCGGCCCGATCGTCCAGCTTGGCGATGCGCAGCATCTGACGCCGACGCTTGACCTTTCGCGCTTCTGCACGAACGGTGTGGACGTGGTTTTTGCCGCAGAAAAGACGACATTCCAGCCGGGCACCACGGTGTCTGTGAAACTCGGCGACCGTACCATCGGCGATCAGGACGGCAAGAAGGTCGCCAGCTGGTCCGTCAGGCCGCAGGGTGTCAAGTTCGTCTGCGGCGACGAAGGCAGGAACTGCATGTTCGCGGCAGAAGCCGACGGGCTGTACATCTACAGGGGCTTCTCCATTTTCCTGTATTAGGCTCTGGTAGGGCGCGATCACCGAGCGCGCCGTTCCCCGTGCGGGCCGCCCGGTGGTCGGCCCCTACCGCTGGTAGGGCGCGATCACCGAGCGCGCCGCCTAACTCGGTTGGACTTTTATAGATGCGCAGAAAAATCCGCGTGGGGGGATTGACGAATCACGGAAGGATGTGCTATCATATCGCCAAACTTTCATGGGGAGTCCAACGGCTTTGAAAGGAAATCTGCAAATGAACATGAGAAAGCTGACTGGGAAAGCCGCCATCTTGGCGGCGGCGATCTGCGTGGCGGCGGCAACGCCGGCGTGGGCGGGTGCGGCACGGTACGCGCAGCCCGTATGGTCGATGGGCAACTACAATCCGGTGAGCCCCACAAACGTGACCGCCACGACTTCATCAACGAAGCTGGCGTTCAAGGGACTTACGCTTGCGCAGCTGAAGGCGAAGCTCGATGACGGATACGACATGTTTGCGTTCATGATCGGCGGACACGTTGCAAACAAGCATCTTGTCCCTCTGTTCAACATCAAGTACTACCCGTCGGCCGACTCGGTACAGAAGATATTCGGCGATTTCTGTATCATTGACAACGAGACGAAGGCCGTGTGCGTGGAGTTCACGGACGGCGAGGACGGCGTTTACGTGAAGGCGTTGAAGGCGCTTTACGCGAACAAAGGTACTGCCGATACCACGGATTTCATGAACGTTGCGGCGGATGGGACTGTCACGTATAAGAACTACAAGGCGCTAATGACCTTATCCACCACTTGGTCGGCAACCTCATACGGCGCGGGAAACCTGCAGCTCGCGAAGTTCGTTCCGTCGGATTCCCCGATGCTCGTATGGCCGGGCGTGACAATCGACGAGATCAAGGACTATGCGATCTCATGCTCGATGGGCGGCAGATCCCTTACTCTTGGGTACGTTTGCAACGAGTACAACAGAAGGGCGGTCACGAACGAAACGACAGGCGTTGTGACGGAGATGACAGTTGAGCTGCAGGCGATACACGGCGGATACAACAAGTGCGTCGTGGTGCGGCTCACGGACGGAGCGGACGGTGTCTGTGCCCAGGCCGTCGCGGCGCGGAATGCGGCGAATGAACCGCTTGGCTACCTCTTCTCGAACGGCGACGGCACGTACAACGGAGCAGGCGCGTCCGTCACGACGGGGTATGGCCAGGCTGATTACGGCGTCTATGGATTGACGGCGACGAAACCAGTTTACGTCAAGGAGGTCGATACGGTGTTCCCTTCGTCAAGTACGCTCGTGTGGGAGGGTGCGACGCTCGAAGGCATCAAGAACTGCTATTTCGGATGCCGCTTCACCGGCGCCTGGATCGGAACGGGTTCCGAGGGCGTGGGCTGCAACAGGAAGCTCGAGTACAACGGCGACGTGTTGCAGTCGATTCGCGTGGAATTCCAGATGTTCGACGGAACCTGGTGCAAGTGCGTCGTCATGCGATTCACGAACGGCACGGGCGGCGTATATGGGCAGGCACTGAAGGCGTGCGTCTTGCAAAACGGCAAAGTCGGGCGCAAGTTCGTGAACGACGACGGAACATACAACAACGCGGGTACGTTGGCAGGATCGAGGACGGCGAGCGGCTATGCGATATACAAGCTCTTCGCATTGCCATGTGTCAGGCTGGAGGCGGACGAGGACTGGTCGCCATACGGCCGCACCCTGCTTGGCGACACGGTAGTCGATCTGAACGGACACCGCTTGACGTCGGGCGAGCTCGTGTTCAACGAAGAGCGCACAAACATGGTGGTGAACACGGGTTTCGACACGACCGGCGAAATGCGGTTCTTCACGTTCGCCGGCGGCAGCATATCCAACAGCTGCGTGAACATCGGCGCGCAGAACACCCAGTTGAACCTCGGCAACATCAAGGTTGTCATAGATGGCTACGGTACGTACTATGCCGATAAAGTACAGGAGTACAAGGGTGGAACGGAAGTTGTCGGAGGCGTCCTTAAACCGACCCGGGCGGGGACTAATAAAGTTGCGCCTTGTTTGTTCGGGATGACCAGTGGCGCCGCAGTCACGGTTGACGAAGGCGGCGTACTCGACTTGAACGGGTTCTCGTATTTCGTGGCATATCCCGCTTTTGTGCTGAACGGTGGAACGATACGGAACACTGGAGGCGTGGATTTCACCACTTACAATGCTCTTTTGAAGGGTGTTACGCTTACCGCCAATTCGAAATTTGAAGTCGCAAGAAACTGGGGGTTGATAAACGCTAGTTATGCGGAGATTTCCATGAATCTTGGGGGACATACCCTCGACATTGCTTTCAGCGGAGGGAAAACGATGTATTTCACGAATATCAGGGCATCTGGTGCAGGGAGAATCAACGCGACCGGAACCGGCATTCTTGAAGTGCGGCAGGACACGGCGAAAATTGGATTCATCGCGCCAGAAGTGGATTTGAGGTGTACGTGCGACCTGAAATGCTACGGGCCTGTGTCCGTACACGACTACGAGGCGGCGGGTACGAGGACCATAAGCGACATCGGCAGCAGCGTGATGAAAGTTTACGGCACGTTCACTCCGGAGACGCGGTACTTCCACGGCTGCACGATGCAGGATGGCTCGACGATGGACTTCTCCAAGTGGCCGGAAAGCGCGGGCTGGCCTGTCACGAGCGCCTACGCCGGAAGCGGAGACAAGCTGATCAGGTTCGCCGCCGCCGAGGAAGGGGAGACGACGACCGTGACGGTGAAACTCGGCGACCGGCGTCCTTCCGGTATCACGCCGATCGTCGCGTGGAACGACAGCAACCGCCCCGACTTCTCGAAGGTTGAATTTGTGAACGGCGACGAGGACAAGAAATATTCCTTCGTGAAGAAGGACGACGGCCTGTACGTCTCAAGAGGTTTCACAATCTTCGTCAGATAGCTTTGGCAACGGGTATCGGACTTCGCAAATCGTCCGTTGTCAGAAGTCCGATGTCCTTTGTCAGCTCTTTAAATCAACCCGCCCGCAAGGGAAAACTCCGAAAGGAAAATCAAAATGAACATAAGAAAGCTGACTGGGAAAGCCGCCATCTTGGCGGCGGCAATCGCGGCAGGTGCCGCAATCCCGATGGCGGCGAATGCCGCAGGCATCGCCATCAACAGCGTCCAGCAGCGCTGGCCGTGGAACAACAAGGTGGACATCACCTACACCGTCACCGACGGGCAGAACCATGCGGCGGGCGTGTACTGCGGCATCGAGTTCAACGTGTCCGTGCCGGGCCACGGCGACATCCTCGTGCATGGCTACTCCCTCGGCGCGAGCGCGGAGGGTGACGCGAGCGGAAAACAGCACACCGTCACGTGGACCGCGCCGTCGGGCCTCAAATCGACGGACTGCACGATCTCCGCCACGCTCTTCACCACGAACGTCCCGAGCGGCAACGACTACATGATCGTCAACCTCTCGTCCGGCGAAGTCTATTACGAAGGGCTGATGACCACGCAGGAGGCGTCCAATAACCGCTACAACGTCGCCGAGTACAAAACCTCCAAGCTTGTCCTGCGCAAGGTTCCGAAGTGGGCGGATCATGGCGACCTTCCCAACGCCGGTGCGCTCACCGCCCTCGGCGGCTACCCGACGGGCGACAACGTGAACTATTCATCTACCAACAGCAGAAAGAACTGGCAGACCGCCAAGGACTACTACATTGGCATGTTCTTGGTTACGCAGAAACAATACCAGAATATCTACGGCTCAAATCCGTCGCAGATGACGCGAGCCAAGACCGGCGACGTAGTGGAACATCGCCCGGTGGAGCGTCTTCATTGGCAAACTGTGCGTGGGAACATCCAATCCACCGATTCCATGTCTGCTTCCAGTAATGGCACTTTCTTCCAGCGGCTCAACTTCAAGACGGGGCTCTACTTCGATCTGCCGACGGAAGTGATGTTCGAGATCGCGCAGCGCGCGGGCGCGACGACCGTCTATTCATGGGGTGATTCGAGTGATGATTTGCCAAATTACTGTGTCTGTGCAAGCAACTGCGGCGGCACGGTTATGAACGCCCCTGGCGACTATACGTGTGCTGTAGGCTCGTTTCTTCCAAACAACTGGGGAATATATGACATGGCGGGCAACGTGTGGGAGTGGTGCCGGGATAGAAATGCTGCAGGAAACAAAGTCGCATCGGGTAACATGGCGAATAATGCGGATGCGTTTACGCCGAGCAGTTCAGGCTCGTATTATATTGGCAGGGGCTTTGGGGGGGCAAGCAGTTCGCAGACAGATACGGGGTTCCGTGCATCGTACCGATATTCCTCGTCAAGTAACGCGGGCTGGAACAGGGGCTTCCGCGTGTCCCATGTCGTCGAAGATTGATCGTACGGGAGGGTTGACGACATGAAAACATGGTACATGATATTCGCGGCGGCGTGTGCGGTGTCGATGCCGGCGTTCGCGGATGGCGACGGTGAAGGAGAGGAGCCTGCGGCGATCCGCGTGACGTCGGAGGCGGTCACGTTCAAGCTGCGCACGGGTAGCGGCACGGCTGCCGTGTCGTCCGCCGACCTCGCCACATGGCCCGTCACGTACAGGGCGGGCGAGACGGTCACACTCACGTCCCCGTCGGGCGCATCGACGACGCCGGTCTCGGGTGCGGCGGCGAACGGCACGACCGAGCTTGCGGGCGCGTTCAACGCGGACGGCGTGTGGCGGCTTGCGAACTCGAACGGCGGCAGTGCGCTCGTGGGCGTCGCGTGGGGCACGTTCGATTCTCAGTGGCGCGAAGCGAGCACGGACGCCTCGTGCAGAATGCACACCGAGGGCGAAGGCCCCGACCGCAGGCTGAAGAGGAGCGAAGCGCCGCCCGTCGCCTATTCCGGCGACGACTGGAAGGGCGACCTCACGAAGGCGTCAACGATCACGTTCACGTCGCCGGAGGGTTCGGGGCTTGAGCCGACCACGTGGAACAAAACTGGCAGGGGCGCATCGGCATTCACGTTCAACAAGAGGGGCGTGTGGACTGTCGAGCTGAAGTTTGCCAACAACACCACGCGCACGGCGCACATCGAAATCCCGGTGACGGGGCTGACCCTCGTCGTCCGGTAGCGATGAGTTGCGAATCAGTTCTATTAAAAGGCAATTCAGTTCTGCTGCCTTGCCGTTGTTATGGGACTCGCCGCGTCGTTTGTTATCTGGAGATGAGACGCATGGTAAGTTTGAGACGTAAAACTTTTGTTTTCGCCGCCGTAGCGAGTGTGATGGCGGCTGCGTTCGCAGTCGAGACGCCGAACATGGTGTTTGAAATCGACGACGACGCCTCCAACGCACGTTTCGCTTTTCCGCGCAACACCGCCAAGGGCAAGGACTTCTGGCGGCTGATACTCGACGACGGCGAGCGCACCGAGATACCCGTGTTCTCGCACGCCCAGAAGGGCCGCGTCACGCGCGAAGGCGATGCGCTCACGGTTTCCTACGACCGCGTCGTTTCGGACTACGGCGACACGTATGACATCGGCTTTTCCCTGCGCATCAAGAAAGAAGGAGACGTGCTGGCGTTCACCGCCATGATCGACAACCGCTCCAAGGTGCGCGTGAACGAATGCGTCGCGCCGCTTGTGTCCTTCAACGGGCTTGTGGGCGAGAAGGCGAAGGACGTCCTTTACATGCCGCGCTCGCTCGGGCAGCGCTCTCCCAATCCGTATGGCAAGATGGAGGGGTTCACGCAGCACGACTATCTGCACAACGAGTACGAGGACGTCTGGCGTCTGCACTATCCCGAATGCTCGATGTGCTGGCTCGGAATCGAGTCGGGGAACAAGTTCCTCTACATCGGCCGGCACGACGAGCAGGTGCGCACCTGCTTCCTCGTCGTTCGCCACACGATCCACGGCGACGACCTCATGCCGGGTGTCGTCCACCTGCCGATGGCGCGTCCGGGCGAGAAGCTGACGTTCGCGCCGGTCATGGTGGGCCTCCTCGACGGCGACTGGCGCGTGGGCGCGAGACGCTATCGCGCCTGGGCCGACACGGCGTTCTTCAAGGTCCAGCCCAAGGCGGACTGGGTCAGGAACATGACAGGTTGGCAGCGCGTCATCTTGAAGTCCCAGTACGGCGAAGACTACTACAAGTTCTCTGACCTTCCCGCCATGTACGAGGCGGGGCACAAATACGGCATCGACACGCTCTTCCTGTTCGCATGGTGGAAGGGCGGCATGGATTTCGGTTATCCGATCTACGAGGAGCCGTATCCCGGCGCATGGCGCGAACTGAAGGAAGGCGTTGCGGAGGTGCGCCGGCGCGGCGGGCGCGTGATTCTCGAGTGCAACTGCAACTACGTGGACGTCACCGGCGACTTCTACAAGAAGCACGGGAAAGACATCCTGGTGCGCACCATCAACGGTGGCGAACAATACGGATCGCATGGCTATCCGGGATTCGGCGACTTCCGTTTCATGCACGGCGCACGCGTGTTTGCCGCGCCTTGCACCGGCACGAAGCTCTGGCGCGACACGCTCTTCTCGAACATCAAGCTCATGCACGACGCCATCGACCCGGACTGCCTGTTTCTCGACTGTTTTGGCGCCTACCCGACCTGTCCCTGCTTCAACGGTGCGCACGAGCATGGCCCGCGCGTTGACCTGGAATGGAGCTTCCGCCGGCAGCTCTACGGCAACGCCGCCGAATACTGCGACCGCGTTGGCCGGACGCTCGCCACCGAGGTCGTCACCGACATTGCCGCCGCCTACACGCAGTTCGTCCACAGCGGTCCTCCTGGCTTCACGGACCTCAACCCGCATTCCGAGCAGTTCCCCGCGCTCTTCCGCTACACCTTCCCCGAGGTGATCGTCTCGAACCGCGGCGTGCGCAATGCGGAAGGGGACTTCGCGAGGATGCTGCGCAACGCGCTCGTCTATGGCATACGCTACGATGCCGAGCTGTACGTCTGCCGCCGGACGCTCGACGCCAATCCCGCATACGCGGATGTCATCGGACGCTGCTGCCGCAAGCTGAAGGAGTACGGCGAGTTCTACTTCGACGGACGCTTCACGGTACTTGATACGTCGCCGCTTCCGCCCAGCGTCGTCCGCGGCGAGTTCCTGAACAAGGACGGCACGAAGCTCCTGACCGTGCTTCACAATGCGAGTGGCAAGCCCGCCACGGTCAAGGGAATCTCGTACCCGCCCGGCAATCTTTCCTTCAACATAACCTCTCTCAAGCACAAGGAGTGAGGCACACATGAGCAAATAGACGGGGACAGTCTCCACAGATCGACCACAGCAAAAACGCGCCAAGTTCAACAACAAAAACGCGCCACTGATCGACCTTCGCGGGCGCGAGACCGGGCGGTCGGGTGCGACGGATATGCGGCGCGGGATCACTACGGACCGGAGGCGAATGCGCTGCTGCGTCCTGACTGGAACGAGGCCGCACTTGCGGAGTGGGGGCGGTATCTGTAGTTATACTGGAGTGTAAGGGGCTCTTAGACTGGAGTGTAGGAGTGCCTTAGACTGGAGTGTAGGAGCGTCTTAGACTGGAGTGTAGGAGCGTCTTAGACTGGAGTGTATGGGGCCCTTACACTCCAGTCTAAGTGGCTCTTGGACTGGAGTGTGGGAGGTCATTGGACTTGGGTCAGGCTGATTTCCGCACGTCGCCGCCGATCTTGGAGAAGTAATCGCACTCATCCGGCCGGTATGGACGAGTTGGGTTATATGCAGGCGGTACCTTCACTCCCTTGAGGCAGCCGTTGCCCGTGCAGTTCTTGCACTGCTCAATGCAGAGCTGCCAGTCGGTCTTCTTCGGAACTATGGGCTTTGCCTCCGTTTTTTGTTCCGCCTCCGTCTCGACCCTCTGCGCTGGTTCGATCTCCCACGATTTTTCCTCCAGCCATTTGAGAGGTGCACAGATGAAGCGACCGTTCTCGGCGTACCATTTCTGGCTTTTGCGCCACCTTCCCAGTGCTTCCATGACGAAGCCGTGGAACTTCCTTGGCTCGGACTCGGTCCGCAGCACTTCAACGTACTTCATCTTGCACTGTTCCCTGTTGGCCTTGTACGGGCAGTTGTCGGGGTACGCCTTCCAGAACTCGTCAAACATCAATGTAAACTCATCCTCATCCTCCTCGTTCATAGATGTTGATGTAGTAGTTCTTTTCTTTTGTTCTATTCTTATGTTAGTGTCCATCTGGTGTACTTTTAAAGTACATCTATTGGACTTTAAAAGTTCATCTGGTGGACTGTTGAGTTCATCTGGTGGACTGTTGAGTTCATCTGGTGGACACGTAGGGTCTGTGGGCTTGTAGGTTTTACTTCTTCGTCCAGGCGAGGAATACTTTGTGACAAAACCGCGTTCCACAAGTAGCTTTAGTGCCTTACTCACAGTCCCGTGTCCAATGCTCGCCTTGCGCGCGATTGTATCCCACGACGGGAAGGCCTCGCGGGATTTGGCGTTGGCATGGTTAACGATTACCATGTAAACAAGCTTTACAGCGGTCGGCAGTTTGGTATCAAGTATCCGATCCGCCATTTTTACGTCAATGTTCATTTGTTGTTTCCTTTTTAGGGGTTAAAAGTTTAGGACAACAAAAAACAAGGCCGCGTCTTGTTGACGTGACCAGAGTTCTCTGATGTCCTATTTGGGGTTGAGATTGGTTGCTGGGGCTTTCAGGTTGAATGCGGCTGCATTTGCCTTATTAGCCCCTCCAAGTCTCTTAAATATATAGAAGCCATATTCACTGAAAAACCCCGCTTTTTCTGACGTGCATGAATTTTTTAATCTTTTTTTATATCGTGCCATATTTGGCATAATAATGGTATAAACATCGAGTTTTGAGGGCGGTTTTCTGGCGCGAAATAAAGGTGTGACTTCCAACGTGCTTAAAAAGCCCCTTGCATATCCTTCCCACCTGCTGTATAATACCGCGCCCATGGAACAATATTTCAGACAAAGTCGCCCGGAAATCACTGATCGGCAGAGTGCCGCCCAGACTGCAAAGCGCTGGGGAATGACCAAGCGGCGCGTGTTGCAGCTTTGCCGCGAAGGCAAGGTGTACGCCGCGAAGCCTATTGATGGCGTATGGACGATTCCCACGATTGCCGTGAGGCCGCCTGACGGACGCCAGCACCGGGGGGCTCAAATCCCAACGCACCTTGCAAATCACCTGCGCTACGCCGACGCCGCCGTGCGCGATGCGCGGGAAGCGGGGTTCGGCAATCCAGATGACGCTCTAGAATACTTCGTTCGCGGGTCGGCGTACCATCTGCACACGCTTAAAAAGTCGTCCTTCAACTTCGGCGAAGTATGCGAGATACTGTCGGGACGGGCGGTTGAAGGCAAGCCGAAGTGCGAGCGGAAGGACGTGGAGTACCACCAGCTCGCGATAAATTTCATTATGGCGGCACTGAAGGAAAGGCGATGGCTTTCGGTGCGGTTCGTGGAACAGCTGCACGGACTGCTCTTGTGCGGCGATCCGAACTACCGCGAGCCTATGAAGGGACGCAAGTGCGTGAAAAAGTGCGTGGAGCGCGTCCGGTCGCTCAAGAAACACCCCGTCTGGCTGGCTGCGGACTTCTTCGTGCGCTTCCTCGCCCTGAAGCCATACAGCAAACAGCTTGAGCGCACGGCATACATGGTGGTCAACTTCATCCTGATGCGTAACGGATATCCTCCCGTGATCATCTATCGCGGGATGATCAGATGGTGGCGTCTGCGCGTATTGGAGCAGCCGGATGAAGATTATTCCAAGAACGAAGATGCATGGTGTACTGACGAGGAGACGTTGCGCGGGGGGTATTTGAAACCGTATGAACTTGATGAATACAACATGCCCGACGAAGCGGATTTGCTGTCGTTTGTCCACACGAAGTGGGATCCAACGATCATCGTAAGTGTTTTGGTGAAGTCGATTAAGCGTTCCTGCAGTCTTGGACTGTTGCCACTGGCGGTTCCCCGCACCCGTCACCCACCCGTTCCGCGACGTGATATTACGGTTCGAAACGAAAATAATCTATCTTTGTAATTGACAAACCGCTTAGTTTACGGTTAAAATACCACTTATGGTTTTTAGCGGACAAAAGGTTTCGTGCCCATTGACTGGTAAAGTCGCCATCTTGGGGGCTTGCCCGTCCGCGCACATCTTGTTGTCGTACGCTTGTTGTTTTCCCGCGCACGACAGCAAGCGTACAACAGCAAGAGTTTCACACTCAATCTTAAACTAACCACCCGCAAGGGCAACAGCAAAAGGAGAAACAGCATGACAAACCATACATGGAAAGCCGTCGTCTCTGCGGCGGCAATCGCGGCAACCGCGCTGGCGGCAAAGTCGTTCGCGGCGGCGCTCGACCTCGCGGGCGCGGACAGGACCGTGACGGATGTCGCGGACCTCGCGTCATACGACGAGGGCGTGACGAACTCTTCCGCCACCTTGGCGACGCTGACGTTCGACATTTCGACCGATCAGACGTACGCTGGCGTCCTTGGTGGCAAGTTGAAGCTCGTGAAGTCCGGCACAGGAACGCTCACGCTCTCCACTGTTACGCGCCCCTACACAGGCGGTACGCTTGTCAGCGCCGGCGGCAAACTCAAGCTGGGCGGATCGGCGAACAGGAATCAACTAGGTACGGGGACGATTACGATAGCGGACGGTGCGGCTATCGACTTCAATGGATGCATCAACAACTCGACAGGGCACTTCTTGCCCGTCGTGTACGCAGAGGGAACCGGCACGGACGGAACAGGTGCAATCCTGAACACGGGAACTCAGTTCGCCAATTCAGGCTTCAATACCGTGTATCTGACGGGCGACCTGCTCATCTATGCGAAGAATCGCATGAACTTCGTCACCGTTTACACGCAGGGACATACGCTGCGATATACGGGTGCGACACAGAGCGCGTTCTCGACAGTCAACAACTCGCAGGGCGGTGACGTGAGCATTGAGTCCGGCCAGTACACGGCTTGGGGCACGGCCAACTGCCTCGGCAACACGCCGTCTAAGGGCAAGGTGTATCTTCGCGGCGGAACATTGAACTTCTATGCAAACCTTACAGTTCCAAACGACATAGTGGTGGAGAAGTTTTCCCGCATTCGTCAGGGGAAGGGCGGCTCGACCGCGACTTTCACGGGCACTGTGACGCTCAATAATAACCTCGCAGTTGACGGTAGTCAGAAGGTGAAGTTTCGCGGGAATGTGGTCGCACCTTCAACCAAGAACTTTCAGATAAGCGATGGCGCGGTAGATGTGAATTTTGATGGCTGCTTGGTTTCCAATGTGTATATGTTGGTATATCGCGGCACGGTGACGCTCGGTAACGGAACGACCATCTATTCGCCGAACGGCTGCATCAAGCATCTTATGCAGGGGTCATCGCAAGTCGCCAATCTTACCTCGACGTTCAACATTGCGGACGGAAGCGACACGACGGTTGGCTACTTTACGTCTGGCAATACCACTTCGTCCACAACAATGACCGGCATCGTGAACCAGGTTGGCGGCACGTTTCGCACGGTTTCCCACTACAACACCGCCGAGTACGACGGAATACGTTTGGGGCATTATTCCAATGCGACAACTCTCTGGAACCTCTCCGGCGGACGCCTGATCGTCGAGGGCGACAGCAACAACCTCAACCTGTCGATCGACGGGCGTGGCGAGCTGAACATGTGCGGCGGTGAGATTTACACACCTTGTCTGAGTATGTGCGCACGTACCAATGGCGGGGGCCAGTCAACTTTGAATTTAACCGGCGGCGAAATCAACATCGGCGCGAACGGAATCTCCAGAAAGACAGTCAACCACAGCAAATACAAAATCAACCTGGGCGGCGGTACGATCCGCGCTTCGCATGAAAACGGCTTCACCTCTCCGCTTAACATGACGCTGACGGGTTCGAGCGGGACGAACGTGACGTTCGACACGCAGGCGGCGAACGTGACGCTCTCCGGCGTATTGTCGGGCGTGGGCGGACTCCAGAAGACTGGCTCGGGAACGCTCACGCTCTCCGGCGCGGACACCTACTCCGGCGCGACGACGGTGAAGGGCGGCACAGTCGCGTTCACAAGCGCCTATCCCGGCGGAGACCTCGAGATCGACGCCGCGACACTCGCAGGCGCATCCTCGCCTGTCGTTACGGCGGCGTCGCTCGCGTTCTCGTCAGGGAAGGGCATCCGCATACTCAATGCCGACACGCTCAATAAGGAAACATTCGGCAACACGAAGACGATTGCGGCATCGACGGCGCAGATCAATGCGCTGCCGATACTTACGCTTGTCGCTGCCGACGGCACGACGATCGTGGACACGGGTAAATGGCACTACAGGCTTTCCGGCGACGGCAAAACGCTGAAGTTCGGCCCCCATCGCGGGATTATGGTTCTTGTGCGATAGCCAGTCATCGGCGCGTTCGGCGAACGCACCCTGCCAGCTACATGGACAAAAGTATGATCTAGTGAACTGAATTCCAAACAAACAACTTCAAGCAAACCGCCCGCAAGGGCAACAACAAAGGAAAACAAAATGAGCATGAGAAAACTGACTGGGGAAGCCGCCATCTTGGCGGCGGCAATCGCCGCAAGCGCGGCATTACCATTATATGCGGCGGTAAAATCTGTAACGCTCTCGTGTAGCGGATACACAGGATCAACGACGCTGACGGATTTTCAGGCGCTCATCAAGCTCAGCGACGGTGTGTACGGGTTTCATTATTCGGACTGCATCGGCGCGAACGGCACTGACCTCTGGTTTACGGACTCAAGCGGAAACTTGATCTCGCACGATGTCGATACATGGGACACGTCCGGCGATTCGTTTGTGTGGGTGAAAATTCCGACCGTGGTTCCCTCGACCGACGCGAACTTCCCCACTGCAATCACGATGCACTGGGGCGAGGCGCGTACGGCGGCTCAGACATGCACATCGTCCAGTACATGGAGTAATTTCGTCGGCGTGTGGCACATGGGCAAGGCCAGCGGTTCGGCGAACGAACCCGACGTCACCGGCAACGGACTTGACGCCAAGCCAACGGCCGGCTCCAGTGGGGCCGTCTCCCAGATGACGACGGCTCCCGGACTGATTGGAGGATGCAGAATCAACCAGACATCTTCATCTAAGCACAATGGCCTCAAAGTCCCGGCTTACGCCGACAAGATGGCAAACACCAATGAGTTTTCCGTCGGGGGATGGTGGTATGCCGACCAGCGGGCCACAAGTCTCGCGCAGCGCTACTTCTGCACCCGCAACGCTTCGTCCTCCGCATACGTCGTAGGATGGGACGTGATGATGGGGCAGAACGTGACACCGGACGATATACGTTTTGTTAGCCAATACACATCCGGCAACGGTAACGCAGAGGTGGTGGCCAACTATCCGATCTCGGATATAGTCGGCAGATGGATGTATATGTACATGGTATGCGACAACAAGACCATCAAGATCTACATCGACGGTGAACTCGTCTGCTCGGGGACGCCCGCACAGACATTTTGTCCGGTGAATTTGACATACGGCATGATGATCGGGAACCTTGGCACTCGCGGACAAGGCTGGATCGGCAAGTACGACGAATTGAGGATGTACGACGGCGTGATGTCTCCAGACCGTATCAAGGCGGACTACGACACGACGCATTTGCCGTTGTCGTTCCTGACGGCTGTTGGCGCCGTGGTTTCCGCAGAGTGGACGGGCTCGGCAGGCGATGGTTCCGTGATGAATTCCGCGAATTGGACATGCCGCGACGTTATGGGCAACATCATGCCAAATACGCTTCCGACGGCAGATACCGCCGTCACCATAGAGAGTGGCGCCTTGTACATTCAGGCGGGGACGAATACCGCCTTTTCGTGCGCGTCTCTCAGTCTGGGAAATTGCACTCTTTCCGCAGACAGTGACTTGCGTGGGTTTGGAACATTGTCCTTCGCTGATAACAATACGTGCGTCGATCTTAACGGACATGACCTGCATTTGACTTGGTTCGGCAATACGGGAATTGTGACCAACGGTGCATCCGGCATTGCCGCGCTTCGCGTGTGGTCGCCAGCAGGTGTGACAAACGTGAACCTTGGCGTCACGATTGGGGGCCATGTCCGTTTCGTGAAAGAGGGCGAAGGCGGATTCAAGGCGGCAAAGGCATACCAGACCTACACGGGCGGAAACCACGTTTCCGAAGGGACTCTTGTTTGCGGATACGCGCAAAAGTACGATCCGCTTGGCTTGACCAATCTCGTAAATGAGATTGTCGTGTCCTCGAACGGCGTGTTTGACGTGGACGGGCAGTTGGCCTGGAGCCGTTGGAAGATGGTGCTGGACGGCGGCATCGTCCAAAACTCTGGCGCGGAGGCAAATCCTCCCGCAGCCCAGATTGGAAGTATGCGCCTCGAAGCGGACTCCTGGATGCTTTGCACGTCATCATACGGAATCCTTGCGGCGGATACTGTGACAAGCTATGTCAATCTCAATGGATATACGCTGCATGCTGTAGTTGAAGACGGAAAGTCTTTCAATTTTGCATCCATCGTTGCCGAGAACGGCACGATTTCCATTGACGGCGGGACGTTTCGAGTCGGCGGACATTCGATGGTGAATAGCATTACGAACGTGGCGACAAACGTAAACTTCATTGTGAACAGTGCAATGAATATCTCGGCACCTCTAAATGTCGGAGGCTACGAGGCACTGTATGACGGCAGCATCAATACAGGGGCGGCCTTGTTGAAGGTCCATGGCACGTTCAAGCCGTCCGCGCACGACTGTTTCCATGGATGTGAAATGCAGGACGGTTCGACCATGGATCTTTCGTCGCGTTCGAACGCATTGCCGCTCGTCTCTGCGTTCACCACCGGCGACAATAAGCTGAAGTTCGCAAATGGCGCAACGGTGAGCGTGAAACTTGGCGAGCGTCCTGTTTCGTCTCGGAAGCCTATTATTTCGTGGGATTCCGCTTCCAAGCCAACCGGCATCGACACGGTCAAGTTCGTGAGCGCGACGGGAGAGCGTAAGCGTTCCTTTGTTGCGCAAGACGACGGCCTGTATGCGTTGAGCGGCCTTATAATAATCGTCAAGTAGCCCGCGCGCAACTACACGTTCTACACGTTCTACACGGACAAAAACAACGGCCAAAGCAAAGGCGCAAAACCAATCATCCACTAACCGAAAGGAAAACAGCAGCATGAAAAACCAAACATGGAAAGCCGCAGTCTCGGTGGCGGTTGCCGCAAGTGCGAGTTTCCAACTTACGGCTGCGGAACTCATCACCAACGGCGGGTTTGATGAATGCGAGGAAGGATGTACGCCTCCGGCGCAATACGCGAATCTTTCCGCTTCCTTGAAATTGTCGGGGTGGACGTGGGGCGGCAGTGTGGGCATGTCAAAGTCCTATAGCAACTGCCCTTGGCTTCGTGTCGGCACGCTGAACGGAGACTATGCGATCTATTTCCAGAAGATTGCCAGCATCACACAGACCATCGATGTCGTCGAAGCTGGTACGTATGTGGCGTCCTTTGGCTACATTGCGCGGGCTGATAATACATGCTACGGCAATGGCCGTTTTTATGCTGAAATCGACGGTGTTGAGATCGGCCATGCGGATTGTGGTTTAGAGCGAAGCAAGTTCAGGCTTGCGCGGTTTACTACGACTCTTTCCGCGGGAAGCCACGTCTTCGTAATTCGACACTCCAATGAGCTGTCAACCGATGGCGAGAAACGCTCAAACTCCATCCTTGACGCGGTATCACTGCAATCGGCGACAGAAGTTGGTGCTGACAACCTTCTCGGTAATGCCAGCTTTGAAAATCACACGGGATTCCCGTACACGTCGCTGTTCGAGGGATTTGCCAATGGCATCAACATTGAGGATTGGACGGCGGACACAGGTGGAACCGGTCTCGCGAAAGGGAGTTCTGCTTACCTCGTCGGCTCGCCGTATGACGGAAGTTTCGTTCTCTTCTTCAATGGTGACGAAAGAAGCGTCTCGCAGCCGATATCCGTTTCCGAGGAAGGTGACTATGTCGTGTCCTTCGCATACGCCGCGCGTGATACGAGGTACTACTACGGCGGTCGCGTTTATGCGGAGGTGGACGGCGAGTCTGCGGGCTATGTCGATTGTACAGCTGTTGCCACGTATAGGCGCGCGATGTTTTGGAAACACCTGACGGCAGGCGACCATACGTTCACGTTGCGTCACACCTTGGAGTCGGATACGGAAGTGGGACATGTGCCGTGCTCTACGGTTGACGACGTGGCCGTGCGTATGAGCGACACGTTGCTCCTGAACGGAAACTTCGACGCGGGAACGGTGTCAGCGAGCGCGAAATGTTCTGCTTCCACGGCCGGCGAGTATTCCAATCCCGGATGGACTGTTTCAGGTAATGCCGGCCTTGCCATGCCCGGATATCCCAGCAATGCGAAATTTGTTTCGTCAAGCATCGACTCAGGCGTCTATTCGATGTACATCCTTACGGCGAACTACACGAATGGAACAGCCGAGAAGCGGTTGCCGCCGGTCAGCATCAGCCAGTCGTTCACTGCGCCGAAGGCGGGTATATACCAACTGCGCTTCTCGTATGCTTCGCGTCCGTACAACCACTACAAGGGTGGCACGATCTATGCCCGCATCTACAAGGGCGAGGGGCTTGAGGGCGAGAAGGTGTGGGAACGTTCCGTCGTCGCGACGTCGCTCAATGCGTTCCAGCAGTTCGTCGGCGAGGCGAAGTTGCGCAAAGGCGGCAAATATACGCTGGAGTTCTATGCCCCGCAGCCCGAATACATCGAAAACGCCGAGAACAATTTCAATTCCGTCCTCGACAACGTGTCACTTGAATACTCCCGCAAGATTCCTGGATTCATGCTCATCGTGCGGTAACACGGCGCGGCGGCAACGCCGCGCGCAACTACACGTTCGACATGTTCTACACGGACAAAAGCAAAAGCGAAATCTAAAGCAAAGACAGCTTCGGCAACGCGCTGGCAGCGCGTTGTACAAGAGTGGCGGGCGGGACGCCCACCACCCCGAAAACGGGCGATGAGAATTTCGGTCAGCATCGATCTCGGTCTGGGTACGCTGGGCGCAAGGCGTAGGTACGAGAGGGGGATTTTTGAGCCACTATGGGGGGATTTTTGAGCCACGCGAGGGGGATTTTTGAGCCACAACGAGGGGAATTATGAGCCACAATGAGTGTCGGTACTTGGTAGTGAGTGGCGAAGGATTCTGTACATGATGGTGCAGACCTTGTCGGCTGGACATCCCATTCTGCTTTCGAGATCGCAAAGTGTCTGCTCGGCAAGGTCAAACGGCAAAATTGTGAAGTATGGAATTGACGACTTACGCGGGGGAGGGTGTATTTGGTAAAATACCAGCCGTCATCGCCTAAGGGCGGCGCGTCGCGCCGCCTTGCGCAGTTTTGACTCAACCCTTTAACCCTTCAAGCAAAAGGAAAACCAACAATGAACATAAGAAAACTGATAGCAGTAGCGGTGATTGCAACAAGCGCGGCAATCCAGATGGCGGCAAGCGCCGACACAGTCGAAATCAATGGCGTGACGTGGACGTACACCGTCAACAACGCCGCGAACAGGACTGTCACGCTTGGCGACGGCACCAATCCGGCAATGCCGAAAGGCGCGACTCTGGACGCAGCGGACATACCATGGACGTTCACGAACAACGGCACGAGCTATACGGTTACGGCACTTGCCGCCAATGCATTCAGTGGGTGTACCGCATTGACGGGGACATTGGCCATCCCAGCCTCAGTGACGTCGATTGGGGCGGCTGTGTTCAGCGGTTGCTCAGGATTGGTCGGCGTTTCGTCGTTTGGCGATGGGTGTACCGCGCAATGGGGGCAGCAGGTTTTCCGCTACTGCAAGGGATTGAGGGGAACACTTGTCGTCCCCGATTCCAATCCGTGCTACATGCACAACTTTGCCTTTGACGGATGCCTTGGGATTGAATCCATCATCATCGGAAGCGGAACGACATGGGTTCCTCGGTATTTCGCCAGTAATTCAGGCCAGGGCAGCTCTACTTTGAAGGGGGTATGGATAAAAGGGCGGCCCACGGTCGCGTCCGGCACGCAGCCATATACTACGGTGTGCCAGCCATTCACGTTCAGGTACGCTTATTCCCTTGAGGTGATTCTTTATGGACGGAATACGACATACAACACAAACTACGGCGCAAACGAATATATGATGGAAGGCGTCAATGGCTGCAGCGTGTTCGTTCCGGCGAACGGGAAGTGGACGAACTGCAAATTTGGCGGCACCAATACCGATCTCATATACTACGGCGTGGACCAGGAACTCGATCTCGACATTGACGATGCGGCAAAGACGATCACCGCCGTGCCGAACACTTCTGCCGCATTTGAGAAGGTGCTGAACAATGCCGCAAGGTTCAAGGAATACTTTGACCTCGACACGCGCATCGCCGTCACGAACAGCTTTTCGTCGACAATGTCGGTGTCTGCCGAGAAATTGCAGAACGTGACGTTCCTGACATACGTGCCTTTCGTCGTGAACACGCAGGCGCAGCTCGACGCCACGCTCGCGGCGATCCCCGGCGCAATGCCGATGGCCATTGACGCGACGAGTGCGACGGAGAACATCAACGTCCCAGCAGGGCGCAATGTGGTTGTGCTTGTTCCCGGCGGGGCACATACGGGCCGACGCTCAAGGGATTTATTATTCTCGTTCGATAATCCTGCTGCGGCAACGGGCAAGATGCCCGTTGTCCCAGTGGGGCGGGCGTCTCGCCCCACCTTGCGGTCACGCGGGACGCGCTAATTACTTTCACCTATTCGGTAAAGTGCAAATAGGTGAAGAAAATCCCGTGTCGGAATCGGCCTTGACACGGAGTGCCAAAATATGAGATAATAACGGCGTTTCGTAAATCCATTTACTCAATAGCGGTGAAAATTAGTAAACGCAATTACTAAATATAGCCGAGAAAAAGTATCTTGGATTATGAGGAGCAAGTATGACAAGTGAACAGATGCAAGAGTTGTTTGAAACTTCGGATCGTGTCGTTGGCGAGGTTCCGCTTGGCTTTCATCGTTATCTGCATGACGAGATCGACTGGCGCGACCGTCTGATCTGCATCATGGGGGCTCGCGGTACGGGCAAGACGACTTTGATGAGGCAACGCATCCGCGAGGCATTCGGGACAGGAAGCGACAAGGCCATCTACATGAGCCTTGACGATTTCTGGTTTTCGCAGTACAGCGTCAAGGATGCCGTGGACTATCTTTACAGTCATGGCTACACGCATGTGTTTATCGACGAAATTCACCACTTCGGCAAAGAGTGGCAGTGGCTCGTAAAAAACCTCTACGACCAGTTCCCGTCCATGAACTTCGTTTATAGCGGATCGTCCATGTTGAAGCTTGAAAGCGGCAAGGCGGATTTGTCCCGCAGGCAGGCCGTGTACAGGTTACGCGGACTCTCTTTCAGGGAGTACCTGTCGTTTGAGAAGATACTCGACCACCGTGCCGTTACCCTTGAAGAACTCCTTGCCGATCATCGTCGCCTGGCTTCGTCGATTGTGGCGAAGACAAAAATACTTCCGCATTTCGAGAGATATCAGCGAATAGGCTTCTATCCGTTTTACGCGGAGTCCCATGCGCAGTACCAGGACCGGTTGCTCGCCACGGTGCGCAAGGTTCTCGAATCCGACTATCCTTCGATTGAGGACGTTTCGCAGGAGACGATCAGGACGACGAAGAAGATGCTGAAGGTTCTTGCGGCATCGACGCCGCAATCCCCGAACATGAGCGAACTCTACCGTGAGCTTGGCACGGAGCGTAACCAGGGGCTCAAGATGTTGACCGCCCTTGAGCGTGCCGGACTTCTGGCGCTTGTGCCGAGAAAGAAGAACAAACTCGGCAACCTTTCGCGACCTGAGAAGATATACTGCGACAACACGAACCTGATGTATGCGTTGATCCCGCATGTCGATGCCGGTGTGCGCCGCGAAACCTATTTCTTCAATCAGGTCAGGAAGGTCGGCGAAGTATGCTTCTCGGGCATTGGCGACTTCGAGGTGGACGGCAAGTTCGTTTTCGAAGTGGGGGGAAAGGGCAAAGGTTTCGAACAGATCAAGGATGTGCCGCACAGTTACGTCGTGAATGACGATACGGAAGTAGGCATCGGCAGCAAGATTCCCCTCTGGCTTTTCGGATTCTTGTATTGACTGCTCAATAACGCAATCTGAATATTTGGATAAAAATAGTTTTGGAAGGACAAGCCAAAATGAATAAACTGATAATGGTAGCGGGGACAATCTGCGTAATGACGGTAGTGCGGGCGGTGGAGTTCCCGAATCCGGCGGCGTTCAACCCGACGTGGGAGAGCGCCAAGCCGGGTTCGTCGTACAGCACGGACCTCCCCACAGCCGCGCTGCTCGGCAACGGCTCGCTTGGCGCGGTGAACGGCGGCGACGTCAACCACAAGAAGTTCGTGCTGACGCGCGGCGATCTCTGGAGCTGCGGCGACTTCACATACGGCAAGAAGGAACACAACATCGGCCCGATCTCGTTCGCCGACCTCATCGTCGCTCCAGGATTGAAGACGGTCTCGTCGACCGACACGCTCGACTTGCCCACGGCGACGCTCGTCACCGAAGGCAAGTTCGGGAAGGGCAAGGTGAGACTCGAAAGCTATGTGGCGGCGGATGAAGACCTGCTCGTCATTTCAGGAGTTTCGGATACGGACGACACATGGATCCTCCGCATCGTCGCGCACAACCAGAAGAAATCGTTTCCGGTGGAGGCGGGTATCTCCGACAATGGCTTCTGGGTGAAGCGTTCCACGTTGAACCTGCTGCCCAAGGACGATCCTCGCGGCTGGACGACGAATGCCACCGCCGCCGTGAGCGCACTTGGCGCGGAATTCTCCGCGCTCTCGAACGTCAACGGAATCGAAGCGCGGGCCAACGCTTCAATCCATGCGAACAAGCCATTTGCGTTCATCGTCTCCACCAATCCCGCCCGGCGCTTCACATGGGAAGAACTCGTCCAGATCAAGGCGGCGCACGTTGCATGGTGGAAGGAGTGGTGGAACCGCAGCCGCGTCACGACGGGCGACGCGGAGCTCGACCGCTTCTACCACGGACAGGTATATCTGCTCGGCGCGGGTGTGCGGTCCGGCAAGTTCCCGCCCGGTCTCTACGGCATCTGGGTGACGCGCGACGATCCGAAGTGGCACAACGACTTTCACCTGAACTACAACTACGTTTCCACCTACTATGGATGCTTTGCCGCGAACCGGTGCGAGGTCGCCGACACGATGCCCGATCCGCTGATAGCCTATCTGTCGCAGGCAATTCGCAACGCCAAGGAAAATATTCAGGCACTTGACCATCACCGTAAGGTGTTCTACAAAAAGAGCCGGCACTATCTCGACCGCCGCACCGATCTCGCGAACGGCATCGACGACGCCGCGCTCTATCCCGTGGCGATGGGGCCGTGGGGAGCAAGCGCCGAAGGAGACACGACCAGTCTGGGCCAGGTCTCGGACGGCGCGTTCCAGTGCGCCGTGATGTGTACGCATTGGGAGTACACGCTCGACCGCGCCTACCTCAAGAAGGTGTGGCCGGTTCTCGACAAGACGGCGAACTTCTTCCTCAAGTGGTGCGAGAAGGAAGTTATGGGAGGGCCGCGCTCCGTCGCGGCCTACCGCTACAACGTCTGGGACTCGCATTGGGAAAGCAGTCAGCTTGAGAAGAACAGCGCGTCCGCGCTTGGTTTCCTGAAGCATCTTTTCGCGACGCTCGTCGATGTGGCGCCGGTCCTGCGCGAAATGGGGATTGAAGTGTCCGAGGCGAAGTTCGCCGCATGGAAGGATTTCCGTGACCACCTTGCCGACCAGCCGGTGAACGCGATGCCCGTGAACGGAAAGAACGTGCGCATGTACACCAGCACCGAGACGAACGTCAAATGGCCCACGAACCCCGGCGGCGGCATCATCTTCCTTGAGAACGTGATACCTGGTGAGAACTATGCGTTCGACATCACGGACGAGACGCGCACGCTTGCCACGAACGGGATAAACGGCGTAATCGCCACGTGTTCGCCGAAGAGGGTCTGCGGGAACATCAACCAGACTCCGAAGCTGTATTCAATCGCGGCCCGCGTGGGCTATCCGGCGGCTGAGGTGATCGACATGTTCAAGAAGTACCAGCTGCGTCCCCTCATGCAGAAGAACTTCCACCTCCACGACAACGTACACGGCATGGAGAAGCTTGGTACGATGGAGTTCATCCAGTCGATGTTCATCCAGTGCGACCACGGCATTGTGAAGGTGTTTCCCAACTGGACGGGCGCGGACGCGAAGTTCGAGAACCTGCGCGCGAAGGGGTGCTTCCTCGTCTCCGCCGAGATGAAGGGCGGCAAGGTCGTGCGCGTGGAGGTGAAGAGCGAGAAGGGCGGGCGGTTTCGGCTGGTGGACCCAACGGGCGGGACGCCCGTTGTCCCAGTGTCAGGCTGGACGCGCGGCAGGACGCGCAACAGCGGCGAGGCGACGCTCGAGCGCGACTTCAAGCCCGGCGAGGTAGTGTCGCTGACGATGACAGAAGATTGTGCTGCGACGGCGGGCGTACTCTCGCCGATCTCCTTTGACGCGCCGGGGATGTGTACACCGATGCGGAGGCACCCGTCGCGCGTGGCGGGAAGCCCGGCGAATCGTTCTCGCTCGTAGATTGGCGTGGGCGTCCCGTGGGACAGTCAGGACAAGGTGGAGAACGACTTCAAGACGCAGAACCTGATGCTCGTCTTTTCAAACGGCTCGGACCGGCACCTCAAGTTTTCCGCGCCGATGAACGGATGGGAGAAGCGCTACGTCGTGCTGGACGACTGCGACACGCTGGACGACGTCGTTTCCATCCGCCTGGGCGCGAACCCGATGGGCATGAAATGTACGTTCTGGGTGCGCGGCGTCAAGATCCTACGCGCAAGGAGCGCTTCCTCGTCTCCTTCGAGATGAAGGATGGTATGGGGTGCCGGCCCTAACGAATAGTCAGGTATGATTCCCCCTCTTGACGGTGGGTACAGAAACGTGATATACTTCCTTTAAAAACGGAAACATTAGGCATATTGTGTCCGTTAAAAAAGGAAAACCATCATGAATAAAAAGGACATCTTCAAGACCCTGATTGCGCAGAAGCAGTCGGAAATGCCATTTTCGGTTATCGACAGAGATGTTTCTTTGCCAATTGACGGGAATGAAATCGTCACCATCCCGGGGGTACGTCGTTGTGGGAAGTCAACCTTGATGGAGATCACGATCAACCGACTTCTTGCGAATGGCGTCAGGAAGGAAAATGTCCTTTGGATTGGTTTTGACGACGAACGAATCAAGTACATGGCAGTGGAAGAATTGGATCTCATTCTTCAAGCCTACCGTGAAATGTATCCAGCGACGGAATTGAAGGACGTTTGGATGTTTTTCGATGAACTGCCGCTTGTCAAGGGCTGGGAATATTTCGTGTTGCGCCTCTTCAAGGGTTCGTGCAGGCATCTCTACATTTCCGGAAGCAATGCCAGCACGTTGTCCGTGGAAATGAAGAGCGCACTCAGGGGTTGGCCGCATGAGATTGAGGTCTGGCCGCTGAGCTTCAGGGAATTTCTGCGGTTCAAGGGCATTGACGCAGACTCTCATCTTGAGCAGGACAAGGCCCGCGTTCAAATCGCCTTTGATGAATACAACCGTCTTGGCGGGATGCCGGAACCGACACTTATGCCCATCCTCAGCGAGAAATACCGCAAGTTGCAGGACTATTTCGACGTCATGCTCCTGCGAGACCTAGTAGAACATTGGCAGATATCCAAACCGCAGATGGTGCGCTATTTCCTCAAGCGCGTGATGACGACGATTGCCAGCAGGCTCTCGGTAAACGCCATTTTCAGGGAGATCAAGGCCTCCGGGCGGAAAGTGACCAAGGACGATCTCTATGACTGGCTTGTATGGGCGCAGTCCATCTACCTGGTCCGAAAACTTGACCTCTACTCGCGATCCGTGAAAAGCGAGATTTCGCTTCCAGGCAAGTATTACGTGAGTGATGTGGGACTTCGTTCGGCGGTCATTCCGCTTCAATCCGATGATGACGGAAAGCGGCTGGAGAACACCGTTTACCTTGAGCTAATTCGCCGAAAGGGACATAACGAGGAATTGTCTTACTTCAGCGAATCGGGAGAGTGTGATTTTGTCGTGTCGGAGGGGGATGAAGTCAAGCGGCTAATTCAGGCCACTTGGGACATGTCGGATGCGGAAACGCGTACGCGCGAACTTGCAGGACTTTTAGAGGCGGCAAAGGCCACCGGGTGTGGAGACCTCACCATCATCACGCGCGACGAGGAGGGGGAGGAGACCCACGACGGCTTGACTGTCAGGATTGTGCCCATCTGTCGCTTCTTGCTGTCCAAATGATTTAGGGAAATGAAATGAATAGGATTGTCAAATGCAACTACCTCGTGTTATAATTATACCATGAAAACGACAACCCTATTCTTTTTCTGCGCTGTCGCCATGGCGCTTCCCACCGCCGCCGCCACGTACCGCCAGCCGAACTACGACGAATCCAAGATACACCCATACACACTCGAAGACCCGCTGACCTTCATCGACGGAACGAAGGTGAAGTCCCCTGCGGACTGGCCTCGGCGCCGCGCCGAGATACTTGACATATTCGCGCGCGAAATGTACGGGCAGCCGCCGCCCGCGCCCGAGGCCGTGGTCACAGAGGTCTGGGACGTCAAGAAGAAGGCTCTCGCGGGCTACTGCATCCGCAAGCAGGTGAAGATGTGGTTCAAGAAGGATAAGACCGGTCCCTGCATAAACTGGATAGTATTCATCCCGCGCCACGCGAAGGCTCCGTCGCCCGTCATCCTTTTTCTCAACTATCGCGGCAACCACGAGCTTGTGCCCAACACAGACATCCCCGTGCAGCAGGCGTGGACGCGGTCTGGACCGAAGACGGACGGCAACAAATCCTCTGCCCGTACGCGCGGCGTCATGTGCGATCCGAACAGCAACAGTATCCTGCCGATCGGAATGCTGCTCGCGCGCGGCTACGCCGTCATGAGCGCCTGCTACTGCGAAGTGTCGCCCGATCCATCGTTCAAGGAGCGGGATCCCGCGTTCCGGCAGGATCCGTTCGCGTACACCGGCGTATTCGACCTCTGGCCGAAGCGCGATGAATCCAGGGACGACAACCCCACGGCGCTCGGTGCATGGGCCTGGGCGCTTTCGCGCGGTCTCGACTACGCCGAGGCGGATCCCCTTCTCGATGCGAAGCGCAGCGTGGTGACGGGATGCTCGCGCCTCGGCAAGGCAGCGCTTCTGGCGGCCGCGCGCGACGAGCGTTTCGCCGTGTGCGTGCCAAACCAGACCGGCGGCGGCGGCGCACCCCTCGCCAAGCGCGACTATGGCGAGAACACCGCTACCGAGAATGCGATGTTCACGCACTGGTACTGCAAGGCATACCGCAAGTATGCAGACAGGCCGTGGGAGACGCTTGACTTCGACCAGCACCTCCTTCTCGCCGCCGTCGCGCCGCGCGCCCTCCTGGTCGAAGGCTTCGACACGAGTAAGTGGATGCACACCAAGGGCGAGTATCTCGCCTGCCGCGCCGCAGCGCCGGTGTGGGCGTTCCTTGGCCGCGGCACCATGCCGGACGTTCCTTATCCCGACAACTACTCGACCGCAGGCATCGGCGAAAGCTTTGGTTACGTGCGTCGCAGCGAGCAGCACGGCATCGCCGCGCACGACTGGATGTGGATGATCGACTTCGCGGACCGCGAGTTCGGCATAAGGCGTTGATGAATATGGTGTCATATCCTGGCGGGGAGACGCGCAACAGCGGCGAGATAACGCTCGAGCGCGACTTCAAGCCCGGCGAGGTAGTGTTGCTGACGATGACAGGAGATTGCTCTGCGACGGCGGGCGGACGAAACAGCCTTGGTGCAACCTTGAGAAAATCGTGTGCGTGTGGGGACGTCGTTATGAGAAAATTAAACAGAATTGTTTTAAACAGATTTGTTTAATTTCAGATTGACGTACACCTGAATGCTGCGATATACTGTCTGCCGAAAGGAAAAATAGCTATGAAACCATTTGAGTACGGGTGCGTTGTAAAAGGTCGATGACATAAGCAAGGGCGTGCAATTGGTTTTGAAGCAGGAATCTTCGGCGTTCGAGATACAGACGGAGAACCTGTCGAAATATCAGATGAAGGCCTTGCTGGCGGTTGCGAGGTTTGGCGGAAAACATGTTTTCTCGGCGGATTTCATTGAACGTGCGGGGTTGTCGTCCGCACCCACGGTCAAGCGGGCTCTGGGAACGCTTGTCGAGCGTGGAGTGCTCTACTACCATGAAAAGGAATACAAGATTTTCAATCCATTTCTTCGGGAATGGCTCACACGGATCTGACAATCCGCACCCTGCGAGCCGTGGATCAAGCTCTCCGTCGTAAACTAGCACTGGACGTGAACGCGAGAATTCTAACATTTCACGTCCTTGGCCTTGCGGGTGTACTATCCCCAATGGGTCAAAATGGCGTATTGGGGATAAATCTAGAGGCAGAAAATTATCCCCAATATGCCAAAATGCATTATTGGGGATAATTTTCGTTGTCTGTTCTAGTTTGTCGTTGAATAAAATGACAGCCCTTCAGATTGTTGCTTGTTTGGCGTCGCGAGGAGTGACTATTGTAGTCCTGCGGTACAGGCGACGCGGAAGCCGAAGCTGTTGTTGCGGGACGTCGGCGTGTCGCGGGCGCGAAACGCCGGTCGGCAGTTGCCCGCCGTGTTGCCCCAGCTCCCGCCCCGCAGCACGCGGTATGCGCCCGACGCAGTATTGACAGCGCCATTCAAGGTCGTGATGTTGTCCGCATACCAGTCAAGGCACCATTCCCACACGTTGCCGTGTACATCGTAGAGGCCCCAGGAGTTTGGCAGATAGGCCCCCACGATTGCCGTACCGCTCGTCGCCTCGCAGTTCGCCGTTGGGTCCGTTCCGCTGTTCGTCCCGATCTTGCCGCCGTTGTACTGGTAGCGCCCCAGCACGTCAAGCCCTACGTCCTTATTTGAACTGATCCTCATCGCCGAGCCGTCGCCCCAGTACCCCTCGCCGTTCCCCGCGCGGGCCGCAAACTCCCATTGAGCCTCAGACGGGAGGTCGAAGTCGATACCAGTTTTCGAGCGGAGCAGTCCGAGGAAGGAGTCGCCGTACGGATCGGCGGGATAGACACCGCCCGTGGCGGAAGCGGTGGTCGATACCGTTCCTTTTCCTTGGCGGATGTCCGTGTAGCTGACCTTCTCCACGGGGCGCATCGTCTGGTCGGTTGTAAAGTTGGACGGATTGTAACCGGTCACTTGCTGCCACTGCGTCTGCGTCACCTCGAATACGCCGATGTAGTAGTTACTGTTTAACTTCACTTGATGCGGCGTTTCACGAGATGCGTTCCGTCCGCTCTCCGCCACGCTTCCTATCGTCCATATCACGTCCTTCGCCATGATCTTGCGCATGAGGAGCGTCGTGGTCTTGTAGAGGCTGTTCGTCACGCTGCCGGGTACGAAGTCGGCGGCGGGGTAGTAGGTCTGCGTGTCCGCACCGCCCGTCGCGGTGATGTCCACCGCCATGTAGTTGGGCGTGTTGTCAACGGGCCAGGCGGTCACGCGAGCGCGTGCGCCGTTCGCATCAATCTTGAAGCCTTCGCCTTCCGCATCCGTCCAGACCTGGTCTGGTTGCCACGTGATCGTGTACGTATCCTTGCCGGACACTTTCTTCCATACGTCGCCCTGCGCGTTGCAGATGTTCCTGCCGCCGATCGAGGTCCAGCCGGGATCGTCCGCCGCCGCGCTCGTGTTTGCGTTTGTCTGGATATCCAGCGTCACGACGGCTGGCGCGTCGGAGAGCCGGTAGGTGACAGTGACGCGGCGGGTTGCCGACTGCGTCATCGTGACGTCCGACACTTCGGGGATCATGGCTTGCGACGACGAGGGTACCGTCGCCACAACTGCGGCCGCCACTGCGGCAACTCGGGTGATTGTATTCTTGTTCATGCTTTGTTTCCTTTTGGATTGATTGGTTTTTGCTTTGAAATCATTCTTACCTGATGATGAGCATCATGCCTCGGTATTTGTCGGAGCGAAGCGCGATGCCCGCCGAATCTTCGCTTGTGCGCGCACGCGCTTCCAAGGCGTCGGCGGCGCTTGTGTCGGCCAGCACGCCTGCGGCGAACGCCGTTCCGCCAGAAACGGCGGAATGGCACGGATCCGACGCCGGATAGCCGGACACGATGAACTGGTAGCCGTCAGCGCGTGTAGGCGTTGCGGCGGAGAGGGCGAGCGTACCTGTCAGGACCGCCGCCGTCTTCAGCACTGGATTGTTCACTTTTGATTCTCCTTGGGTTTCATGGTTTTCTGGTAGATTGGCTTCAGCCATGTCGGTTGTAGAATCGTCGTGATGCGATGTGCTATCCGCGATGTACGGCGTCTCGTCTGCCGTCTCTTGGCTCTTGTCTGTTCCCACTGGTGGTGTTTCGCCATCCATCAGTATCGTGGAGGCGGTCATGACAGCGGCGGTCGCTGCCGAAACGATACCAAGTGCCAACAGCAGTCTCCAGAAGCGGGAACGGCGGCGCGTTCGAGCCACAAGTCGACCGACAAGGTCGGTCGAGAATTCGGCGACCGGCACGGATTCGTTCAGGGCTTCCGTGATTGCACGGTCAAATTCATCCATTATTTATCTCCTTTCCAAGTGGTTTGGCGAGCTGCCTGGCGAGGACGGCGCGCGCATAGTTGAGGCGGCTCTTGACGGTTCCAAGCGGCAATGCCAGAGTAAGCGCAATCTCGTCCATTGGCAGTCCCTCGAAATAGCGCAACAACACAACCTCCTTAAGCGGGTCAGAGAGGTCGGCCACGGCGGCGCGGATGGCTGCATGGTCGGCCTTCGCGACAAGGGCCGTGAACGGCGTCTCTTCCGTGATGACCTCCGGGATTTCGTCCGTGAACGTCACAGGGGAGATTTTTTCCTTGCGGAGATCCATTCTGCGGAAGTTGATCAGAATCGTGTAGAGCCAGTTGTAGAAGTTTGTGTTTGGCCGGAACGACGAAATCCTGTCGATCGCGCGGGCGAAGGTGCGGAACACCAGTTCCTCGGCGGCGTGCTGGTCACGGCATAGAATCAGGGCAGACGCGAACAGGCGATCCTTATAGACCGCCACGAGGATCCTCGCACCGCGCTCGCGATCCTTGATTATCTCCTGCCAAACTTCCATGGACAACGATTCTTTAATAGTATAAATGCTCGTGACCGGAAAAGGTTCGGTTATTTTGTGTAGTTGGATTTTTTGATTATGCGGTTGAACGGCGGCCATGCCTCTGGTAAACTTATCACAAACAGCGCGGATTGGCTTTCGCGTAAATAGAGGAAAGGAAAATTGTATATGAAACGTAGTTTGTTGATGGCTGCCGTGGCGGCGGCCGCAGTTTCGGCACATGCGCATGTCGTGTGGCAGATCGGCCAAAAGGACGGCACGGGCAACGAGTTCGCACTTGCGCCGCGAGGATACAACGATTTCCTACAGCACGACTTCGGCTGGGAGAACAACTATTTCCTCATCGGACGATCGGATGCAAAGAAGTCTTTCCCCTACGTTCTTCCTGGCATCAACGACAAGTGGGCCGGATCCGGCAGTCCAGCAGGACGCCGCACGCAACAGGTGAACATCCTCTTCGACATCGCGAAGAAAGGTACGGACGGCGCGTGGACGCTCGTCATCGACTTTGCAGATGTCCATAAGGCGGAGAGGCCCCTCCTGAAGGTGTCGGTGAACGGCAAGGCGCGGAAGATGGTGCTGCCCGTCGGTGGCGGAGACGCGTCCATCATGAAGGGCGACTTCTCGAAGGCCAAGCCGTTCGCGGCGAAGTTCGACCTTGCGGACGGTGAGATCGTGGAGGGTGCGAACGAAATCAAGATCACGTCCATCGAAGGCAGCTGGGCGATCTTCGACGACGTGCGGTTGGAGGGGCCGAAGGACGCCGTGGTACGCCGTGCGCACAAGGGCGCGTATGTGCGAGACGTAAAGGCGGGCGACTACTTGATCCCCGGCACCGGGAAACAGCCGCTGCTCGTTGACGTGGAGCATCTGGAGGGCGCGCCCGTCGTGCGTGTGGAGATCGACGGCAAGGTTGCGTTGGAACAGCGTGTGGAAGCCGGGGCGTATTCGCTCGAAGCGCCGATGGATGCGGCGGTCGCGGGGCGACCGCCCTACCGTACGGAATATCGGGTGATTGTTGATGATGTGTGTGTGCGGGAAGGAACGGTCAAGTGCACGCCGCAACGTGACGCGGGCGTGGCGGGGTACGTCGATACGCGCATGGGCACGGCGCACTCGCGCTGGATGCTCGCGCCGGGTCCGTGGACGCCGTTCAGCATGGTGAAGCTCTCGCCCGACAACGAGGGCCTGCCCGGCAAGCGGGTGTGGGATGGCGGATACGATCCCTCAATCGAGAGCATTGGGTGCTTTAGCCACATTCACGAGTGGACCATGGCGGGACTCGGCACGATGCCGACCACGGGTCCGCTCAAGACCCGCATGGGCGCGGATTCCGAAATCAAGGGCCATGCGAACGGCTACCGCTCGTTCATCGACAAGACGAGCGAGGTGTGCAAGGCGGGGTACTATGCCGTGAAGCTCACGGACCACGACATTTTCGCCGAACTCACGGCGACCGACCGCTGCGGATTCCAGCGCTACACGTATCCGGCGGGCAAGACGCCGCGCGTGATGATCGACCTGCTCACGCCGTGCGAATACAATTACGTCCTCAAGGCCTGCGACGTGCGCCAGACGGGTCCGCGCCGAATCGAGGGATTTTCCAAGCAGGATACGACGCACGTGTGGAGCCGCGACGCCGACCAGTTCTACACCGTCCACTTCGTGATCGAGTTCGACCGGGACATCGCAAAGTTCGGTGGATGGGAAAACGACGCCCTCTGGACAGGTAGCGCACATTCCGCGCAGAATCCGAAGTTCTTCGGCTGCTATGTGGAATTCAAGCCGGCGGAGGGCAAGACCGTCGTGCAGATGCGCTCGGGCATTTCGTTCGTGGACATCGCGGGCGCGGCGAACAACCTGAAGCGCGAGGTCGAGGATCCGTTCGGCTGGAGCTTCGAGAAGGTGCGCGCGGCCAACGAGGCGACGTGGAACGACCTGCTGGGGCGCGTGAAGATCGCCACGGCGGACCGTCTTGAGAAGAAGCGCTTCTACACGAATCTCTACCGCTCGTTCTGCCGCAACACGTTCAACGATGTCGATGGACGCTGGAGCGACCCGTTCGGCAAAATCCAGAAGCTGGACGATCCTGACGCGCGCGCGATGGGGTGCGACGCGTTCTGGAACACGTTCTGGAACCTGAACCAGGCGTGGAACCTCGTGGGGCCGGAGTGGAGCGCGCGCTGGGTGAAGTCGCAGATGGCGCTGTTCGAGGCCGGCGGATGGCTCGGGAAGGGTCCGGCGGGCATGCGCTACATCCCGGTGATGGTGGCCGAGCACGAGATTCCGCAGATGGTCAGCGCCTGGCAGATGGGCATCCGCGTGTACGACCCGAAGAAGCTGCTGGCCGCGTTCGTGAAGATGCAGACCACACCCGGACAGAAGGTGGGACGCGGCTTCGCCGGCAACCGCAACCTCGCCGCGTACATGAAGCACCATTACGTGCCGAGCGACAAGGGCACCTTCTCGAACTCGATGGAGTATTCGTTTGACGACTGGACCGTGGGACAGTTCGCAAAGGCGATCGGCGACGAGGCCGCGTACAAGATCTTCTCCGACCGCGGCACCTGGTGGAAGAACGCCGTCAATCCCGAAAGCGGTTACTGCCACCGCAGGGACTCGAAGGGCGAATGGGACAAAACCCTGACTTCCATCGCGGACGGATTCTCGGTGAAGGGATATGTGGAGGGCAACGCCTGGCAGCTCACGTTCTTCGTACCGCAGGATGTTCCGGCGCTCGTGGAGATCGTCGGACGCGAGCGTTTCCTCGAACGGCTCAAGTGGGGTTTTGAGAAGAGCTGTCCGTTCCGCTACAACGCGCCTGGCGAGCATTACGCGAAGTTCCCCGTCGTGCAGGGCAACCAGCAGTCGATGCATTTCGCGTTCCTCTTCAACTGGGCGAATGAACCGTGGGAGACGCAGAAGTGGGCGCGGTCGATCATGGAGCGCTTCTACGGTTTCGGCGATTCCACGGCGTGGCTGGGCGACGAGGACCAGGGGCAGATGAGCGCGTGGTTCGTGATGGCGTCGCTCGGGCTGTTCCAGACGGACGGCGGTTGCCGCGCGGAGCCGATTTACGAAATCGCGAGCCCGCTCTTCGAGGAGGCGACGATTGACCTTGGACGACGCTTTGGCCGCGGCGACACATTCACCATCAAGGCGCACAACGCCTCCCGCGCCAACAAGTACGTGCAGCGTGCCGTGTTGAACGGCAAGCCGCAGAACTCCTTCCTCATTGACGCCCGCGAAGTGCTGAAGGGCGGCACGCTTGAGCTCTGGATGGGCCTTGAGCCCAACAAGCAGTGGGGATGCGGAAGGTAAACCCAAATAATGCAAATGACAAGAAGGAACATGCTCAAATTTGGTGCCGCCGCGGCGGCGATGGCCGCCGTGCCGCGCGGGCGGGCGGCAGAGACGTCGGCTGCGCTGGGCGTCTCGTTCGCGTCTGTGAAGGAGTCGCTGCGCTTCACCATGCCGTCACTCGGAGGGAAGTGCCGATTCATGGTGGTTGGCGATTCGCACCTAACCATCGACGACGAGCGGGGCGAGCCGTTCAAACAGTATTCGGCCCGCATGTCCAAACCCTATCGCTCCGCGCTCCATTTCCGCACAAGGTGTCCTATCGCCTCCCCCGACGGCTTCGAGTACGCGCTCGCCGAGGCGAAGAAGATGAAGGTGGACTTCCTCGCGCTCGTGGGCGATATCGTGAGCTTTCCGTCCGAGGCAGGCGTGGAGTACGTGAAACGGCGGCTCGACGAGTCCGGGTTGAACTGGATGTACATTTCGGGTAACCACGACTGGCACTACGAAGGTTTGCCTGGCACGGAGATGGCCTTGCGCGCGGAATGGACGAAGAAACGCCTTGCGCCGCTCTACCAGGGGGCCGATCCGATGATGGCCTCGCGCGTGGTGAACGGCATCCGTTTCGTCTTCATCGACAACTCGCTCTACGAGATACTGCCGGAACAGCTCGCCTTCTGGAAGCAGGAGGCGGCGAAAGGCGAGCCGGTGGCGCTCATGATGCACATCCCGCTCTACATGCCGGGATATGGTCCGCGCGAGGCTGGCTGCGCCCATCCCGAGTGGGGCGCGAAGGTGGATCCCCACTGGAAGATTGAGCGCCGTCCGCAATGGCCAGAGGCCGGGCATACGCCAACGACGTTCGCGTTCCGCGAGGCCGTGTTCTCCACGCCGAACCTATTGGGCGTATTCGTCGGGCACGTGCACAAGCACTTCTTCGCGTTTGACCGGGGGCATGTACAGTGCGCCGTTGCCGCCAACGTCGACGGGTCGTTTTTCGACGTGCGGGTCAACTGCTGAAAAGGAAGAGCAGACATGAAGACGTTGAGCGCTGATATGGGTGGCAGCCGGGTGAAGCTGGCCACGGTGGAAAACGGAACTGTGATCGAGAGCGAGATGTTCACGGTGTCGTCGGAAGGTTTCACCGGTACGCTGGCGGAACTTGAACGACGCGTCTCGGCTATGCGCACCCGACATCCGGGAGAATGGGACGGCATCGGTATTGCGCTTCCTGGCATCATTGACGAGGAGAGGGGGCGGGTTCTAAGTTGCAACGACAAGCACGCCGGCGTGGAGAACGTCGATATCTTTGCGTGGGCGCGGGAGAAGCTGTCGCTTCCCTGCCGCGTGATTAACGACGCACGTGCGGCGCTTCTTGGCGAACTCAACTTCGGTTGCGCCAAGGGTGAGCAGAACGCCGTCATGATGATCCTTGGCACGGGCGTGGGCACGTCGGCGGTCTGCCGCGGACATGTGGAGCGCGGCGTACACGGAACGGCGGGACTTCTCGGCGGACACTTCCCGATTCAGTTTGAAGGAGGACGGAAGTGCAACTGCGGCGGCTCGGGATGTCTTGAGGCGTATGTGGGCACGTGGGCACTTAAGGAAATGGCCGGCGACGCGGATTACGACTACCGCCGATTCGCGGAAGACTATGCGAAAGGCGATGAAAAGGCGAAGCGGCTCTTCGCCACGGTTTCTACCGCGCTTGGTGCAGGTGCGCTTGCGCTTGTGCATCTTTATGACGCCGAGACGGTCATCTGGTCTGGCGGCGCCTCGCATTTCGCGCCGCTTCTCGATGCGGCTCAGGAGTATGTGTGGGCACACTCCTGGACGCCGTGGGGCAAGGTTCGTTTCGTCGTGGCCGACAACCCGGAGGCGTCGGTGGTGTTGGGGCTTCACGCACTGTTTGCGAAGGTTGGGACAAAACTAGAGGTAAAATGACATTGCTTATTCGGGTGCGGAATGTTGGCGAATACCATAGATTCCGCACCGATATAATTTCGTAGTTGTCGGAATGTCAGATTTTTGATATAATTCCGCCCCACAAAACTAGCAAGAGGTGTATATGGTAGGAAGATATAGTGAGAGGAAATCTCTTTTGTGCGCGGCAGAGCGCTCTGAGGCGCAGTTCGTTGCCGTGTATGGGCGCCGCCGCGTAGGCAAGACGTACCTGATTAGGGAGACTTTCCATGATGATTTTTGTTTTTGTCATGTAGGCGTTTCTGGGGTCGGAACGGCAGAGCAGCTGCTCAATTTCAGGGATTCGCTCGTGAAATACGGATATGAGCACTGTCCTTCGCTCAAATCGTGGCGAGAGGCATTTCTTGCATTGGAGAAGGTGATTGAGCGGTGCGAGAGGGAACGGAAAGTCGTATTCATTGACGAACTACCGTGGATGGATACGCGGAGATCCAAATTCGTTCCTGCCTTGGAGCATTTCTGGAACGGCTATGCCTCGGCTCGTAAGGACATGCTGTTGATCGTTTGTGGATCTGCCACGTCATGGATGATGAACAAGCTCATAAAGAACCACGGAGGGCTTCACAACCGGGTTACAGACAGAATCTATCTTAAGCCGTTCTGCCTTGCCGAATGCGAAGAGTACGCAAACGAACTTGGATTGTCCTATTCGAGGGAGGAAATCGCGCTTGGATACATGATTTTCGGTGGAGTGCCGTTTTACTGGAGTTTGATGGAACGTGGTTTGAGCCTTCGACAGAATGTTGATGCACTTGTCTTTGCCGAGACGGGAAAACTGAGGGGTGAATTCGCCGAACTGTTTGCTTCGTTGTTCAAAGACGGGACGATGTACCGTAACATAGTGACGGCCTTGTCATCAGTCAAGTCTGGCATGATGCGCGAAGAGCTTTTGCGGAAGTTGAAGCTTGCGGATGGTGGAAAGGTCTCAAAATGCCTTTCCGATCTTGAGACAAGCGGTTTTGTGCGCAAGTATGTCGCTTTTGGGAAAAAAAAGAAAAACGCGGTGTTTCAACTTATAGATAATTTTTCGCTTTTCCATCTGAGATATTTGAACGAGGACTCAAACCCGGACGAGAATTTCTGGCAGAACACGGCAGGATCTTCAATGCAGGCATCGTGGGCGGGTTTTGCGTTTGAAAGGTTGTGCCTCCAGCATTTGTGGCAGCTGAAGAATGCATTGCAGATTGGTGGCGTGCTGACGCACGTATGTTCTTGGAGACATGCGCCTGACGAAAGTTGCCCCAAGGGCGCGCAGATAGACCTTGTAATAGATCGTGCCGACGGCGTGATCGACATATGCGAAATGAAGTACACAAAGGACGATTTCGCCCCGGATGAAAAAACAGATGCCGACATGCGACGAAAAATGTCTGTGTTCTCGTCCGTCACTGGAACGCGGAAATCGGTCAATGCCGTTCTTATAACTCCATACGGGCTGCTCAGAAACAAGTATAGTGGAAGGTTCTCGAATGTGATTACCTTTGATGACCTTTTTGCCCATGGTAATTCGTGAACGAGCGTAATATTGTATGAAATCCAACTACGATAAGTTCCCTGCAATAACTGTTCCAGCGGATGGCGAATGCCGTGCCGTTGCCGGATGGGAGGCGATCGGAGCGGAGTTGCGGGTGAGGTGCGGGGGGGCGCGCTGCGTCATTTGCGTAGATCTTTACCACGGCGTGTGGGAGCAGGAAGTACTGGATGCGCTAAAAGGGGCACTTCGGCCAGACGCGGTGATAGAGACGCGCGAGGCGAACAAGACGCGTGACGAGGTGCGTGCGATGCTGGCGGCGGATCAGGGCGACGATCGCGTGTTCGCCGTGATGTCGCACCGGCGGGTGGAGGACTATTTCGACCCGGCGAAGGTCGAGACCGTCAAGGCGAAGATCGCGGTGGCGCGGGGAGTCGTGCTCGTTTACGGCGTGGCGGCGGCGGTGTGCTGTCCCGCATGCGACATCTATGTGTACGCCGACATGGCACGCTGGGAAATCCAGCAGCGCTTACGTTCGGGACGGCTCGCGAACTGGCTGGACAACAACGCGGGCGAGGACGCGCTGCGCCTCTACAAGCGCGGCTTCTTCGCCGACTGGCGTGCGCTCGACCGACACAAGCGCGCACGCTACGACAGGATGGACTACATCCTCGACACGAACAGCGCCGAGCCGAAGATGATGACGGGGGCGGCGTTCCGGCGCGGACTCGAAATCGCCGCGTCGCGTCCGTTCCGCGTGATGCCCTACTTCGCCCCCGGCGTGTGGGGTGGACAGTGGATGAAGGAGAAGTTCGACCTCGACCCGTCGAAGAAAAACTACGCCTGGAGCTTCGACTGCGTGCCGGAGGAGAACTCGCTCCTCATGGACGTGGGCGGGATCGTCCTTGAGACGCCGGCGATCAACCTCGTCTTCCGCCATCCGCATGAACTCCTCGGCGAGAAGGTCCACGCCCGCTTCGGCGCGGAGTTCCCGATTCGTTTTGACATGCTCGACACGATGCGCGGTGGCAACTTGTCGCTCCAATGCCATCCGCTCACGGAATACATCCAGGACGTATTCGGGATGCACTACACGCAGGACGAGAGCTACTACCTGCTCGACGCCGACGCGTCCGCGTCGCCGGTCGTATATCTCGGCAAGAAGACCGGCGTCACGCGCGAGGAGTTCGCCGACGCGCTCCGTGCGAGCGAGAAGACGGGGTCCTTCGACGCGCTCAGGTACGTCAACGCCTTCCCCGCGAAGAAGCACGACCATTTCCTCATCCCCGGCGGCACGATCCACTGCTCCGGCGCGAACTGCATGGTGCTGGAGATTTCCGCGACGCCCTACATCTTTACGTTCAAGATGTGGGACTGGGGGCGTCTCGGACTCGATGGGCGTCCGCGTCCGATCCACGTGGAACACGCCCTTGCCAACATCCAGTTCGACCGCGACACGGAGTGGGTGCGGAAGAACCTCGTCGGACGCGTCGAGACGATTTTGGAGCGTCCGGGCGTGAAGGAGGAGCGCACGGGATTGCACGAGCGTGAGTTCATCGAGACGCGTCGCCACTGGTTCACGGAACCCGTCGCGCACGATACGTGCGGCGGCGTGAACGTGTTGAACCTCGTGGAAGGCGAGGAGGCGACCGTGGAGAGTCCCACGGGCGCGTTCGCGCCGTTCACCGTCCACTATGCCGAGACGTTCATCGTGCCCGCCGCCGTGGGCAAATACGTCGTGCGTCCGTCGGGTCCCGGCGCGGAGAAGCTTCACGCGACAATCAAGGCTTATGTGCGGACATGAGAGGATGAGAAGACATGACGACTGAAAGGAAGTGCGGACTCGCGGCGCTGTTGCCGATGATGGCGGGGTTCTTCGTGATGGGGTTCGCCGACATCGTGGGGCCGGTGGTGAATCAGGTGAAGAGCGAATGCGCGCTTGACGACGTGACAGCGGGTTTTTTGCCGTCGATGATCTTCGTGTGGTTCTTCCTGATCTCGCTGCCGACGGGCGTGCTTTCGGGGAGAATCGGGCGGAAGAACGCGGTGCTGGTGTCGCTTGCCGTGACGGTGGCCGCGATGCTCCTTCCGCTTGCGGGCGGCGCGGGGCGTCCGTGGCCGTATTTCGCGGCGTTCGCGCTGATTGGAATCGGCAACACCATTTTGCAGGCGGCGCTTCCGGCGCTGCTGGGCAACGTCACGCCGCCGACGCTCCTGGCAAGCCGCATCTCCTTCGGACAGTTCGTCAAGGCGATCTGCGCGGCGCTCACGCCCGTGTTCATCTACGTCGCGGCGAGCGTCATGGGGAACTGGCGTCTCGTGTTTCCGATCTACGGCGTGCTCGCGGCGGCGACCGCCGCGTGGCTGATGCTTTCGCGGATTCCAGACGAACGGGAGACGTCGGGTGGGCTTTCCGTCCCACGGACGACGTTTGGCAGTTGCTTTGCGCTCCTGCGCGATCCGCTGGTCCTCGCGCTGACCGTCGGTATCTTCTTCGCGGTGGGGCTGGACGTGGGCTTCTCGGTGGCGATTCCGGAGTTCCTCAAGACCGTGTACAAAGTTGACGTGAACATGGCGGGGACGGGTCCGACTGTCTATTTCGTGGGCAAGACACTCGCGACGGCCGTTGGTGCGGCACTTTTCGTCCGCTTCCCTCCCGCCAAGTGCTTCCCCTGGTGCATCGGCCTGTGCGTTCTTGCCGTCGCGGCCTTTTTCGTCTGTTCAGAGCCCATCGCCTTCCTCTGCTGCGTGTTCGTGGCGTCGGTCGCCTCGGCGAACACCTTCGTGATGTGCATGGGGATTGCTCTCGACAGGTTGCCCGAAAAGGCGAACGAGATCACCGCGCTGATGGTGATGGCGATCGCAGGCGGGGCGGTGGTGCCGCCCGTCCTCGGCTTCGCGCAGAAGTGCGCGGGCAGCACGGGCCTCGTGTGGGTGCTTCTCGCCTGCCTCGCCTACCAGGCCGTACTTTCAGTCTGCATGTATAAAAATGCGAAGGAGAATGGAAATGAATAGAACCGTTGTTGGTTTGGTCGTGGCCGTGGTGGCGCTGACGGCGGGGGCGGCGAAACCGCCGAGCGATGCCGTGGTGCTGTTCGACGGAACGCAGAAGAGCTTTGACGCGAACTGGACGGACATGAAGGGCCGCAAGGCGAAGTGGAAGCTCGTGGACGGCGCGATCGAGGCCACGCGCGGCGCCGGCGACATCCGCACGCGCCGCGAGTTCGGCGACGTGCAGCTGCACATCGAATGGCAGATCCCCGCCAACCTCCCTCCCTACGACATGAACAGCGGCAATTCGGGCGTGTTCATGATGGGGCTCTACGAGGTCCAGATATTCGAGAGCCATGAAACCGATCCCGCCGACATGAAGCACCCGTTTTACGCGGATGGACAGGCGGCGTCGATTTATGGACAGAACCCGCCGCTTGTGAACCCCACCCGCCGCAGAGGCGAATGGCAGACGTACGACATCGTGTTCTACCGTCCCGTGTTCGACGGCGCGAAGTGCGTCCGCCCTGGTTCCGCGACGGTGTTCCTGAACGGCGTGCTGGTACAGGACGGCTGGCCGCTGGAAGGGCCGACGGGGCACATCCGCCGCACCCGCCAGACGAAGCCGCCCTCCGACAAAGGACCGGTCAAGCTTCAACAGCATCTGTGTCCTGTACGTTTCCGCAACGTGTGGATCCGCGAACTGCCCGAAGGCAAGGCGGCGCGCTCGGTGATCGCGCCCTACCAGGTGGGCGGCTTGCTGTGCGATAAGTGTTGAAAATCCTTGTTTTTTAACAGTTGAATATGCGGTAACGAGTAAAAATATGATATAATTACCACACGGTTTAGAGGCGAATTGAATATGATAGGCACTCTCAAAATGAAAAACTGCCTTCACGGCGTGTTCTGCGCCGTGGCGGCGTTGCTTGCGCCGTTGGCGGCGTGGGCGGGGTTCACTACGCGCGCGACGCTGTCGACGACGCAGTCCGGGCCGACGATCACCAACGGCACGGTGTATGTAGTTTCGTCCGACACGACGATCAATCGCCCTTCAAGTTCCAGTGCGAGTGCGATGTACGTGGCCGACGGCGCGACGGCCGTCGTCTACATTCCGAAAGGCGTCACTCTGACCGTGCAGGGAGGCAATGCGAACGGCACTGAGAGCGCAGGCGCCGGCATCCGCCTCAACGACGGCTCGACGCTGATCGTCACCGGCGGCGGGACGCTCAACGTGCGTGGCGGCAACGCGGCGAACGGCGGCAACGGCGGCAACGGTACATCCGGCAACTTCCGTAAAGGGCTCGATTATTGGACGGCGGGCTCTGGCGGCTCTGGCGGCACGGGGGGAGGCGGTGCATCGGCGGCCATCGGCGGCATCGGCGGCAACGGCGGCGGTGGCGGCAGCGGCGCCACATCTTCGGAAAACGAATGCCATTATTGGTACGCAAACGATTATACCGCGAATGGCGCAAATGGCGGCTCTGGCTCCAGCGCCGAAAACGGCACCAGTTCGGGCACGCTCTACCTTCTCGGCACTCTCAAGGTGACGGCGAAGTCCGGCTCGGCTGGTTCCGGCGGCAGCGGTGGTTCTAGTGGCAATCGGGTTAAAGAGGACGATGACACATATTATTTCATGTTCGGCTATGGCGGCGGCGGCGGCGGCGGCGGCGGCGGACGTGCCGCTCCCTACGACATCGGCGGCGGCGGCGGCGGCGGCGGCGGCGGCGGCGGCGGCGGCTCGGGCGGCAAATTCGCCTATCCGGCACCAGGCAATCCCAATTATCCAGACGGTGGCGGCGGCAGTGGCGGCTCGGGCGGTGACAGTAATCCCGGAAAGCCTGGCGGCGGTACGCGGGCCACGTCTTCACATGGGGCTTCGATTCATGCCGACAAGTCCGGCGGATACGGCGGCAGCGGCGGCGCGGCCGGCTCGAATGGCTCGTCTGGAACCGTCTGGTTCGGCAACTTGATGACGTACACTGGAACCTACGACAGCTCCAACGTCCGTAACGCCTACACTGCGCACGAGGCCATCACGTACAATCTGAAGTTCCTGGACGCCCAGCGCGTGAACGAGACGAAGACGGTCTATCTCGGCTATAAGTGGCCTGCGGCGCCGATACCGCCCACGCGTCCCGGCTGGACGTTCCACGGTTGGTTCTCGGAGGCGAACGGTGCCGGCACGAAATACTACGATGCCAATTGCGCTCTTTTTCTCAGTCTCAACGAGTACGCCGTCTTAGACGACCTTACGCTCTACGCGCACTGGACACTTGACGATCCGTCTGAGGCGGGCACGATCAGCGTCAATGGCATCTCTCTGGTTGCTGGCGTTTCGCGCCCGGACCAAGGCGACGGCTGGCACTACGACGCCGGTACCGGCTATGTCTGGTTCACGACTCAGGGGAAACGCTATGTCGTCACGGGCAAGGACGAGGCGGGCGAGTTCAGCCTCTACCCGTGGGCTTCGGACTGTGAAATCGTGATGTCCAACCTTACGCTCAACGCCAGCGTCAACTCGGGGCGGACGTCCTTTGAAGTCAAACAGGGCAGTACAGCCAATCTGGTTCTGCTTGGCGACAACAACATTTGCGGCTGTCCGAACTATCCGGCCATCTACATTCCTGAAGGCGGAACGTGCAATATAAGCGGCTCCGGCAAACTGAAGGCGACAGGCGGCAGCTCCGCGCCGGGCATCGGCGGCAAGGTGGGTGACACGTCCGGCACGGGCAAGCTCAACATTACGGACGGTACGATTGAGGCGATCGGCGGTGTCAACGGCTCGGGCATCGGCGCGGCGAAGTCGAGCGGCTTCGGGACGGTGACGATTTCCGGCGGCACGATCACGGCGACCGGCACGGGCGGCTCGAACAGCAACTGTGGCGCTGCTGGTATCGGCGGCAGCCAAGGCGCCGGGATGGGCACCTACAGGATTACCGGCGGCACGGTGACGGCCAGAGGCGACAAATACGGGCCGGGCATCGGCAGTGGCATGGACGCCATCGGCGGCATGGTCGAGATTTCGGGCGGCACGGTGACGGCGACCGGCGGCGACGGCGCGGCCGGCATCGGGTCGGGCCAGAGCGCCATGAACTTCTCCGTCTCGATTTCCGGCGGCACGGTGACGGCGACCGGCGGACAGTATGGAGCCGGCATCGGCGGCGGCCGATACGCCTCGAGGAACTCCATTTCCATTTCGGACGGCACTGTGACGACGACCGGCGGACAGTATGGCGCCGGCATCGGCTCCGGCGATCAATCCGGCACCGGCACGCGCACGGACGACACGATCTCGATTTCCGGCGGCAACATCCGCGCCAGGGCGGGCTCAGGCGCGGCGGATATAGGCTCCAGCGACTACGGAGTCTGCGTCTCCGTTTCGATTTCCGGGGGAACCGTCCAGCAAAAGAGTGGCACTTCGCCCTACATCGGCGCCGCAAGCGGCGACACCCCAGTTCCAGTCATATTCACCGGCGGTGCCATCTATGCGAGCATTGACCGCGTCCGTCATGCGCCGTCCAACAACGTTTCGCAGGCCGTGTTCCCGGTCGACCTCGACATCGGCATCCCCGACAGTCTGGTGACATCCTTCGAGATGGGCACCTTGGGCGACCCATTCAAAAACACCTATACCGACGCCAACGGGATTTTGCGCATCTGGCTCCCTGCTTCCAATGGCAACAGCTATGGAATGCGCATTACAATGGAAGATGGTTCCGAACATGTCTTCTGCTTCGGCATCAGCAATGACGGCAAGATGGAAACCCGCGACTTCCTCCTGGTGAATGGCATGGTCGTGACAGGTGATCTCGACATAGACAACTCGGTATTGGCCTACTCGCGCAATACGAAAGTGCTGACACCGAAATCCAGTGCCACAATCAGCGGCGTCTCCACAAACGGCACCTTCCGGATCGTCGTGCCCTCGACGGGAAGCGCTTCCGCCCTAACGTTCAATAACCTCACGCTCGGCACCAAGGCCAGGGGCTCCTCGGCGGTCAAGCTTGAACGCGACGTCACGCTCACGCTCGTCGGTATGAACGCGACCTCCGGCGCAGGGGTGCTGTCGGCCGGCATCGAGGTTGCGAGCAACGCGACGTTGACCGTCAAAGGCGAAGGGACGCTTTCCGCGACCGGCGGCAAAAACGCCGCCGGCATCGGTTCGGCTGGCGGTTTCACCCCTCCCGGCAAAATCTTCATCGAAAGCGGCACGATCTTCGCGCAGGGCGGCGAGAAGGCGGCCGGCATCGGCGGCGGCCTCAACGCCACGCTTGACAAGAAGGACAACATCTTCATCACCGGCGGCATAGTCACCGCGCAGGGCGGCAGTGGCGCGGCGGGCATCGGCAGTGGAGGGAAGACTGTGACAGGGGCACTCACCCTCGCCACGGGTGCCGTGCGCATTACGGGCGGTTCCGTGTCGGCGACCGGCGGCAATGAGGTTTCGGCAGGCGCAATTGGCATCATCTTTGGCAGTGACAGCGGCTCGGATTTCGCGAAGAGTCAAGGTACCACGGATGACCCGATGCTCAACGACTACACGCTCCACATCGACGGAGGCAGCGCCGTGCCGGGTAACGGCAGTGTGTTGCCGCGTCCGACGGATTCAGCCTCCAACTTGCTCTACGCCGTCTCTTTCTCCGGTTTTGAGCCGAACCAGAAGGTGGTCGTTTCGAGCCTGACCAGTGACTTCCCCGCGGCCTATTCGCTTGACAACATCTATACCGACGGCAACGGCCGCATCTGCCTGTGGCTTACGCCGACAAACCGTTCGCGCGTCATTTCGGTGAACGGCAAGTTCTACGAGACGAAATATAACAACTCGAGTCATGATCCGGATAAGCCTGCGATTGACAAAAGCGATGTTTTCGTCGAAGGTTCCAGCGGAAGCGGCGCGCCGCCGGATAGCGTCGAAATCGATGGGGAGAAACGCTATAGCGTGACGCTGCCGCATCTTGGGGCCGGCGCGTTCGTTTCCATCGTCGGCCTTGAGGCATACGGAGCGACTTCCGCCGTGGCGAACAACGACGGCGACGCATTCGTCTACCTGCCCGATGGCGAACATTCCTTCCAGGTCAATGGCCATGAATGGTCGGTCACGGTGGAGGGCGGCCCGACTACCGCCCACATGATCACGCATGTCTTCGCAAACGGCGTGGACGTCGGATGGTTTTCCGGCGATGGCTGGACGTATGAGCCCGGCATGATGCGGCTTACCATCTCCGACGAGTGCGTGCTTAGCGGCACGAACACGCAGGGCGAGGTGTCGTGCATCATCGATTCATGGGAGATTGTGACGCTTTCAAACCTCGTGCTTTCCACGGAGTCCAGGGACGGCGTTCCCGCCGTGGCGATCGGGGCCGGAACCTCCGCGACCATGAAGTTCGCGGGTACGAACAGCCTTGTCTCGGGCAAGGACGCGGCCGGCATCGAGGTGCCGGAGTCCCACGCGCTGTCGCTTTCCGGCGCGGATGGTGGTACGCTTGACGTGACGGGTGGACAGGGCGGCGCGGGCATCGGCAGCGGCGCGGGCGGCACATGCGGCGCAATCTCGATTTCCTATGGCGTTAAGCTGGTGGCGAAGGGTCGCAACGGCGGAGCGGGCATTGGTATCGGCAGCGGTGGCACTGGCGGCACCGTGACGATCTACGGCGGCGTGCTCACGGCGACGGGCGACGACACCGGCGCGGGCATCGGTGCCGGCGCGGTGCGAATCTCGGGCGGCACGATCTTCGCCGCGTCCACGGGCGGCACGGGGGCGAAGGCCATCGAGAGCGTAAACAACTCCTCTTCGTCGTCCGTGACGATCACCGGAGGCGCGGTGTATCCCGAATTGGATGAAGTGTCGCCCGCGCCGATTGACGGTGCGTTTGCGGCAGTCTTTCCGGTGGACATCCCGCTCGGGCAGTCGAACGCCAAAGTGCAGTCGCTTGAGATCGTCCGCAATCAGGGAGCGTTCTCGTATGGCATGACCGACGCCTACACCGACGATACGGGCAAGCTTCGCATCTGGCTGCCGAACGGCGTGTATATTTTCTCCGTGCCGCAAGATGGCGGCGATCCGGTGCAGTACGCCGCGAACGTGAAGAACGGCGCAACGACGGCGGTCGTCCTGAAACTGACTGGGCTCACCGTCAATGGCCGCGACGTCGGTTACCTCGCCGACGAAGGCTGGGAATACGAAGCGCCCGCCGTGAAGCTTGAGAGCTCAATGGACTACGTGGTCGCCGGCAGCGCGACGAACGTGCAGGTGCGCGTCGCGACGAACGCGAACGTCACGATCGACGGCGTTCTGATCGACTGCTCGGCAAACGGGATTTCTCCCTTCGTGGTCGTTTCCGGCGCCGACGCGTCGCTGACGCTCGCCGGCGAGAACACGCTCGTCGGCGGCTGGCATTCCGCCGGCCTCGCCGTTGAAGGTTCGGCGTCGGCCACGATTTCCGGCGACGGCGCCCTGTCCGCGACGGGCGGGGATAACGGCGCGGGCATCGGCGGCTGCTCCTCTGGCACAGTCGGCACGATTTCGATTGCCGGCGGCACCGTTGCGGCGATGGGCGGAAGTCGTGCGGCCGGCATTGGCGGCGGCTACAGCTGCACGGGCGGAAAGATTGCGATTTCCCGCGGCATGGTGACGGCGGATGGCGGCGAGTGGGCTTCGGGCATCGGGGCGGGCGACGGCAACGCAGAACATTTCAATTCGGGGATTTCCGTTGAAATCACCGGTGGAATCATAACGGCCAGGAGCGAGAAAGCCGCCGGAATAGGTCCTGGTGACTGTGCGGACTGCGGCGCGATCTCCATTTCGGGCGGTACGGTTTTCGCCTCCACGCAGGAGTCCACGGCAAAGGCCATCGGAAGGGCAAGGGATCGAAATGCTTCATCTGCTTCATCGGTGGCGATCAGCGGCGGCGCGGTGTATTCCGGCGTGGCCGATGTCCTTCCTGCTCCGACCGACGGCGCATCCGCAGCCGTGTACCCGGTGGACATCCCCATCGGACAGGCGAACTTCAAGGTCGAGACGCTCTCCTTCGGCACGTCGTCCATCGCCTACGGTATCAACGACCTCTACACGGACTCGGACGGCAAGCTGCGCATCTGGCTGCCTAACGGCGACCACGAGTTTGTCGTGGACGGGGACACCTGGACGGTGCATGTAGATGGAGCGGCGGCGGCGGCGTGTGTCGCCTCGCTTGGCGTTACCGTGAATGGTATAAATGTCGGCTATCTATCCGGCGAGGGTTGGACGCTCGACCGCAGGACGAAGATCGTCTCGCTGACCGGAGCGGGGCCGTTCACGATCAGCGGGTCGGGAAACAAAGTGGCCATCTGCGCCGACACGAACTGTACCGTTGTGCTCGACGCTCTCTCGCTGACAAGCACGTTGACAGGACTCCCGCCCTTCGACTGCGGGACGAATTCCGTCTCGATGAGCCTTTCGGGCGAGAATAGTCTCGTCGCATCTGGCGAAAACACTCCCGGCCTTGGCGTCCGCAACCGCGGCGCGTTGGAAATTACGGGAGGCGACGGCTCTCTCAGCGCGCAGGGCGGAAGATACGGAGCCGGCATCGGCAGCGGCAATGGAGAACTAGGAGGATTCGTTTCGATTTCCGGCGGCACGGTGTTGGGCCAAGGCGGATACCAGGCGGCAGGTATCGGCGGCGGATACGCTTCCTCCGGCAATTCGATTTCGATTTCCGGCGGCAATGTCACGGCGACAGGCGGTAGATACGGGGCCGGCATCGGTTCCGGCGACCAGTGGAACAAAAACACCAATACGCGCGACGTACTGGCGATTTCTGGCGGTAAGATTAGCGCCACCGGCGGTAAGGATGCAGCGGCAATCGGCTCCAGCGACTACGGCGCATGTAAAACCGTCACGATTTCAGGAGGCACGATCATGCGTTCGTCCGGCAGCGATACAGGCATCGGCGCTTCCGAACATTCCCCATCGGGCGGCGGCGCAATAATCTCCGGTGGCGCGGTGTACAGGTCGGCAGACGGATTCTCGCCCGCCGCCACGAACGACGCCGGCCTCGCCGTCAATCCCGTTGATTTCGATCTTCAGATGCCGAATGCCAAGATCGAAGACCTCGAAGTCACGCGGGGCGGCGCAGCGTATGCGTACGGCGTCAACGACCTCTACACGGACGAAGACGGCCACCTGCGCATCTGGCTGCCGGACGGCAGCTACGCATTCACTGCGGACGGCGAAACCTGGGTGGCTTCGGTCGCGGGCGCACCTACGAATGCGGTCCTCTCGTCGATTGGCGTCACGGTGAACGGCACCGACATCGGCGAAATCTCCGGCGAAGGCTGGACCTACTTCCGAAAGCAGAAGACCTTCGTTCTCGAAAACGCGGGTCCGTTCACCATTAGCGGCAGCGCCAGCGGAGTGCTCTGCAGTGTGACGAATGCCTGCGAAGTGACGCTCGATTCGCTTTCACTCGAGCCAGCGGAGTGCTCTGCAGTGTGACGAATGCCTGCGAAGTGACGCTCGATTCGCTTTCACTCGACAACTCGTCTGCCGACAATCGTCCGGGCTTCTCAATCGTTGATAGTGCGTCCGTGGCATTGACGCTTGTCGGCGAAAACGTTCTGAAGGGCGGCAAACAAGCCGCAGGACTGAGCGTGACGAACGGCACGAGCGTGACCATCGGCGGCGATGGCTCCTTGTCCGCAACAGGTGGGAAGGAAGCTGCGGGCATTGGCGGAGGCAGAAGTGAAGCGGTCGGCACGGTGTCCATCGTCGGCGGCTCGGTGTCGGCAACAGGCGGCAGCAGTGGCGCCGGCATCGGCGGAGGTTTCCTAGGAAAGGACTGCACCATCGTGATTTCCGGGGGTTCCGTCACGGCGACAGGCGGGGATTACAGCGCGGCGATCGGCTCTGGCGACCAGACGGTTGAGCAGACGGCGACAGGCGACACCATCGTGATTTCCGGTGGCGTCATCCGCGTGTCATGTCCTTATTCTCCGTATGCAGGTCCGGCGGAAGTCGGCTCCAGCGGTTTTGGTTCCTGCAGCAACGTCACGATTTGCGGCGGCACCATTCTGCCGACGGGCAGTCCGGTGCGCATCGGTTCAGGAACACGGTCCAGTGCGGGTTCGGTCACGATTTCCGGCGGATCCGTCTACTCCGCCTCGGATCAAGTGTCGCCTGCCGCATCCAACGCCACGGAGCGCGTCTGGTGTGTGACTGTTTCTGGACTTAAACGCAACACCAAGGTGGACAACCTTGAAGTGCGACTGTCACCGGAATACGCCGTCGCAGCCTACGGCGGGAACGACCTCATCGCCGATAACTGGGGCAAAATCTACGTCTGGCTTCCCGACGGCGACTACCGCCTCCTCGTTTCGCAGGAGGGGCAGGAAGACATGGATCTTGTCGCTACGGTGAATGGCGCGGACATGGACGCCGCGCCCTTCACCCCCGTCCTGGAGGGAGTCACCGTGAACGGCAAGGACATCGGCAACGGCTATGGCGAAGGCTGGGGATTCTCCGGCGGGATTGTCCGTCTCACGGACGCCGGTCCGTTCGAGATCGCCGGTTCCGCGAGCGGCAGGGGCATTCTGGCCGAGACCAACTGCGCCGTGACGGTCACGAACCTGATGCTAGACGCTTCGGGCGTCGAAAGACGCGCGGCCTTCGCCATCATGGCCGGCATGTCGGTCGATTTGACGCTGGCAGGCACCAACACCCTCAAGAGCGGCGAATACTGCGCCGGGCTGCAGGTTCCTGCCAGAGCGGCCGTGACCATCATGGGCGAAGGCTCGGTTGAAGCGGTCGGCGGGAAATGTGGCTCCGGCATCGGTGGCGCCCGTGCCGACGGGAAACACGCGGGCGACATCACGATCAATGGCGGTACCGTCAAAGCCACTGGAGGTGATTTCTCTGCGGGCATCGGCGGTGGCCAGGACGGCAACGGGGGAACCACCACCATTACCAACGGAACAGTGAGGGCCACCGGCGGTTCCAATGGCGCCGGCATCGGCAGTGGCGCCGGCGAATACCAAGCGCGCACGTCCGGCGGCACGATCGTCATTTCCGGTGGCACGGTGACGGCAACGGCAGGCTATATGTCGGCCGGTATCGGCGGAGGCAATTGTGGCAACGCCGTGACGATTGCAATCTCCGGCGGTGTCGTCTCGGCCATCGGCGACCAGAGGAGCGCGGGTATTGGCGGGGGTCAATACGGTGAGGTAGGGGAGATCACCATTTCGGGCGGCTTCGTGACGGCAACATCGCAAACATACGCCGCCGCGATCGGCGGTGGACTAGAGGCTGGTTGCGGCATCGTTCGCATCACCGGCGGCACCGTCGTGGCGACGGCGAACAAGAACAGCAACTATGCCCCCACCGATATCGGCGCGGGTTATAACGCCGGTGCGAAGGGTGCGGTTCTCGTCACTGGCGGTTCCGTACACGCGACGAACAAGGGTATCGTGGCTCCCGCCGCATCCAACGCCACGGAGCGCGTCTGGTGCGTGGTGTTCTCTGGATTCACGCCGAACGCGGTCGTGGACCTTGGGGAATTGAAGTTGAACGGCGCCGTCTGGAACTACGGCGCGGAAAGCATCTTCGCCGACGCCGATGGCAAGATATACCTCTGGCTCCCCGAAGGCGACAACGCCGTCCGGTTGGGCGGCCTGCTCTGGCGCGCCAACGTCGCGGGCAGTGCCGTCACGGAGGCGGTAACATACGAGAGCTACCGTACGACGGGCGTGTTGGTCGATGGCATCGACGCCGCGCGTGGCTGCGGTGAGGGCTGGGAGTGGTGGCCAGATCCGAATGTCCTCACAATCTCCGGGCAAGTCGGCTCGACCCTTTCCGGCGCGAACACAAGCACCGGGTTCAAGGTCGTAGTCGCAACCGACGCGCCGGTCACGCTCGACGGGCTGAACCTTAGCGCAAACGAAGCTCCTTTTGCGTTGGCCCCCGGAGTGTCGGCCACGATTGCCCTCGGCGAGCATGAGAGCGTACTGAAGGCGGTATTGCCCAGCTATACCGCGCTTCAGGTGCCGGGGGGGGCTACGCTTACGATCACCAATGCTGCGGAAAACGGGAAACTAACGGCGATGGGCGGCAACGACAGCGCAGGTATCGGCGGGAGCAAGGGCCAGACTGTCGGCACGATTCGCATTGAGGGTGGTACCATCGTCGCGCGCAGTGGTGAAGCATCCGGCGATATGTGCTGTACGGGCGCCAGCGGTGCAGGCATCGGCAGTGGCTTCAACGGCACGTGTGGCGACATCTACATTACCGGCGGTCGCGTTTTCGCATACGGCGGCAGTCACGCATCAGAATCGATCATTTACTCAAGCTACTTTGGCGCCGGCATCGGCGGCGGCGACTCCTCCAGGTCGCAGGGCCGTAGTATCGTCATCTCCGGTGGTACGGTCGTCTCCATGGGCGGGCAATCCGGCGAAGATTTTGCCGCAGACATAGGCGACGGTTTTGGTGAATTCTCGATGTTTTCCCAGGACAACGGCTATGCGGTCGTCATTTCCGGGGGAAGCGTTTTCCCGCGTCATTCCGGGAAGCAGCAGTTCACGCAAAGCAAGGTGAACGACGCAAATGTCCCGGTCAACGGAGCGGGCGCAACCGTCAATTACGTGCCGGTCAACGTCGGTGGTGCCAACCGCAGGGTGCAGTTTGCCGGCCTTGAGAACTACGGCACCAATGATATCTGGTCGGACGTCCACGGCATGGTCTACCTGTGGCTGCCCGACGGCACCCATGATTTCACGCCGACGCTGATGAGCGCGCGTCTCGGCAGCGGCGGCGAAAGCGCGCTCTACGACTTCATGGCCAACGGCTACCGCTGCACGGTCACGGTGGCGGACGGCGGCGGCCTTGTGGCGAGCAGCGAGAAGAAGGAATGCTCGGGGATTGTCATCAACAGTTTCGCCGTGGAGGACGGCGTGATCCGCATGAACGTCTCTGCCGAGCCGGAGACGTGGCTTGCGGGATTCCTCGAGACGGTCACGGTGCGGGCGTCGGAGACGTTGCCGGTTCCTGAAAACGGAGGGACTCGGATTGACTTGACGGATGCTAACCGTACCGTTGAGCCAGACGGCTCCGTGACGATCACCGTGCCTATTCCGTCTTCCAGCGGAAACATGTTCTACAGGGTCGTAAATGAATAGGGCGGTCGGCCGCCATTCGGAAGAAGCAGGCCACAGGCCGCATTCCTCGTTGCGGTGAATCGCATGTTGTAGGCGAGGCAATTATCACATGCATGTGATAATCATCACGTGCGCGTGAAGATCATGTGATGATTGTGTGATGTCCATGTGATGATTATCACGCGGTTTTTTGGTTTACTGTTCGCCGGACGGAGACAAGGTGTTTCCGACCGGAAAAAAAGAAAGGAACAGAACCATGAAAGCAAACCTGAAAACCATCGCGCTGGCCGTCATTGCCAGCTTCGCCTTCACGGCATGTACGTCAGACGCCGTCTGTAAGTCGAACCCCGTCGCGTCCGCCGCACCGACTCAGATCGCCGTCGCTGACGTGCCGACACTGGAGAAGAATGAGGCCAAGCCGCGTCGCACGCGCCGCACGAAGAAAGACAATGCCGCCGCGCCCGATGGCGAGAAGCAGAAGCAGCCACGGCGTCGTCGCACGCGCAAAACGCAGATGTCCGCGCTTCCCGTCACAGGCATGCTCGACTCGGCGGAGTAAGCCATGAAGTGCGACCTGTGGATCGGTTTCCTGGCGGTGGTTCTCCCGGCGTTCGTTGGGGCGCTGGGGGGATTTTCCCTCCTCCGCCGGGAATGTGCGCGTCAACAGGCCGATTTGCGTGAGGGCGTCAGCGCACGTGCGAACGCCCTCGCAGATACGTTGTGGAAACAGTACGGTGCCGACGCGGGGCGCGAACTTCCGGAACAGGTAGACGCGCTCGCAAGCGACCTTGAACGGGAAGCTGGTCTTGCGTCGGCTTTCGTATGGCGCAAGGGGAAAGGCGTTATTTGGAAAAAAGGAGAAGAGCAAATGATTACAGGCAGATTGGATGGCGGTTTCAAATGGACAACTGAAGGAAGGCGCGTAAAGTATCCGAAACACGGGTTCTTCACGGATGCGGGCACTACTGTCGCCTGGTCGCGCATGGGGCAGCGGGATGTGTGCGGCTTCGTGCTTGATTTGGGCGGGGAAGGGCGACGACGTCCCGTAGTGCGGCTGACGTTGGGATCAAGCCTGCTGTGCGTGCTTATGGCAATGGCCGCAGCCGGTGCCTGGTACCTGAGGCGCGCGGCATGGCACGCACGGGAGGAATCGGATGCGCTCGTCGAGATGCTGCATCAGAACGTGGAAAGAGAGGAGGTGGAGCATGTATAAGGCTACGGCGGAGATGAGGGATTGTGCACAGGTGCCCGCATCGCTCCTGCACGTGTTGGAGGATCTGGGCCGCAGGCTATCGCGGATCGAGTCGACGCTCAGCGAAAACGCGAGGCGCGAGGAACTGCAAGATGACGTATTCCAATTCGGCGAGGGGAAGGTGAGCCGGCGGAAATTCGCCTACATCAGCAAGCGGAATCGGCTCATACGCCTTTCGCCACGCGAGCTGCTGCTGCTGGAGATATTTGCGGAGCATCCAAACGAGGTCCTCGCGCGCGACATGCTGCTCAGCCGCCTGTGGGGTATCGACTACTACGGCAACACGCGCACGCTCGACCAGCACATCTGGCATATCCGAGAAAAGCTAGGCGTCGACGGCGCGCGGATCGTCACGGTCCCGCGCGTGGGCTATGCCTACAACGATGGCATGCTATCGGAGCTTCGCGCGTGAATGGAGCAGGGTGATGCATTAGGAGTTTTGTGAAATGACGGAGCTTGAAGATCAGAAGGGAAAGGGCTACCTGAAAGAAACCATTCACGGAATGCTTCGCCGGTGCGAAGGCTGGGATTATTCCCTGCCGTGCATCTACATGATCACCTTGGTGCTGGCCAACCGGCGAAGCAAGGTGCTTGGGAAGGTGGTGGGGTGTTCGAGTTCAGTTATCGCCGATAATATCGGCGATAACAGGACTCCCCTTCCCCTCCCCAAATCTGCGCGGTGCGAATTGACCGAGCTGGGAAGGGCGGTGGAGGAGTGCTGGGAGGCGATACCGCAGTTCTACCCGCAGGTGCAGATCATCTGCAAACAGGTGATGCCCGATCATTTCCACGGCATTATCTGGGTGAAGGAACCGCTGGGCTGCCACCTCGGGCAGGTGATCAAGGGCTTTAAAATCGGCTGCAACCGCGCGGTAAGGCGGCTATGCCCAAATCTGCTCGCGGAGGGTGCGGGGCTTTTCGCCGAGGGTTTCCAGGATTCAATCCTTTTTCACGAAGGGCAGCTGGCAAAGATGATCGCCTACCTCAAGGCCAATCCCCTGCGCCTCGCGATAAAGCGCGCCCTGCCGGGGCTATTCACGGTGGTGAGGGGAGCTCGAGTTCAGTTATCGGCGAGAGTTCAGTTATCGCCGATAATATCGGCGATCACAGGACTCCCGATCACAGGACTCCCCACCCTCCACTTTTCCGCCATCGGCAACCGGGCGCTGCTGGAGCGGCCGATGGTGCAAGTGCAGTGCTCGCGGCGCTACTTCGGCTACAAGCGGATTCCAAAGCCGGGCGGCGGAATGAAGATCGCACGCGATTCGGCTTGGAATCCAATTGCCGATTTCACCTCGCCTGAATACGAAAGGCTGCACGGCCGGCTGCTCGCCGCCGCGCGGCACGGCGTGGTTTTGATTTCGCCCTGCATTTCGGATGGTGAGCGCGAAATCGCTCGCGAGGCGCTCGCAGAGGGCCTGCCGCTCGTAACCATGCAGAACAAGGGCTTCTCGAAGCTGGAGAAGCCGACTGGCCGCTATTTCGATGCCTGCGCGGCGGGACGGCTCCTCATGCTCGCGCCGGTCGCCTGGCCCTACACGCCGGGGCACAAGCCAATGGCACGACATGAGGCCACGGCCATGAACCGCCTCTGCCAATGGATCGCGGGCGAGGGGGCGGCTACGATCAACTACTGCGGCCTGGCTCCCGCCAACATCGATAAAATAGCCATCGCCGCCGCAAGTAAGATGCCGTGAGATTAGGGTTGCCTAACATGCCGAATTTATGGGATAATGTGCGTGTACCCCGAACTGAAAGGAACCATACGATGACGATAGCCGACGTGGTGAAGATTCTCAACGGCAAGCTGATGGCCGGTGACGGCACGAGCCCGCGCGCCGTAGGCGCCGTGGTGGCGAACGACCTCATGAGCGACGTGTTGCTGAACGATGCGGACGACATCCTCCTGATCACATCGCTCGCGAGCGACCAGGCCATACGCACTGCCCACATCGTGGGCGCGATGGGCGTTGTGGTGCACAACGCGAAGCCGCTCTCCGAGACGATGCTCAAGGTGGCGGCCGACCTCGGCGTGCCGCTCGTATCGAGCCCGCTCTCGAAATACGACGCCTGCGTGCGCATGCACGACGCCTTCCTCGCCGAGGAGCGCGGTTGAACGGCGCGCCGGAGGGTACGGACATGGACAACGGCTACTCCCCCACGATCCTGCAGGGACAGCAGACGAACGACGACGAGATCCTCGCCAAGACGCCGCCTCTCGATCCGAAGGCGCTCGGCGGCGACTCGAGCGTGATCATCATGGAGCTCCTGCAGCGCTTCAAGGTGCGCGACGTGATGAAGCGGAAGATCATTGCCGTCTCGCGCGATACCTCCCTGCGCGAAGCGCAGCGGCTCATGCGCGAGAACCGCATCTCGGGCCTGCCCGTATGCGAGGAAGGGCGTCTCTACGGAATCGTTTCCGTGAACGACATCATCAACGCGCTCGACAACGGCTGGATCGAGGACACCTGCGAGAAGCACATGGCGTGCAACCTCGTGGTGCTGGAAGCTGGCATGCCGATCTCCTTCGCGCTGCGCTACTTCAACAACTACACCTACGGCCGGTTCCCGGTGCTCGATTCAAACCGCAAGCTCGTGGGCATCCTCTCGCAGCGCGACGTGATGCGCGCGCTCCTCTACGAGCTCTCCGTGGAGATCCGCAAGCTCGAGCGCAAGACCTCGAACAACGCGCCCACGCACGCCACCGGCGAACACTACTTCCGCCGCGAGTGGGCCGTGGTGCGCAACGACCTCTCCCGCGCCGGACACGCCGCGAATGACATCAAGGGCATCCTGCGCGAGCGCAAGGTGGCGCGTTCCATCGCTCGCCGTGTGGCCGTGGCCTCCTACGAACTGGAAATCAACATCTGCATCCACTCGCACGGCGGCGTGCTAGTGCTGCTTATCTCTGACGACACAATCACCATCACCGCGAAGGACCGCGGCCCCGGCATTCCCGATATCGAGTGGGCCTGCCGTGACGGCACGTCCACCGCGAACGACTGGATCCGCTCGCTTGGCTTCGGCGCGGGCATGGGTCTTTCCAACTCCAAGCGCGTAGCCGACTCCTTCAATATCGAGAGCGAGGTGGGCAAGTTCACGAAGGTCACGTGTACGTTCAACCTCAACCCGCCGGAAGCGGCCGACGGTAGGGCGGTCGCCCCGCGACCGCCGTCTCAGGAAGGAGGTGCACAATGACGGCTGCCGAAATCTGCTCTGCGGTGAAGGGCACCATTGCGGTGAACGTGGAAGATGCGTCCGCCACCGGCGTGTACGTGGGCGACCTGCTTTCGGATGTCATGGGCCACGCGGGCGAAGACTGCGTGCTCGTGACGATCCAGAACCACCTTAATGCCATAGCGGTTTGCACGCTTGTGGGCTGCGCGGTGATCGTGCTGTGCCATAACAGGCCCGTGCCGCCGGACATGGCAGAGGCCGCCGCGCGCGAAGGCGTGGCAATCATCATCACGCCGCTCTCGCAGTATGCGGTTGCGCTCGCCCTATCCGCACTCCCTCCCTCCGAACACTGACCGTGAAGTTCGACCTCCATATCCACAGTTGCCTCTCGCCGTGCGCGAACCTGGAGATGTCGCCGTCCGAGATCGTGAAGCGCGCCGTAGAAGCCGGCATGGGCGGCATCGCGCTCACGGACCACCAGAGCGCGCGCAACACGCCGGCGATCGCCGAGTGCGCGCGCCGCGCGGGCATCGCCTGTCTCTTTGGACTTGAGGTCTGCACCGCCGAGGAAGTCCATACGCTCGCCCTATTCGACACCACGGAACAGGCGCTCACGATGACGGACTGGGTGTATGCCGCGATGCCCAAGCGCGTGAACGACCCGGAGACGTTTGGCGACCAGCCAGTCGTCACGTGGGACGACGACATCGTGGAGATGGAGTGGCGCATCCTCGCGATGGGCTGCCGCAAGACGATCCCGGAGGTTTCTGCGAAATGCCACGAACTCGGCGGCATATACCTCGCCGCGCACATCGACCGCAGCGCGTTCTCGGTTTACTCCCAGCTCGGCAATATCCCCTCGGATGGCGCGTTCGACGCCGTGGAACTTTCGCGCACGGCGGATGAAACCATCTGGATTCCGAAGGCGGAGGGCTACGCCGTGACGCGCAGCTCCGACGCGCACAACCTCGACGACGTGGCGCGCGTGTGGACCGAGGCCGACCTCCCTGCGTTCACTACGGCGGATCTCAAGGAGGCTTTTGCCGCACGTGCGACGCGCCTCTCACCACGTCTTACGACTTTTTGAAAGGAACTGGCATAATGCACGCGACACTGGCAGATGTCATCGCCGATACGGCGCAGAACTCAATCGAGGCAGGAGCAAAGCACGTCACGCTCACGCTCGTCGAGGATGGCACGACCATCGCCGTAACGATCAAGGACGACGGGAAGGGAATGGACGAGGCCACGCAGGCGCGCGCGTTCAACCCGTTCTACACCGAGGCGGGCAAGCACGACAAGCGCAAGGTAGGCCTCGGACTGCCGATTCTCAAGCAGCTCTGCGAGTCGACGGACGGCGCGGTGAGCCTCACATCGCAGAAGGGCGTGGGTACGGAGCTGCACTATTCCTTCTCCGCCACGCACATTGATTTGCCGCCGATGGGCGACCTCGCCGAGACAATTCTCATGCTCTTCAACTACCCAGGCGACTTCGACCTTACTTTCACCCACCGGAAAGGCACGGAGGAATATTCCATTTCGCGTCTTGAACTCGCAGAGGCCGTTGGCGGCCTTGAATCCATCGAGGGCATATCCCTCGCACGCGAGTTCCTCCAGTCTCAGGAGGAGGCGCTGTGATTTTTTTTCGTAAGTTGAGATTTTTGTGTCAGATGCGTCAGGTGGGAAATCCTAACACACTTGAACTGTAAAAAAGGAGACAAGCCATGAACTACATCCGAATCATCTGTCTGATGGCACTGTCCATTATGACGACCGGCGCGTTCGCAGCAACATACCGCGATTCCATGGGGCGTACCCAGGGCTCGGCCACCACAGACCGCTACGGGAAGACGACCTACCGCGATTCCATGGGACGTACCCAGGGGTCTGCCACCAAGGACCGCTACGGCAAGACGACGTTCCGCGATTCGATGGGCCGTACCCAGGGAAGTGCCACCACGGATAACTACGGCAAGACGACGTTCCGCGACTCCATGGGCCGCACCACGGGCACAGCCACCACGGATAGCTACGGCAAGACGACCTACCGCGACTCGATGGGGCGCGTGACGGGTACCGCCACGACGGACCGTTACGGCAAGACGACCTACCGCGACGCCATGGGCCGCGTGGTCGGCACAAAGAAGTAGATTGTGCTATACTATTGCCGCTATGAAAAAGTGGACAGTCTCAACTTTCAAGGCGGCGAAGGGCGTCCGTAAACTCGGATGCTGCACCGCATACGACGCCTGCTTCGCGCATTTGGCCGACGAAGCGGGCGTGCCATGCATCCTCGTGGGCGATTCGATGGGCATGGTTTCGCTTGGCTATTCGACCACGCTCCCCGTGTCGATGCAGGAGACGCTCTCCGCCACGGCGGCAGTGGCGCGCGCGGCGAAGGATGCGCTCGTGATCGCAGACATGCCCTTCGGCAGCTACCAGTGCGGCGACGATGCGGCGATGGCGAACGCCGTTGCGTGTCTGAAGGTCGGCGCAGACGGCGTGAAGCTTGAGGGCGGCGCGCGCGTGTGCGGCCTCATCCGCCGCATGACGGACGCCGGCATCCCCGTGCTCGCGCACGTTGGCATGACGCCGCAGAGCGTGAACGCCTACGGCGGTTTCAAGACGCAGGGCAAGACGCGCGAGGCCGCGCTGCAGGTACTCGAGGACGCGAAGGCCGTGGAGGCCGCCGGCGCGTTCGCCGTCACGCTCGAGTGCGTGCCAGATGAACTCGCAGCCGAAATCACGGCCGCGCTGAAGATCCCCACGATCGGCATCGGCGCGGGTCCCGTGTGCGATGCGCAGTGGCTCGTGATGCACGATCTCCTCGGACTCAACGAGGGGCATGTGCCGTCGTTTGTCAAGCGCTTCGCGAACCTCGCCGCCGACGCGAAGAAGGCATTCGCGCAGTACGTGGACGAAGTGGCTGGCGGCACATTTCCCCTGCCGCGTCGGGGAGCTTGAAATTACCGTTGCCTAACATGGGGCTTTTTTGTTAAATTGCGCCCCACAGCCCGTAAGTCTCGGGCAGAAAGGAACACAACAATGGAACTTAAAGGATCCAAGACAGAGCAGAACCTCTGGACCGCTTTCGCCGGCGAGTCTCAGGCGCGCAACAAGTACGACTACTTCGCCTCCCGTGCGAAGAAGGACGGCTACGAGCAGATCGCGGCCATCTTCCAGGAGACGGCGCTGAACGAGAAGGAGCACGCGAAGCTCTGGTTCAAGGCACTTGAGGGCATCGGCGACACGCCGGCCAACCTCCTTGCCGCCGCCGCAGGCGAGCACGAGGAATGGACCGACATGTACAAGCGCTTCGCCGAGGAGGCGAAGGCCGAGGGTTTCGACAAGCTCGCGTCCCTCTTCTCCCAGGTCGCCGAGATCGAGAAGCACCACGAGGAGCGTTACCGCAAGCTCGCCGCGAACATCGAGAAGGGCGAGGTGTGGGTGCGCATCGGAAAGAACCGCTGGCAGTGCCGCAACTGCGGGGCAATCGTCGAGGGCGAACAGGCCCCCGAGAAATGCCCTGTGTGCGATCACCCCAAGGCCTACTTCCAGATTGAGCCAGAAAATTACTAATTTTCACAAAGTGACTCTGCGAATTTCGCGAAATGAAATTCAGTAAGGTTTGGAGTTGAAAGCCCCAGACTGCTTTGATATACTATTCCCCACTTTTCGGCGCCCCAAGGGCCGGAAGGACCAAGGAGGTGAAAAAGGCAAATGGCAATCCAGCTCAAGCTGAAGAAGAACGAGTCCGTTGAACGTGCGCTCAAGCGGCTGAAGAAGATCCTCGACAAGGAGGGGATCATCAAGACGCTTCGCGACCAGCGCTATTTCGAGAAGCCCTGCGTGAAGGCGCGCAAGAAGTCTGCGCGCGCCCGCATCAGGAATCGTTCGCGTCGTCGTTCGGTTGAGATGTAATTCTCGACTTCAGGCATTTTGCCTTTTTGGAAGGCCTCCGCCCGTAACGGTGCGGAGGCCTTTTCAATGTTCACAAATCTTCAATGTTCACAATTGACACAAATATCAATATAAACCTAAATTCCTCATTGCGCTTTACCACTCCATGTTATATCTCACGCAGAGGCGCGGAGAGGCAGAGTTCGCAGAGGTTATCCCATTGCTTGAATATGTATTTGTTTTCACCAATTGGGTGAAATAACTTTCCGAGAATCTTCTTCTCATGGTTTTCTTTTCCGTCGGATTTCTGAACTTTCTCTGCGCTCTCCGCCTCTCTGCGCCTCTGCGTGAGACTTTCAACCGAGGATTTTAGGATGAATGGCTTGTCGCGACCATAACTCATTTCATGAGTTCTGCGAGCACGGGATCCTTTACCGCGACCTCTTCTGGGGTGAGGCCTTCGATCTCATGGGGAAACACGATCCACTGTTCCAGTTTCTTCACGAAGAAGTCGGGGGCGAGGGAAGTGACGTTCTTCGACGGCTTCCAATAGACGCATGCAAGGCGCATCTCGCAACCGGCGGCGGCCATGCGATCATGGACGGCCGCGGCGGTGCGGCCGGTGTCGAACACGTCGTCCACAACTAGCACCTTCGTGCCTGGCGCGAGCGACGCCAGCATGCGTTCGGCGTGTTCGTCGAACTTCACCTCGGTTTCGCTCGTGCCAATGCCGGTGTAACTTGAGCACTTGACGGGTGCGTGTCGGAGGGAACGCCCCTTTACATTTAGGAATTCGTGGACCGCCACGCCGGGAGCTGCGCCACCGCGCCAGAGGGCGAGCAGCACGTCCGGGTGCCAGTCGCTGTCATACACTTGGCGCGCGAGACGCCAGATATCGTGAAGGTATTCCTTCGGGTCGAGATACGCTTTCGTTTCCATGGCTGACATTATACACTTTCCCGCCGATGCGTCAACCCGGTGAAGCGTCTTTGGAGGTGACGGGGGGCGGCTTCTTTGGTATACTTGACGTGTCCCAATACGGAATCCCTAGAAGTTTCAAGTAGAGAAGAGAGAAATCAAGATGCGATCCACAAGTTATTTCCTTACGCTGATGTGCGTGGCCATGACGACTGTACAGGCATGGGCGGCCAAGTCCGCCATAGAGAATAAAGCCGGGTGCGTGGTGCTTTCCAACGGACGCGCCGCAGTGTCGTTCAACGTGGCGAACGGCACGTTCACGATCCGCGACGCGGAAGGGCGCGTTCGGCTCGCCGACGCCGGCGTGGGCGCGACAAGCGTGAAGCGCGGCGCGGCGTTCACGGCGGCGACGGACGAGGTGAACGACGCCTTCGGACACGGTGCGCGCATCACCTTTACCGTGCGCGACGACACGGCCGGCGCGCGCTGGGGCTTCCATGACGCCGGCTACGCGCACCCGCACAGCAAGGGCGCATGGGAGCCGGTCTACACCTACACCCTGTATGACGACTCGCCCGCGCTGATCGCCTCGTTCGGCGTCAACACGCCCGTGTGGTACCGCCGCCGCCTGATGGGTGCAACGGTCGTGCGCGGCGGCAAGTGGCTCGGCGAGCGGCGGTCGCGGGGCGACCGCCCTACCACTGGGACAACGGGCATCTTGCCCGTTGATAGTTTCGTGACCATCAACAGCGCGGCGGGCGCTGAACCCGCGCACCTCGTTCCGGGTCTGTCGCGCAACAGCGCGAACGGCATTCTCGTGACGGGCCTCGTGGACGGCAAGCGCCGCACGCTCGTCGCGGGCGGTCTCCAGTACGACGCCTTCGGCAAGATGGCCGAGCTGGACGACGGTACGCTCACGCTCTACGCCGCCGACGAAGTGGGCGTGCTCGTGGAGCCCGGCACGAACCAGCGCTTCTCCGCCGACACGTTCTACATCGATGCCGTGACCGACGATCCCTTCGCCTCCGCCGAGGCGTACGGACGCGCCATGCGCAAGGCGAACGGCGCGGACCCGAACGTCTACGACTTCCCGCTCCTCTGCGGCTGGGCCGTGGGCGCGCTCAGCAGGCTCGGCAACATCAACAACGCCCCCGCGCTCGTGAAGGAACTCGACATGGCGAACGAGAAGGGCTTTACGAAGTACTCCAAGGTGGGTGTGCGCCTCGAACCCGACTTCTACTGCTACCATGACCACGGCAACACGGAGCAGGGCTGGTACGACGATGCGCACTGGGCGAAGTACAGACACCTCCGCCCGCCCTACGAGACGTTCGCCAAGTGGTGTGCCGCGATCAAGGCGCGGAACGGCATCCCGTACACCTATATCCAGGTGGGAATGCCCAGCGACGACTTTGCGATCGCGCACAGGGACTGGATGCTCTTCAACTCCACGAACCGCATCGAGCGCAAGCACATGCACCACCGTCCCTACGTGACGTACGATCTGTCGGACAAGGGCATGGCCGACCACATGCTCGCGGTGTGGAAACGCCTCCGCAAGGACGGGATGCAGGGCATCAAGTTCGACTACCCCGAGACGGGCTACAACACGCAGGGCGGCTTCGACGACATCCACGCGAGCGCGACACAGGTCTATCGCCGCTACTTCGCGCTCGCCCGCGAGGGACTCGGCAAGGAGGCGTTCCTCGACGAACGCAACCTCGGCGAGTGCGGACGCCCCTGCCTCGACGTGACGGCCGGCATCGTCGATACGCAGCGCACGTGGAATGATTCGAACAAGTTCGATCCCCACATGATCACCACGGACGGTCTCCGCTGGTTCAAGATGCGCACGGTGTTCAACTACTACCCTGACTCCAAGGCGATCCACGGGCTTCTGGAGGGTGTCCGCCGCTCGATGCTCACCACGGTCTACCTCACGAGCGGACGCATCGAGCTCGCGACGAGCTTCCGCCTCTTCACGCCGGAGATGACGCACGACCTCTCGCGTCTCTACCCCGAATACCGCGAGCCGTTCGCGGCGCGTCCGATCGACGCCTTCAAGAAGGGCGTGGCGAACCCCACGGTCTACGACTTGGAGCTCGCGCCGACGTGGCACCAGGTGATGCTCTTCAATCCGGAAAAGAAGCGCGCCACGATAAAGACTGCGCTCTGCGGCGACCGCGCAACGGACGGCGCGCTCGGACTCGACCCGCAGGCGAAGTGGCGCGTCCATTCGTTCTGGGATGATATTTACCTCGGTATCCTCGGCGCGGGCGACGCGCTGGAGATCGAGATGAACGGGCTCGAGTGCGAAATGTTCCGCGTCACGAAGGCCGAGGCGCGTCCGCAGGTCGTCTCCACCACGCGCCACGTGCTGCAGGGATGGATGGACATCGCGGACGAGAAATGGGATGCGTCATCGCGCATCCTCTCCGGCACGGCGAAGCACATCGCAAACGGCACCACGGAGAGCGTGGTCATCGCAGCCGATACCGCCGACGGCAAAGTGTTTCCGCTCGTGCGGGCGGAGGTGTCGCCGGAGGACGCGGCGGCCGGCGTGAAGGTGTGCGCGGTCGAGACGAATGGCACGGTGCGCGTAGCGCTTACGGTGCCGCAAGCGCGCGCGGTGAAGTGGAGGGTTGCGTTTGGGGAGTCATACGGTAGGGCGGTCGCCCCGCGACCGCCGCGCCTTTCGCGCCCGCTCCCGGTTGAATACCTGCCGCAGGATCCCGGTCCCGTGCCGCCTGTGCCGCAGGTGCGCATCGAGACGCTGAAGCCCGCAAGGCAGAAGACGGGCTGGGGCGGCGGCATCCGCCTCGGCAAGGGCTACGACGGCGAAATTCGCATCCAGAACAGCACGTATAAAGGCGGCATGGCGATCCACGGGCCGGGCTACGCCACATTTGCGCGCAAGACGGAATGGAAGCGCGTGGTGGCGGTCGTCGGCATCGACGAGAGCCAGCGCGTGCAGAACCAGTCGAGCGTTGTCTTCAAGATCGTGGGCGTGGGGAAGGACGGCAAGAAGGAGAAGGAGCTTGTCACGTCGCCGTACATGATGTTCGGCGGAACGGAGCGCTGGCACTTCAACGTGGCGCTGCCCGATGACGTTGCGTTCGTCAAGTTCGTCGTCACTGACGGCGGCGACGGCGACAAGTCCGACCATGGCGACTGGGCAGAATGCGGTTTTCTGTTGTAATTCCAAACGAAGAAAGGAAAAAAGAAATGAACCTCGGAAGAAGAGATTTTATCGGCCTCGGGATTGCCTCGGCGGCCGGAATGTGCATTGGCGGCGGCGCTGCGCCTGCAAAGGCAAAGAGCCGTTCCTGGTACAACGGCGTGGAGGTGGGCTGCATAACCTACAGCTACCGCTCCATGCGCAAGAAGAACGCGGAGGACATCGTCCAGTACGCTGTGGAGGACGGTCTTGGCACGCTTGAGCTCAAGGGCGAGGTGGTTGACGAGTACCTGAAGCGCGAGGTCGCGCGCGACATGGGCCGCCTGCCCGCGCTGCGCAAGATGTTCGACGACGCGGGGGTGTCCATACACATCGTGAAGTACGGCGGAATCGGCGGCAAGAACGCGAAGGAGGACGAGTACCGCGTGGCCGTCGCAAAGGCGTTGGGCGCGAAGTGCATCACGCGCGAGGTGCCGAAGGTCACGGAGTACGAGACGATCGGGCGGCGCTGCGCGGCCATTGCCGACAAGCACGGCATATTCATCGCGTTCCACAACCACATGCAGATCGACGCACTCACCTACGACGGTCCGCTTCTCGGCTATTCGCCCAACCTGCGCATCAACTTCGACATCGGCCACTACGTGGCGGCCACCACGGACGACGCCACGCGCTTCATCGACCCCCTCGCCTTCATCGAGAAGTACCACGAGAAGATTTTCTCAATCCACCTCAAGGACCGCACCACGAAGGCGCATGGCTCAAAGAACCTCGCGTTCGGCAAGGGCGACACGCCTCTCGCGAAGTTGCTACCCTTCCTTCAGAAGAAGGGTTGGCCGTTCTACTGCGACATTGAACTTGAATACTCCATTCCTAAAGGCTCCAACGCCGTGAAGGAGGTTGCGCGCTGCAACGCGTTTTGTCGCAAGGCCGCCGGGTGCTGATTAAAGGCGAAGGTGCGGCATGACTAACTTGGCATTGATTGTTTCCCTCATGCTCGGGACCCAACAGCTGCAATGCGGCGGGTCCGACATCGGGAAGACCGTTCGCGACAGCCTCTTCAACGAGGTTGTTCGCCAGGACCGCGCGGCGGACGCCGCGTGGCTCGCGTGCGACACGAAGGAGAAGCTCGCCGAGCACCAGGCGTGGGTGCGCGCCGGCGTTCTCAGCACCATCGGCGGACTGCCGGAGAAGACGCCGCTCAACGCGCGCGTGACGGGTCGGGTCAAGAAGGACGGCTACGTGATCGAGAAGGTGCTCTTCGAGAGCCGTCCGCACCACTACGTGACGGCGCACCTCTTCCTGCCGGACAGTCCGAAGTACAAGGCACCGTATCCTGGCGTCGTCTCGCCGTGCGGACATTCCCTCACGGGCAAGAACGCCCCATGGTACCAGCGCGTGGGCGTGACCGGCGCGCTGCACGGGCTTGCCACGCTCGTCTACGACCCCATCGACCAGGGCGAGCGCCGCCAGCATCCGAAATGCCACATGTCCTGCGGCGGACACAACAGTATCGGGTGGCGGGCGAACCTGCTCGGCTGGAACACCGCGCAGTTCCGCATCTGGGACGGCATTCGCGCGTGCGACTACCTCGCCTCGCGTCCCGACGTGAACGCCGCGCAGCTCGGCGTCACAGGGCTTTCCGGCGGCGGCACGCTTTCGTCTTACCTCAATGCGCTCGACGACCGCTACGTCGCCGGCGCCCCGGCGGGATTTCTCTCCACGATCCGCGACGTGTACGCGAAGATCGGCGGACAGGACGCGGAGCAGTTCCTGTTCGGCCAGATGAAGATCGGGTTCAACCACCTCGGCATCGTCACGCTCCGTGCACCGTCGCCCACGATGATCGTGACGACCCACGGGGACTACTTCCCGTTCATGGGTTCCATGGAGACGTTCGAGAACGCCCGCAAAATCTATTCCATGCTCGGCGCCCCGGAGAAGGTCGATCTCATGGAAACAGCAGGTCCGCACCACTGGTACGAATCGACGCGCAACGCCGCGATGCTCTGGATCCGCCGCTGGGCAGCCGGCGATGCGTCCGCCTGGCCGCAGGACCGCGCCGCGCTCCGACGTCTCGACATCGGCTTCGCGTACGCGCCGGAGAACTCCGGCGTCGCCAACGACAAGCCCGCGGTGCGCCACGTCACGAAGACCGGACAGGTCATGGACATCCCCGGCGCGCGCAGCGCGTACGACGTGATGAAGGACGAGTTGGCACGGCTCGACGAAAAGCGCGTACCGCCGACGGCGGAGAGTGTCCGCGCCGTCTCCGGGATACGTCCGATCTCCGAACTTGCGGCGGTGCCGGCCGCCGTCGTGGAGAAGCCCGCCACGGACGGATGCGCCGTGCGTCTGGTCCTTTCGCGCACCGACGACTTCACGCCAATCCCGATGGTGGCGTTCTTGCCGAAGAACGCGAAGGGCGTGCCGCTGCTCCTCTTCACGGACGGCAAGCGCACGACGCTCGCCGACGAGATTCGTGCGGCGCTCGGGGAAGGACGCGCGGTCGCCGTGGCGGAAATGCGCGGATTCGGCGAGACGGCGAAGGGCAACCATTCTTTCTACGGCTCGAAGCGTCCGGACGAGGAGATGGCCGTGATGGCGATTTCCGTCGGCGAGAACCTCGCCGCGCGGAGGGCCGAGGACGCGGCGCTCGCGGCGCGGCATTTCGCGTCGATGGCCGGCGTCTACAGAGTGGCGCTCTTCGCGCGCGGCACGGCGGCGATTCCGGCCGCGCATGCGTATTTCCTGGAGCGCGGGCTTTTCGCGTCCTTCACGACGAAGAACGCGCCGCCGTCGTGGCACGACGTGGTGAACAAGCCGGAAATCCACTTCTCGTTTGCGGACACGGTCTACGGCGCGCTCAAGATCTATGACTGGACGGACCTGAAAACGGCGGCGAAATAAACGAGGCATCTGCATTTCTCAAATCTTAACTCAACCAAGAAAGGCATCGAACAATGGAAACGAAAGTCGGTTTTTTCAGCATCGGGCTGGATACCTATTGGGCGCAGTTTGAGGGACTGCGTGACCACTTGCTGGGCTACCACGCACAGATCGGGAAGCGCCTCGCAGAGAAGTGCGAGGTGGTGGACGCGGGGCTTGTCGACACGCCCGACAAGGCGCGTGCGGCGGCCGGGCTGTTCGCGGACGCCAACATCGACGTGGTGTTCCTCTTCGTCTCCACGTACGCGCTCTCCTCGACCGTCCTGCCCGCCATCCCCAAGGGCGCGTTCGTGGTGGTCCTGAACGTCCAGCCCGTGGCGCAGCTGGACTACGCCGCGTTCAACGCCATCGGCGACCGCGGCGTGATGACCGGCATCTGGCTTGAGCACTGCCAGGCGTGCAGCGTGCCGGAGATCGCCTGCGTGTTCAACCGCGCCGGCGTGCGGTATGCGTTCGTCACCGGGTGGCTGCAGGATCCCGAGATGTGGCGCGACGTGTCGGGGTGGCTGGACGCCGCCCGCGCCGTCGGCGGGATGCGCGCCAACAGGATGGGCGTGCTCGGGCACTACTACTGCGGGATGCTGGACGTCTATTCCGACCTCACGGCGCTCTGTGCGGCGTTCGGCACGCACATCGACCTCCTGGAGATGTGCGAACTGCAGGCGCTGCGCGAGGGGGTGACGGAGGCGGACGTGTCGGCGAAAATCGCCGAGTTCCGCGAGCGGTTCGACGTGTCCGCGAGCTGCGAGCCGGAGGAGCTTGACCGCGCCGCGCGCACGGCGATCGCGCTCGACCGTCTTGTGGCGAAGCACCGTCTCTCCTCGATGGCCTACTACTACGAGGGACAGCCGGGGAACGCCTACGAGAACATCGTCACCTCGGTCATCGCGGGGAACACGCTCCTGACGGGTTCGCATATGCCCGTGGCGGGCGAGTGCGAGGTGAAGAACGCGCACGCGATGAAGCTCATGGACCTGCTGGGCGCGGGCGGGTCGTTCTCGGAATTCTACCTCACCGACTTTGTGGACGACGTGGTGCTGCTGGGACACGACGGTCCCGCTCACTTCGCCATTGCCGAAGGACGCGTGGGTCTGGTGCCGGTGCCGGTGTACCACGGCAAGCCCGGCAAGGGACTCTCCATCCAGATGACCGTGAAGCACGGGCCGGTGACGCTGCTCTCCGTGGTGCAGCGCGCGGACGGCAGCCTGATGCTGCTCGCCGCCGAGGGCGAGTCTGTGCCCGGGCCGGTCCTGCAGATCGGCAACACCAACAGCCGCTACCGCTTTTCCATCGGCGCGAAGGCGTTCATGGAGGCGTGGAGCGCCGCTGGCCCCGCACACCACTGCGCGATCGGCGTGGGACACTGCGCCGACACGCTGGCGAAGGTCGCCAAGCTGCTCAACCTCGCGTACGAGCGCGTCTGCTGATACTGATACGGGCGGGAACTAGTGGCAGCGCTTAATCCAGATGACACGATCGGCGTGTACCGCATCGTCCGGCTCCGCAGCTCGGCGTCCACTATGCGCTGAAGTCGTTCACGCTCGAAGACGGGCACATCGACATCCTGAAGGACAAGTTCCTTGCCGAGGGCAGGGTTCTTGCTCGGCTCCACCATCCAAATGTCGTACGCGTGTTCGACCTCAACTTCGACGAGGCGACAAGAACTCCGTATTTCGTGATGGACCTTGTGCTCGGCAAGAACGGCGTACCGATCACGCTTGCGGATGTCGCAGGCGAGGACCTCGAAGAGGAAACCGTGTGCCAATGGTTCACGGAGCTTGCGTCCGCCATCGACTACATTCACGCGCAGGGAATTGTCCACCGCGACATCAAGCCGGGAAACGTGTTGCTCACCGGGGACGGCCATGTCGTCCTATCGGACTTTGGCGTGTCGCGTCTTTTCTCCGACACGCTGCGCCATGAAGTCAAGGCCGCCACCACGATGGTCACGGAAGCGAAAGACGCGTGCCTTATCATGGGAACGCATGGCTCCATGGCGCCGGAGGTTGAACGCGGCGAGGCGGCGACTCCAGCCTCAGATGTTTATTCGTTCGCGTTGATGATAGTCTACCTGCTCACCGGCGTGTGGTATGAACCGGGTTCCAGGGCGTTGGAACTTCTGGAGACGCTCGAACTCCCGTGGGCACAGATCATTCCGCAGATGCTCGCCAACGCCCCGAAGGAACGGCCAACCGAACTTTGCACTTTGGCGAAAAGGCTCTCGGTAGGAACACAGCCCGGCGCAAGGTCGGCACGAGGATGGAAGGCCGTTGCAATGGTTGGCGGAGGGCTTGCCGCTGTGGTCGCCATTTCTGCGGCGGCGTGGTTTGCTTTCCGCACCCCAACACCCTCGGCGGCGGAAGACGAGTTCGACGAGGCTTTCGGTGCCGAGGGCATATATGAGGTGCTGAAATGAGCGATTTTCCGAGTACATCGCAGACGCTGCTTGAGAAACTTGCAACCGAGGCCACGGGTGGCGGCGGGGCGGCATGGTCGCGTTTCTTCGCGCTCTACACGCCTGCGATGAAGCGATTCGTCCAGATGATCGACCATAACCATGATCCCGACGACGTGGTACAGCAAGTTTACATGCATCTTGTGAAGATATTGTCTGAACGGAGATACAACGCGGAAAAGTCGCAGTTCCGCAGCTTCTTGAAGATGCTCATACGGAGGCAGCTCATCGGGATGTACAGGCATGAGCAGAGCCATGGCGCGGACGCAACCGTTTCACTTGACGATTTGCCGGATACGCTCGCGGTGCAGCCTGATCAGGGCGTTGCGCTCGACCTTGTCTGGGACAAGGCAAGGCACGATGCGGCGGTGGAGCATGTCCTCACGAAGACCGCGCTTTCGGCAAAGACCAAGGCAATCTATCGCGCACACGTCATTGAAGGTAATTCCGCAGAAGAGGTGTGCAAGCAGTTCGGCATCGACAACAACTACCTCCGCCAGATCAAGTTCCGTGTCGAGAAGGCGATCGCAATTGTCGAAGCCGAGCTTTCGGACGAATAGGAGAAAGATGAGAAATCTGTCCATATTTGTGCTGGCGGCGGTTGCATTGCCGCTTCTGGCGATGCCTACGAAGCAAGAGCTCAAGCAGGCGGAAGGACTTGTGCAGGAACTCATGCGCACGGAACGGAATGCGTTCAGGACCGGGGATGAAACCCGCGCGGCCGTCGCCAAGGCGGCCATCGCGCGCGCGGAAAAGGCTGAATCCGATGCGGCGAAGATGTTGCTTTTCAAGGGCGCGTTCACCCTCTACGTGAGGCAAGGCGCGATTGACGAGGCGGTTGGCACGCTCAGGACGCTCAAAGAAACGATTCCAGACATTCCGCCGCAGGTTATGACCAACATGATTGAATCCGCGCTGCGCAAGATGCCGGAAGACGTATGCAGCCAGTTCTATGGCCTCTACCGTGCGGCCGAACACGGGAAGGTGAAAGTGGGAATGGTTCAGCTATGGGAAGGGGGACCATACTGGGCTGAGATGAATATCGGCGCAAAGAAGCCCGAAGAGTTCGGCTACTATTTTTGGTGGGGTGATACAGTTGGCTACAAGTGCGAGAACGATGCTTGGGTGGCAAGTGACGGTTCATCGTCAAATTTCTCGTTTGAAGGAAAGAAATCGCCTACTTATGGGAAAGGCGTACAATCGTTACGGGATGAAGGGTGGACGACAGTGGATGGCAATCTCACGCCGGAATATGATGCGGCGCATGTGCAGTGGGGAGGTGGCTGGCGTATGCCGACAAATCAGGAGATTATTGATCTCAGCGGCAAGTGCGAATGGACCCGAACGACGACGAACGGTGTGACGGGGTATTTGGTTCGGGGCAAAGGGGTCTACGCCTCCGCCAGCATCTTCCTCCCTGCGGCAGCTCGCATTAGAGGGACTTCGCTTTTTGATTCGCACGGATATGGCGGCAACTACTGGTCGTCCTTTTCGGTCCCCGATAGGAATAATGCAAAATCGGAGTTCGCGGCCAGCCTCAACTTCTGGCCGAAGGGGCACGGGAGATTTGGAAGCTACCGATACGAGGGTTTTTCCATTCGCCCCGTCCAGGGGGTTACGAAATAACGGATAGAGCGAAAACGCCCTCGTCAATTTTTCTCAAACTTTTTCCGTTTCAAGTGTAACGGCCTCGTCTCTTTTGCTAATAATGTAATGAGTTTCAAGAAGCGACGGCAGGGATTGCGCCCTCTTTCTTTTGCCGCAAATCAAACAAGGGCAAAAGAAATCAAAGGAAACGTATGACAGCAGAGAGAAATGTGCGCAGTGAGAAAGTCGAGACTGACGCCACGAACGATATCAAGGCACATTCAAGCCAGAATAATCACGTCGGTTTGATTGAAAGGTGTTTGTGAAATTAGGCAATACTGCGTTCAGAATTTTCGTGAGCTGAGGTTCTAGGCGCGGGAAACGATAGAAAGGTCATAATAAAAGGAGTCATTATGGGAGAAGTACGCGTTATAAGTGCGGTGGAAAGCGCTAAAATAAAAGCAGGAAATGAGTTACCAAAGCCGCGTGCATTAGTTGTGGTGCAGTGGATTGGTTTTTTTGGGGTGGGAGCTCTACTTTTGAGACTGATTTGGATACTCGTCTGTTCATTAGCGGTCGTGTTCGGGGACTATGAGAAATTGGACTTAGGCGCTTTGTTATTTGAATCGGTTTTTTTGTTTATAGCGCTAGGTTTGTTTTTAGGGCCATTCCTCGCTATGTTTTTTTGTCTCAAGAGGTCAAGATATTTTGTTCCAATTTTTTGTACCATGGGAGCGATGATTGCCTGTGAGTATATTACTACAGTGCCGTCGATTGTTTCTGTTATGGGTTTTGTGCCACCCGTTGCCATTTGGGTCTTCCCGTCTATTAGAAAATGGTATAATTCGCTAGTATAAAAGGACATAGACTTTTGAAGATGCCGAAAGGCTTTATTTCTTGTTAACAAAAAACTAAAAAAGGAGATTGAATAATGCAAGTGACTATCTATGGTATTCAAGAGGTCGTGGCCGCCAAGGTTCCGATCAAGGTTTTCCATGAAGGAAAAGAAATCATTGAAATCCCGAGGAAGCAACAGGTGACCCTCGATGTTCCCGAAGGAGATTTTTTGGAGTTTAAATATAAGAAATTGTCAACAGAAATTGATGTGATTGGTAAGCACATTATTCTCTCTTGGCAGAGAAGAGCAAATGTTCTTTTTGCTTATGTTACGAATTCCCCTGAGCGAATTCTCGCAAGGCTCAAGCAAGTTGATAAGAAAGGCATCCTTGATGGGATATTGGATCTGGTTGCTAGTTTCTTTAACTAAGGTCAATGTATTGGGTATCGTGTAGTTTAACCCGACTTTCCACGTTCGCGTACAAAAAGACCGGATTTCCTAGGAAACGGGGCGTAGGTCTTCACTACGCTTCCGTTTTTGATGATGCGATGTCGCCAGAAATCTTCAATGGGGGCTGGGTCGGGAGCGTGAGGCCGAGGTCCCCCTTCAGCTCACGGAAGGCGTACTCGATCTCGCTCTGTATCATGTATTTCCTCCAGAGGGTCCCGTGTCGCCCGCATGGAAAACGCGACGATGAAGGTTTCCGGCTTGCCTTGCCTCTGGCGAGCCAATAGTACCGCGATTTGATCAGGTATAGCGGTATGGTAATTTGCACATGTAACGGATTGGAAAGATACTAAGTCAAGTTTCGCGGCCAGCCTAAACTTCCGATAGAGTGGACATGGAATATTTGGCAGCTATCGATACGAAGGTTTTCCCGTTCGCCCCCGTCCAAGGGGGTGCGAAATAACGGATAGAGCGCGAACGCCCAGGTCAATTTTCTCAAAGTTTTTCTGTTTCAAGCGTAACGGCCGCGTCTCATTTGCTAATAATATTAATGAGATCATGCGGCTGTTGCCGCTGTCAGTGAAGGCAAAACAAAGAAATAGGTGAAACATTCGTTTCCCAAACAAACAAGAAAAAAAAGAGGTAGTTGATGAAAAGACAAAGGACAAAAGTGAAGTTAGGTGAGTGTGCAATAGCAGTATGCCATGTAGGGCTTCTTCTGCTGTTGAGTCTGTCCTTGGTCGGATGTGGCAAATCTGACGAAACAAGTATAGATGCCTCAGGCAAGGAATCAGAAGTGGATTCTGGTAGAAAATCTTTGGGTGGGGCGTGCTCAGCGGTTACGGGTAAAAAAGCAGCGCCCGCAGACACGCTTGTTGTCAAAGGTCTGTATGTCGGGATGCCTGGTGACGATGCGGTTGAAGCCTGCCAGGAAATGGTTGCCTCATCAAAAGATCTTGTGGTCGCTGACTTCCGCAACGGAATTGAACGTGAAAAGGATGCGGCCACGAAATCTAAGGAGAATAAGGCTTATGAAGACAATGTTAAACTTGCCGAAGCTGATGTGGAACGTTTCCTTGAGTGGAATGATTTGCATGGAGCGACATATGACCCAAGTCAGGTGCAATGTCGACGTTCACACAGTAAAGGAGCTTGGCCGTCTTTAAATAAGGGCCATGGAAAAGTCGCGATTGGTGGCGTTAGCATAGGACTATCAATGGCCGCGTTGGCTGGAATTCATGGCTATCAGGTCGAATGGATGATCCCGGCAAAGCGTAATAATCAAAACGAAAATGGTCACCGCAAGCAGAATTTTACTATTATAGGCAAATTTGAGTTGCCTAAAGGAAAAAGTATCTACCACTATTGTAAAGAACTTGTTGAGAAGACGGTTATAACGGACCTCTATGGTAAAGGATTAAGGATACCGAAGGAACACAAAGACAGAATCTTTGCTCGTCTTGTATTGCAGGATGCAAATGGAAATCCGATTGAGAAGGGGCAACTGGCAACGGAGTTGGTGCTTAATTGTCCGGAGTCTTTTAAAAGTCTAGGTTCAAAACAGGAAAAGTTGAATGTTGCGAAGAAAGAGGTCGATTTATTTTTAGAGTGGCTTGAATTGGGTAATGTTAAAAAGTTTGACCCTTCAGATACTAGGACGGAAACCGCCAAGCGGAAAGACAGATATGCCGAATTTGTAAAGGAGAGGAAAGATATGCAGAAGAACGAAGAAGAAATTAAAGGAATGGAGGCTAAAATGTACAAGATGAAGAATAGGGCGTCTGACTTGAACAGAAAAATTGCAGACTTGAAGGCCGCGATTAATAGAATTGCTAACACGAATCCGAGGGGGGCTACTGCGCGGGATAAATATAAGGCGCTTAAAGAGGAATTGAACACAGTCAAAGAGAAAAAGAACCGTCAAGTGGCCGAGATTAAGGATATCGAGCAGAGAATAGAAAAGGAAAAGAAAGAACTAAAAATGAAAAAGATCGAGATGATTAATATCGACAATGACACAAAAGAAAACGGGAAGGCCGCTGATGGGACACTCTTAAAGGCTGCACTCAAAGGAGACGCTTCAAAATTTAGAAACGCTATGGATTGCATGGCAAGTAAATGTAAAGCCATGGTGGAATGGGGGGTCGTGACTGAATCTACCGATAAAATTGAAGAAATAATTGAGGTCGTTTCAATTCAGGGGAATACGGCGGAAGAAGCCATAAAATTTGCTGGGAAATTGGACACAAATCTAGGTCAATGGAGTCATGGCAACACTGCAAGTGATGGTTCACGGAAGAGACTGCTCTTTGAAAAAGACATGACCGATTTGATGTCTCCACTGTGGTTCAGGCTCGTTTTGAAGACTACCAATGGTGTTGAGGTCACGAAGACTGATGTTGTCAAGAATTGGCTCGTCGATCGAGGGCACTATCCGCCGAGTGACAAACTGAAGATTGCGAAGAAAAATTTGATCCAGATTTCCTTAAAGAAAGAAGGAGTGCGTGAGGATCAATTGAAGGGTCTGTGCTTTGTGTGGATTGACGGACAAGGAAATGTTAAAGAGGCCTATTTCAACGAGGATGGCATAGACAGGCTGTTTAATGCTGGAGATCTTTCTGGCAAAGAGTTTGCTCAGGCGCTTGTGAATAACTATTCTGCAATTTTAAACTTTAAGTCAGAGAGTGCGATTGATAATCTGAAACAACATGGACATATTGAGACGACATCTTGGATTTACAAGGATCCTAAGGGATATCAAGTCAAGCTTTTCGAACGTGCTTACGTGAATCGAAACGGGCGCAGGTATACTTCGGACAAGAAGCTGTTTAACAGTAATGCAGAGGTGTCATATTATCTCTCAATGGCGAACAAAGCCCCCCAAAAGTTTTTATCCATTTCAACCATCAAACCGGAGTCGGCACGCAAGTTTGATTGAGAATTTCATGACTTGTCTAGGAGGACACGGCCCACATCCCCCTAGACGAGTATCTGAGTAAAGAAAGGAACAAAAAATGAAGAAAGCCATAATGGTATTCACTGTGCTTGCAATGTTCGGCTTTGTAGGCTGTGGTGGTGGCCCCGAAAAAGAGTACGAGGTATGAAGATATTCACTTCTGCGGTCCTGGCCAAAGAGCAAGAGACACGTGTTTTGACATCAAGGTAAAATGCCTGTCGAGCGAAAAGAGCGGAATGCCGAGGCGAATGGCTTGCTGCGCGATGATTAGGTCGGGCAACCCCACCTTGTTTATCCCCGAGCGGAGACACGTCTCCTGAAGGGCGCGAATGTCAGGCCAATCAATCTCAAGCGCGGGGCACTGCAGCGCCAGTAAGGCTTCTGCGCACTGTGTCTCGCCCCTGACGTTCATGAACGGCAGCAGTTCCGACAGTATGACTTCGTTGACGATTGCCTCGTCGCCGGAGAGAAGGTAATCAAGGGCGTCCGCAGCCTTCTTTCCGTCGCTTCCGCCGCGAAAGTACGGTATCCACACGGATGTATCGACTAGAACGCCGGTCATGTGCGCGCCCTCAATGCGTCGAGGTCAAGGGAAAAGTCGGGCATAGTCCCGCGCATCGCCCTCAGGCGCGACAACTTCACGGAACGAACCATCTGTTCCAGCGCACGAATGATCGTGGCCGTCTTCGTACCGCACTTACCTACTCTCATCGCCTCTTCGAGCAGATTGACGGGCAAATCCAATGTGGTTTTCATTTGATCCTTTCATACATACTTTTTTGTTGAAACGATGCAGATATTATACGACAATTCTTCTGCATGGTCAATATGGTTAATTGTGCATGAGTTTTGCGCAAGATGGCATTGCGCATGTCATGGGAATCGTGTATAATACGCCGCAATGAAAGACCGAAATATCGTTGGTGCGGTCATGGTTGCCGCATGGTGCGTGTTGGCGCAGGCTGTTTGCGCCGGTGCGCCGGAAACGGCGTTTCGCGCGCCGGAGGGGGCGAAGCGGCCTGAAACGTATTTCTTCTTCTTCGGCGGGAACGTGGCCGCGCCGGGGATCACGGCCGATTTGGAGGCCGTGAAGTCCGCCGGCATCGCCGGCATCAAGCTCTTCAACGGCAACAGCGCACGCGGCGCGTGGCCGGGCGTGCCGAAGCAGATCAAGTGCCTCAGCCCCGAATGGGACGCGCTCGTAGGGCATTTCGGCGACGAGTGCAAGCGGCTCGACCTCCGGATGGCGATGCAGGTTTGCCCCGGCTGGGCGATGGCGGGCGGACCCTGGATCAAGCCCGAACACGCGATGCGCCATCTCGCCGTGTCGCGCACGGACGTGGAGGGCGCTTGCTCGTCGTTCAACTTGGGATTCAAGACGGTGCGCGTGACCCTACCGAACCCGTATGCAAAATCCGAACCGTGGCGCGACTGGCGCGATATCGTCGTCATTGCGTTCCCCGCGCCGGAGGGCGACTGGGATAAGCCGCTTACGCCATCGTCCGTCACCGGCGCTGACTTGGGCGGCTCGCCGAGGACGGCTCGCCCTACCGACTGGAATGCCTGGGCGCGTGGACGCGCCGCCGCCAAGATTCCGGCGAATGCGACAACGGAGATTACCTACGAGTTCGCACAGCCGGTCACGGTTCGGACGCTTGAACTGCCGTCCGTTAAAAGCCTCGCCTCCGTGACGAAGTCGTTCGATCCGGGCACGACGGTTTCGTTGACGGCCGAGGATGGCGCGACGCTCGTGGAGGAGGTCGCCCTGCCGCCGTCCAGCTGGCAGGATGCGCGTCCACTGTCGCTCGCCTGCCGCGAGACGACGGCGCGGCGTTTCACGCTGACGGTGAAGAACAAGCATCCGATCACGCTCCGCACGGTGCGTCTCCTCAGTGCCGCGAAGAAGGACAACTGGGAAGGGGAGGCGTGCTGGACGCTGCGGCGTCTCCTGCGCCGTGCCGCGCCCGTGCAGTCGAAGGGCGCGTACGTCAAATCGGCGTCCGTCGTGAACCTCACGTCCCAGATGGCGAAGGACGGCACGCTCACGTGGGACCCGCCGCCTGGCAGGTGGACCGTGCTGCGCATCGGACACGTCAACACGGGCTTCAAGAACAGTCCCGCACCGCCGGAGGGGACGGGCTTCGAGTGCGACAAGTTTTCCACGCAGGCTGCGGACATCCAGTTCGACAACTACATCGGCCGTCTCATGAAACCCGGCGCGCCCCTCCACGGAAAGCTCCGCGCGATGCTGATGGACAGCTGGGAGTGCGGACACCAGACATGGACGCCGGGGATGGACGCGATCTTCTCGTCCCGTCTCGGCTACGACCTCTTCACGTGGATTCCGGCGGTGTTCGGCTACGTCGTCGATTCCCCGGACGACACCGCGCGCTTCCTCAACGACTGGCGTACGCTCGTGAGCGATCTCATCACGGACAACTTCTTCGGGCACATGTCGAAGCGGGCGCACGAACGTGGACTGGAGGTGGAGTTCGAGGCCGCGTTCGGCAACTCCATTCCCGGCGACATCATGAAGTACTACAAGTACGCCGACATCCCGATGTGCGAGTTTTGGCAGCCCGCCGTGTCCTTCAACTTCACGCCCGTGAAACCGATCATCTCCGCCGCGCACCTCTACGGCAAGCGCGGCGTCGGCGCGGAGGCGTTCACGTCCTTCGGCGTCTCGTGGCACGAGCGCCTGCGCGACTACAAGCACAACGCAAACATGAACCTCGCGGAGGGTATCACGCATTTCGTGTTCCACACGTTCACGCATAACCCGCAGGAACCGTGGTTGCCGCCCGGGACGTCGTTCGGCGGACGCGGTATCGGCGCGCCGTTCGTGCGCGGGCAGACGTGGTGGCGGCACATGTCGGCGTTCACGGACTACTTCGCGCGCTGCCAGACGATGCTCGAGGCCGGCGTTCCCGTGATTGACGTCCTGTGGTATCTCGGCGACGAGTGCGACGGGCGTCCCGACCACTACGCGCCGTTCCCCGCCGGACACAAGTACGACTACTGCAACCCCAATGCGTTCCTTTCGCGCATTTCCGTGAAGGACGGCAAGTGGTGTACGCCCGAGGGAATTGAGTATGGCATCCTCTGGATTCCCGAATCGCGGCGCATGCTCCCTGAGACGATGGAACACCTGATCAAGGGAATTGAGAAGGGTGGCGTCGCTGCGATGGCGGGTTTGCCAGTGGAACCGGCCACGCGCGAAGGCGGCGCTGAAGGGGCGCGACGGTTTGCGGCGGCGCGCGCGAGGTTGGAGAAGATGGGAGGAAGGGATGGTAATTGCCCGTCGAGACAACAAGCGTACAACAACAAGGCTGGGAGACTTTACGTCGGAAAGGCAATTGGCGAGGTGTTGAAGGCGGAGGGCATTGCGCCCGACATTGTCGGCGAGGGGATCGTCTGGAACCACAGGCGCAGTGGAGATGACGACTGGTATTTCGTCGCACCGGCGAAAGACGGCAAGGGGTTCGAGGGAGAGGTCGCGTTCAGGGGAGTGGAAGGAAAGGTTTGCGAGATTTGGCATCCGGAAAGCGGGTTGATTGACGGCGGTCGCGGGGCGACCGCCCTACCGGGGCACATCCATCTTACGCTCGTCCCCGCGCAGTCGTGCTTCGTGGTGTTCAAAAAATCCGAAAGTCGTGATGTCGAACGTCGTGCAACCGAAAGTCGGATGTCGTCTGTCGAATGTCCCGCCCCGCAGGCATTTCCCCTCAACGCCCCGTGGCGCATTTCCTTTCCCGAGGGCTGGGATGTGCCCACGAACACGACCGTGCAGACACTTGTGCCGTGGAGGGAAATGTTCCGCGAATCGCCTTCTGCGCGGGCGTTTTCGGGCACGGCGACGTACACGACGGAGTTCGATCTTGAGGACGCGCACGGACGCGTTGTGCTGGATCTGGGGCGGGTGGAGTCGATTGCACGCGTGGAGCTGAACGGGAAGACGTTCCACGACCTGTGGGCGCCGCCGTACAGCCTTGACGTGACGCACGCGGTGAGGAAAGGGAAGAACGCCCTGAAGATCGAAGTGACGGACACGTGGTACAACCGGCTTGTGTATGAAGGCTGGCTGCCAGAGGCGAAGCGGCGCACGTGGACGTTCAGAAGACCGTCGGAACGGCTGCCGCTGTACGACTCCGGCCTCATCGGCCCTGTGGAAATCAAATTGATGACGACGGAATACTCGGACGGTTTTCAAACTGGCGCCCGAAGGCAAGTCAGTATGTAGGTCATACCCTCGCTGTAGGGGCATCCAACCCTAATCGTAGGCAGGTCGTTCCCTAATCGTAGGGAGTTCGCTCTCCCAACGTGGCTCAAAAATCCCCTCGCCGTGGCTCAAAAATCCCCTCGCCGTGGCTCAAAAATCCCCTCGCCGTGGCTCAAAAATCCCCTCGCCGTGGCTCAAAAATCCCCCTCCTATGGCGGCCAGGCCAACAGCGGGAGGGCCGCGCTCCGTCGCGGCCGCAAGGTGGGGCGAGGCGTCCCGCCGAGCCGGGTGGGGCGAGCCCTCCGGGCGAGCCGCAATTCCCCAAAACCACGTTCCGCACCATAATCTCACGCACCATATCCGCCACTTCACCTATCGCAATACCTGACGTACCGCGCATTCACATCCCAAACCGTGCGCAAAACTTCAACTTCCCGAAATCCCTGCTTGCGTTGGGCGGGGGAATGTGGCATAATATTTCCGTCTTGCCTCTCAAAGGCGAGATAACAGATCATCCGCGTGGATGTCGGCTAAGAAAAGTAGTCGCCGCCGCGTTTGGGAGTACGGTGAGAGGAATTGAAAGTGCCTCCGATAGAGACAATAGCGAGACCGGTTCGGAATCGGATTAGCGTCAAGGTGCCGAAGGAGTATGCATCATACTCCTTTCAGGTGCTTCTTGTGCCGTTGTTTGAGTCGACGGAGCAAAACCACTTTGGCAGATCGTCTCGGGCGCGCAAGAAACAGTCTTTTGTAGATGTTCTGTTGTCCTGTCCGCGACTTGATGAGGGGGACGAACTTGATATTGCCAGGGATGGTTGCGATGTCGGTCGCACGGTGGATTTATGAAGTATCTTCTTGATACCTGCGTCATAAGCGAGCTTACGCGCAATCGTCCAAATGCAGCGGTGATCGACTGGCTGTGCCGTCAGGATTCCGAGACGTTGTACTTGTCATACATTACAGTTGGCGAGTTGAATAAGGGGATTGTTAAACGTGGCGGAGACAAAAGAGCACTGGACCTTGAGCGTTGGCTGAACGATGACATCCTTTTGCGATTTTCTGATAGAATCCTACCTGTCGACAAGTCTGTGGCCCTTGAATGGGGACGCATTTGCGGAGAAGGGGAGCGCATTGGACATTCGCGCGCTGCGGTAGACGCATTGATTGCGGCGACTGCACGTGTTCATGAAATGACGTTGGTAACGCGCAATATCAATGACATGGTCGGGATGGACGTGCCACTGCTAAACCCGTTTGACCAATAGAGATTTCCCTTTGCTGCTTCCATAGTAGGCAGTCCGTACCGTAATCTCACGCCTCATACTCGCTTTTTCACTTATCGCGATAGGTGACGTGCCGCGCACGTGATCGCCGCTGGCGGAATGGGCGTGTGCACGCGGACGTCAGACGATAGACGGGAGACGAGCCGAGACGTGAGACGATGAGACATTGGCGAGGCCGCATTGCCTCATAGTCTCACGTCTTCAAGTCTCCGTTCGCGTCTATCGTCTCGCGTCTCTCATCAACTTCTGCGCCCCGTGCGCAAAACTTCAATTTTCCAAAATCCCGCTTGCGTTGGGCGGGGGAATGTGGCATACTGTTTGCGTTTTGCCTCTCAAGGGCGAGGTGGAATTAGACTTGCGAATAGAAGAATTATGTGATACAATTTCAGCGAACCTTGAGAAAACAACAGTTTAATCAACGAATGCTAAAATGTTGCTGAACACACAAGAATGCTTGAAAGCATACGGCTCATATTATGCAATCAACCGAGCGGTTGCATCTGGCCGGTTACGCAAGCTTGAGATCGGCATTTACTCCGATGATCACGAATATGTACCTACGGAGCAGATAATCCGAAAAAAGTTTCCATCGGCCGTTTTCACGATGGAAAGCGCGTTCCTTTATCATCGTCTTTCGGATTTTGTCCCTGAGAATTATTCTCTCGCAACGCCTGCCAGAACGACGGCATTGGCCGACAAACGTGTGAAGCAGTACTTTGTTCCTGCGGGAACGCTAGAGATCGGGAAAATGGAGATGGAGACCATTGGCGGCAAGATCATGGTGTACGATCTCGAGCGGATGCTCATTGAATTGATGCGATACAGAAACAAGCTGCCGTACGATTATTACAAGGAAGTGCTCGGTAACTACAGGGCGAATCTGGACAGACTGTATCCCGCCAAGTTGGACGACTATCTCGCTGCCTTTCCGAAGCACGACGCACTATCGCGCTATCTTGACCAGGAGGTGTTCTGATGGCGTCATTTGCGGAGCGAATCGCAGCGCTTGAGGCGGAAGGGTACGCCAACGCCACGGCGATGGCAAGGCTTGCGCACGATGTGGTCTTGAAGGCGCTGGAGACCTGCGGACTCCGTGACAACGTCACGATCAAGGGCGGTGTCGTCATGAGCAACATGACAGGTGATATCCGAAGGGCCACAATGGACATGGACGTCGACTTTATGCGTTACGGTCTTACGGACGAAAACATTGACGAATGGATCGGGCGGCTCAACTGCCTTGAAGGCGTGTCTATATTTCGAAGCGGTGAGATCATTGAACTTCGCCAGCAGAATTACCGAGGGCGGCGCGTTTACCTTTCAATTTCAGATCGGGCGGGCGTTACGGTAATGACAAAACTCGACATAGGCGTCCATGTGCATGATGAAATGCCCCAGCGTGAAATGCCATTTCAGATTTCGCTTGATGAAAGTGCGGCTTTGCTTCACGCGAACACGAAAGAACAGATATTCGCCGAAAAGCTGAAGAGCCTGCTCAAACTCGGCACAAGGTCAAATCGACCGAAGGACATCTTTGACATGTTCTACCTTATTGACTATGTTGACAGGAAGGTGCTTCGGCGTTTCTTGACTTTGCTGGTTTTCGAAGACGCGGACATGAGGGAACGGAATTTCGGGGACGTATGCTCCAGAGTATCCCGCATTTTCAATTCGGTGACCTACATGCGGAGGCTTTCTGCACGCAAAACCAATTGGCTTCAAGTCGATCCACGGCGGGCGACATCTGCGATCCTGCGCTTTCTTGAGTCAGTGCAATAGTCGTCATTGAATGCGATAAGTAACGTGCCGCGCACGCACCCGCCGCCGACGAGGTGGTGTGCGTGCGTGGGCGTGAGACGATAGACGAGAGACGCGCCGAGACGTGAGACGATGAGACATTGGCAAAGCCGCGTTGCCTCATGGTCTCACGTCTTCAAGTCTCCATTCGCGTCTCGCGTCTCACGTCTCTCGTCAAACTCTGCGCGCCCGCGCGCAAAACTTCAATTTCCCAAAATCCCGCTTGCGTTGGGCGAGAGAATGTGGCATACTATTTCTGTCTTGCCCGTAAAAAGGCAAGATAACAGATTACCCGCGCGGGTCAGACGATGAGCACACAGAAGAAGCACTGCCTTCGTGCAGTTTCGCCTCCTTCGGTGTTTCGTTCGAAGGTTCATCCTACGCACCTCACCTGATGCATCGAGGGAGGTGCTTATGTTTCCACCACCGCCCCGATGTCTGAAAAGGGAACGACACGTTGCGCCTGGTTCTCGCGCCGAGGGTGTCAACGTGCAAGCAATAGGTGCGGGAGAAGGCATGACACATGGTACACGGAATAGGAACGCCGTATGCGGGAAATCCGCCCGTAAGGTTTGACGAGGGGGAAGTCGTATTGGCGGTAACGCCGAGGCGTGGCTCTCTACACAAAGAGTTGAAAATGGCGATAGGAGTTAGTGAGGAGGATCAGAAGATTGGTTCAACATGGCAGCATTCCTGTTTCGTTGCGTACCTCGACATCCTTGGTTTTAAGGATATAGTCAAACGAAATTCCTTCGAACAGTTGAAGAGTATTGTTGACGATTTTACGATTGGATTCGCAAGAGCCGTTGACGAGTCACGGAGTATTAAGACCAACACGGGAAGGATTACTTCAAGAATCAAATTGGGGGGAGGCGTCAAAGTCAGGATTGTGTCGGATTCGATTTATGTTTGGACCGAGAACGACGACCGACTCAAGCAGTTTGATGATTTACTTCATGTTGTGAATGCAATGATTGCTGGGGGTTTTGAACATGGGTTACCATTGAGAGGAGTGGTTACTTACGGGGAACTTTTTTCGGGTGAAGTCAAAATGCCAGACGACATCCCTTTTGATTTCTCTTTTATTCACAGCTCAGCTGTTTATGGGCGGGCTCTGGTTGAAGCGTATGAGTTGGAAGGGAAAATGGACTGGAGCGGCGCGATTTTAACGCCAAAGGCTTGGGAAAAGGTTGTCGGCGAGTTTGAAAGATATAAAGGCGCTGGAAGAACTATGCGATCTTGTTCTGTAAAATGCGCGGAAGATTTGTTCAATCATTATCCTTACTTCGTTTGGTATGACGTTCCGTTTAAAGGTGGCAAAAGAAAGGCTATTGCAGTTAACTGGAATTACCGAAGTGGTCATGTATTCTCCGCAGGGAAGATACATCAGGCGTTTACGGGGGGGCGGTGCGAAGGTTTGGATGATATCGTCAAGACGAAATCCAATGAGACGGTTCGGTTTTATGAATACACCCAGCAGGCCGCAGAGTTATGTGAATCCGGATCAGTGAAGAAATTGCCGGTTCCGGATTTGACCTATAAGTCAACGGATTTGCAAAACAATTAAATGCACGAAAGGATGTTTAACATGCGTAGTAGAATTCATGCCGGCGTTAGCAAGGGAATCGGTATCGTGGCATTCGTTACAATGTGTGCTACAATAGGCACACTCAATGCCGCAGTCGTGAACATCACGCAGGGATCAACATCGGGCTACACGATGACGGATGGGAATACCTACGTCATTCAGGATTCGGTTTCTTTCTCGAACACAACGGTAGGTGGCAGTGGCATAAGCGTTGAGAGCAACTCAACCGTTGTCATCTATGTTCCAAAAAACGTGACACTGACGGCTACAGGCGCGACTGGTGAAGGAAGAATTGGTGGTGGTGCGGGAATACGTGTTCCCGCAACATCATCGCTTGTTGTCACGGGAGAGGGGGGCATTGATGTAAAGGGAGGGAATGCTGGTAATGGTGCGCCCGGCACGAAGGGTAGTGATGGGAGCGGGAGTTATTCGGGTAAAGGAGGAAAAGGAGGAGCTGGCGGCGGTGGCGCAGGCGCTGCGATCGGTGGAATTGGCGGTAAGGGAGGTAGCGGCGGTGTGGAAAATGGTGAAAGCGGAAGTGATGGCTTGACGAGTGAGTCGATGGGGAGTGTGTACGTGATTGGAAGAGTTGTGTTTCAAGGCCAATGTGGCGAATCTGGGACCAATGGGATTGCTGGATTGTCTGGTGTGGCCGGGCACTCGAACTATTTTCTCGGCGATGGCCGCTCCGCTTATTATTCTGGCGGCGGTGGTGGTGGCGGCGGCGGCGGTGCAGGTGCTGCTCCGCCGTGCCCTATTGGGGCTGGTGGTCAAAGTGGTGGTGGCGGTGGTAGCGGCGGTAAAGGATATGTAGGTACGTACAATGCAAGTCAAGGAGGGTACGTAGAAGAGACCCGTGGGCGTGGTGAAGGTGGTCGGGGAGGAATATCTATCGTTGTAGATGGAGAAAATGGCAATGATAAGGCGTATGGGGGTGGTGACGGTGGTTTGGGCGGTCAAGCTGGTATTGCGGGCGATGCTGGAGTTCTTTGTGTTTCCGCAACGGCTGTTGTTGACGTTAATCGTGTCGTGTTGCCAGCGGAAACACATGTTGCTGTGCAATATAAAATTACTTTTGATGTTAATGGGGGAATTCTTTCTACCGAGTCGAACAGTGTGACGGCAACATTGGGCAGTGCCTTGCCAGATTGCATACCGACGCCAATTCGGCAGGGGTATTTGCTTTGTGGATGGAAAGATGACAACGGGACGCAATACTATGACGGCGATGGAACAAAGAAGCTGTCGTCTTATTCGGTTTTGAGCAATACCATTCTTCATGCCGAATGGACAATTGCGCCAGATGCCTTGGCCATTCTGCCGATTAATGGAACAACATTTGAATCTTCATTGACGGTTACGATGTCGTGCCCTATTGAAGGCGCAATGATTCGCTACACAGTAGACGGCAGCGATCCTACCATTGACTCTTTGGTCTACAAGAAATTCAAGATATATGGGAAGACCACAGTAAAGGCTATTGTATTCTGCGATGATGGTAGCCATAGTGATGTGGTCACGGCGTCATACGCACTAGGGCAGTGTGCCGATCCCATGTTCTCGCTTGCGGATGGATCGGAGTTTGAACATTCGAACCAGGAGGTGTCGATTGCGTGGAACAACGACGGCGTGCTGCGTTACACGCTTGACGGCAGCGAGCCGACTGCGGAGAGCCCGATCTACGAAGGGCCGTTCTCGTTCAGCGAGTCGGTCGTGGTGAAGGCCAAGGTGTTCAGCGACGATTTCTTCGACTCGTCCGTCGTGACGGCGAGCCTGACGCGCGTGTGGGTGAACGTGGCGACGCCGGTCATAGACGCGTCGTCGTCGTTCACGGGGTCGAAGACGAAGGTGTCGATCTCCTGTGCGACAGAGGGCGCGGTGGTGCGATACACGCTGAACGGCAACGATCCGAATTCCCATTCGACGAAGTACACGGGGCCGTTCTACGTGACGGACAGCTGCACGGTGAAGGCGTATGCGGCGATGCCGGACTACCTCAATTCCGAGGTGGCGACGTTCGCAATCGAAAAGGTGTGGGTTATCGGGGATACGATGGGCAAGCCGGATCACGAGTTCACGACGAGTGGCGATGGCGACAAGGCGTTTTACCGCGTAGTGGATGCGTCCGCCCCGAGCGGCGAGGCGATGCATTCCGGCGACATCGGCAACAGCGTCACGTACGGCATGTTCGCGAGGACGGTCCTCTCCACGACGGTGACGGGGCCGGGTACTGCGAGCTTCTCGTGGAGGGCGTCCTGCGAGGACGACGTGCCCGACTACGAGTGGGACCACGGCGAGTTTGCGGTGGACGGCGTCGTCAAGGCGTACATCAGCGGCGAGATGGACTGGACGAACGTCAGCGTGGTGGTCATGGGCACCGGCGAGCATACGCTCACCTGGACCTACCTCAAGGATGACGTCGAGTCGGAGGGCGAGGACTGCATCTGGGTGGGTGGCTTCGGCTGGGAGAGCGCAGAACCGTACACGCAC
>CACWIW010000001.1 GCA_902761035.1 uncultured bacterium | reverse complement strand
AGAACGTCGGCAGCTGGCCCGTGTCGATCCAGTAGCCTTGCGTGGGCCTGACGGCGGCGACGGTCGCGCTCGCGCATGACGTCGTCGCCCCCGACCCCGTGGTGGTCGCCCAGCCGACGGTCGTGAAGTTTTTTTGAATCGGCACAACCCTCGCGCCCCTCGGCGCGGGGGTTTGTTTTAGCTGGGGCGGCCGGCATTTGGTATAATATGCGGCGCAAGGAAAATAATATGGCAACAAAATACCGACATTTCGGTTCGGGCTTGTTCAAGCCCGGGGCTCACGATGGCGCAGGGCGCATGGTCGTCATGGCGGTCCTGCTGTGCGCTTGCATCTGCGCGAGGGGCGAGACCGTCACGGAGGAGCCGGATGCGTTCCTCGAATACATCGAGGCGACGGGCTCGCAGTATATCGACACGGACGTAAACGCCGAGACCGGACTTAAGGCGCAGATCGACTTTGCGTGGGCAAGCGGGGACATAAGCGGTAAAGACTGGTCGCTCCTCGACGCCACAATCAACAACACCGACTCGAACAAGCGCACGCGTTTCCTGATGTGCCACCTGTACGGCGGAGGCGGCAAGCCGCTCTTCGGCTACGGTGTCAAGCAGCGCAGAAACCCTGCTGGTTCGTCCCCGTTCGTCGGCGGGCAGCGTTGCGAAATCATCACCGACATGACCGCCCCCGATTCGCTCGAGCTTTACCAGAACGGGGTGAAGACGTTCAGCGAAGAAGACCTGGAGACGTTCAAGACGAACGGTGTCGTCAACCTCAATCTCAATCTTTTCGTGTTTGCCTGCAACTTAAGTGGAGTTCCCAAGTGGTACAGCCAGGGCAAGCTGTATGAGCTGAAGATCTGGAAGAACAACCTCGAGAGCGGCGAGCTCGACCTCATCCGCCACTATCTGCCATGCAAGAAGGGGCGTCGCGCCGGGCTCTACGACAAGGTGCATGGCACCATTTCCTTCTCCTACAGCAACGAGGATGACAGCAACAAGGATTTCATCGCCGGCCCCGAGCTCGTGGCGGTGCCTGCGTATCTGGAAAGGGCGGACGACCAGATGAAGGCTAAATACAACGTCTGGGCAGCGACATACGGTCCCGACACCACCGGCGAGCACGAGGCGGCGTTTCTCCTGAACGTCGCGCAGACCGCGACGCCGGTGGAACTGCGGATCGTCGATGTCGAGGTTGTGGAAGGCGGCGCGCGGGTGCGGGTCGCGGCAGAGGCGGGCGGCGACGGCGTTGACCTTTCAAAGGCCAACGGCATATTTTATGTCACGGCGGGCGACACGGTGACGAACCTCGTCGAGAGGGCTGTGCAGGGCACGACCTTCTCCGGTGACGGGAAAACCGCGACGATTACGGTGCCATCCGCTATCGGGGCTTTCATCAAGGTCGTGGTTGGCGTTTCCGCCCACTAGTGGACGGGACGGACGGGACAGACGGGACGGACGGGACGGACGGGACGAGAGGGGCAGATTCTCAAAGCGGAACGGCCAGTTGGTTTCGGGCCATGACTGAACAGGGGTGGTCGTAGGCAAGGGGACGGCCGTCGCAGTCGGTGACGAGTCCGCCGGCCTCGGTGACGATCAGCGCGCCTGCCGCGAAGTCCCACGGCGAGAGGAACAGCTCGAAGAACAGTTCCGCGCGCCCGGCGGCGACCGTGCAGAGGTCGAGCGCCGCTGAGCCGCTGCGCCGGATGTCGAGGGCCTTCTTGAAATAGTCGTAGGCGAGCTGGAACGTCCTCTCGCTGAGTTCCTCGTGGTAGGGGGCCGTCCCGAACACAACGATGCCGTTTTCGAGCGGTTCGTTTGAAACGTGCAGGGGCTTTCCGTTGTAGAATGCGCCTTGTCCGCGCTGCGCCCAGAACATCTCGTCCGCGTATGGATTGTAGACGACGCCGAGCTCCGCGGCGTTGTCGACGACGAGGGCGACGGAGATGCTGCTGAAGTTGTAGCCCTTGACGAAGTTCGTAGTGCCGTCGATGGGGTCCACGATGAAGAACTTCCCGACGGGGGCGAACGCCTGCGTCGTGCCCTCCTCCCCGACGAAATGCGCGTCGGACATGATTTCCAGGAGGCCCGCGCGCAGGCGTTCCTGCACTTGCTTGTCGTATTGCGTGACGAGGTCCGCGCGGCCGCTCTTGGCGTCTACGCGGAGGTGGCTCCGGTCGGCGTCCTTGATGAACATGCCGCAAGCGCGGACGAGATCGCGGATTGATTCGATTTCTGTTTTCATTTCTGCCATGGCGACAGTATAGCATAATTCCGCCTGATGCGGCTCGAATTCGGTTTCTTGCCCGTATTGACCTCCACCGCCGTTTTTGATATACTTATCCGTCAAACCGCCGAGGGTAGCGCCGCGGACGGGCCGCAGTGGCTCGGTTTCGTGGAGGCGCGAGAGCAGGCGGAGTCGCTTAAGGAACGACAATGGACAAGATCAAGATCAAGGCGGAGGAGCGCGTGGAACAAGGGTCCGCAGCTGTCCGCCGCCTTCGCCGGGCGGGCAAGATCCCCGCTGCGGTGATGCGAATGAACAAGGGCGGCACGCTGCTGGTGAAGCTCGACGAGCACGAGCTCCTGCTTGGGCTCCGCGGCCATGCGAGCAAGCAGCTTCTCGTCACCCTGGACATGGGCGGCAAGGAAATGCCGGCGCTCATGCGCGAAATGCAGAACGACGTGGTGAAGGGCACGCCCATCCACGTGGACTTCAGCGAGGTGTCGCTGACGCAGAAGGTGCGCGTTGTCGTGCCGATTTCCCTTACGGGTGAGGCCGTGGGCGTGAAGCTCGGCGGCGGCGTGCTGGAGCAGGTGCTGCGCTCGGTCGAGGTGGAATGCCTGCCCGAGGACATCGCCGAGAAATTCACCGTTGACGTCTCGAGCCTCGGGCTTGACCAGACGCTGTTCGTGAAGGATCTCCAGCTTGGCGACAAGTTCTCCCTGGTGACGCGCGGCGAGTACGCCGTGGCGGTGGTGAAGGCGCCGGAGGGCGCGGATGCGGCGGCGCCTGGCGCGCCTGCGGCGGAGGCGAACCCTGAAGTCATCAAGAAGGGCAAGGAAGAAGCCGCTGGTGGCAAGAAGGAAGAGAAGAAGTAATCTGGGAAGGAACCGACATTATGAAGAAGTACGATGGTCTCTACATCTTCGCAGGCCAGGCGAAGGACGACGTGCTCGAAGGCCAGATCGCGAAGGCGGTCGCCGAGGTGACGCGTCTGGGCGGCAACATCCTCTCGCAGGAGGTTTTGGGCAAGCGCGCGTTTGCGCGTCCGATGCGCAAGCGCGAGAGCGGCGTGTACGTTCAGGTGCGCTTTGAGCTCGATCCCGCGAACGTGCGCGAGCTCGTGAACCGCTACCGTCTCGTGGAAGAGGTCTTCCGCGTGCAGATCCTCGCCGTGGACGACCGCCGCGAGGCGTTGCTCGCCGCGCAGCGCGAGGCCGCCGCGCAGCGTGAGGCGGAGAGAGCCCAGAAGGAAGCCGAGGCGGCGGAGGCCGCTGCGGCCGAGTAACGAAGACGAGGTGGAACGATGCCGTCTTTCAACAAAGTGATCGTGATGGGGAACCTGACGCGTGACCCCGAAGTCCGCCAGGTGGGCGCAAACGCCGTGAAGGTGTGCCGCTTCGCCCTGGCGCTCAACGAGCGGCGCCGGGACCGTAACGGCAACATGGTGGACATTCCCACGTTCGTCGAAGTCGACGCATGGGAGAAGCTTGCCGAGTTGTGCGGCCAGTATCTCCGCAAGGGCCGTTCGGTCCTCGTGGAGGGGCGTCTCCAGATGGATTCCTGGGAAAGGGACGGGCAGAAGCACCAGAAGCTGAAGATCCGCGCGATGACCGTGAAGTTCATGCCCCTGCCGGCTCCAAACCAGAGCCGTCTCACGGGCGAGCCTATCGTGCCGAACAACCAGCCCCCGCCGGTTGTCCCGCAGGCGGGCGACATGGACGGCTACGACGATGACGGATCGATGCCTTACTAATTCCACCTCGGCAAACAAACAATTGAAGGAACAGAAACAATGGCCTACCAGAAGAAACACGAGCGCGGTGACCGCGAAGACCGCGGGGAGTTCACTTCCCGCCGCCGTCCCGCCATTCCAGCGAACGACAAGATCGACCTCAACGACATCGAGGTTCTCAAGCGTTACGTGACCGAATACGGCAAGATCATCCCCGCCCGCGTGACGGGCGTCACCGCGATGCAGCAGCGCCAGATCAAGAAGGGCGTGCGCCGCGCGCGCAACATGGGCCTGATGGCCTAAGAAAGGAGCGCCTACCATGGTTGAAGTGATGCTGATGTCCGATGTCAAGAAACTCGGCAAGGCTGGCGCGATTGTCAAGGTCGCTCCAGGTTACGCACGCAACATGCTCATCCCCCAGGGCCTCGCGGCACCGGTGACCGAAGCCGCGAAGCGCAAGCTCGCCAAGCTCGAAGAGGCGCGCGCGAAGGCGCGTGCCGAGGCGAAGAAGGCGGCGCAGGCGGTGGCGGACAAGCTTGCAGGCCTGACCGTTACGGTCAACGCCCGCACGGTGGACGGCACGAAGCTCTATGGCAGCGTGAGCGCGACAGACCTCCTCGCGGCGATCGAAGCAGACCGCGGCGTGAAGCTCGAGCGTTCGCAGCTGGACCTCCCTGATCACCTCAGGGAAGTGGGCGAGTACAAGGCCACGCTGGACCTCGGCGAGGGCGTGAAGGCACCGTTCTCGGTGAAGATCGTCGAGGAGGCCGCGCAGGCATGACCTTGCGGCATGGAAAATCGGGCGGCGAAATTTTTTTCGCCGTACCGATTTTTCCAGTTGATTTCCGCAAAGAAAAAGCGTATGATAAGGGCGTTCACGGAGAACTGGGTTCTCTTTGGGTCATAGCAGAATGAAGACTAAATTGAAAAGATTGCCGTATATCCTTGCCTGCGGGCTTATGTCCGTCGGGTTGGGCGGGTGTATTATTGTTGATACCATTGACGGCTGGCTGGATCCCAAGGACAGAAATGTGGATCCAAATGTTCTGGCAACGTATGTTGACGGCCCGAAGGTGCGTCCCGGAGTGGCTTTGAGTATTTCCGTGACGGCCGTTGGAGCGGAGAATTCATCGCACAAGCAGTATTTTGTCGATGCGGATGGAAACATTTCGATGGCGCTTATCGGTCAGGTCAAGTGCGATAACATGACTTTGGTCGGGTTGCAGAGGAAGCTTGAGGCAGCTTATAAAAAGTATTACCGCAAGCCAAGCGTCACGGTTAACTTCGTGCCAGGGCAGGGAGTTTCCCCTTACGGGACCGTTACGGTTTTAGGCGAGGTGGGGCGGCCGGGGCCGGTGGATGTGCCCCCGACGATGGACTTGCGCCTCACGAAGGCGCTGCAGATGGCTGGCGGGGTGAATGCGATTGCAAACAAGCGGCGCGTGCAGGTGACGCGTTGCGACAAAGATGGCAAGCAGACGAAGACAAGGGTCGACTTGGTTGAGATAGGCGAAGACGGCCGACCCGACAAGGACATGCTCCTCAAGGCGGGAGATGTCGTCTGGGTACCTATGTCTTATTGGTGATAACTTAACGATCCAATCAAAGGAGAAGCAAAATGAAGTTGAACAAAATGATAGAGACGTGCATGCTCGCGTTGTGCGCGCTGCCGTTTGTAGCGACGGCTGAGCTTAGCAAGGCCGAATGGCAGGCTAAGGTTGGCGACTGTGCCAGTAACCCAGCGGAAATGAAATCGATCATCGCGCAGGTGCCTGCCGCCGATCAAGCCGACTTCGTTGCGAAGGTCAATGCGGCCATCGCTAAGAAGCCAGGTTCGGCTGAATCAAAGGCCGCCGATTTCTACGCGGCTAACAAGGCGGCGGTGTCGGGTGCGACGGACAAGTCGGCCGTGCTGGCTGAGGTGTACGCCACTGTCCCGGTCGAGTACCTCACGGACATCAATGAGCGCTTTGCCACGGAGCTGTTCAGTCGCAAGGCCAATCCGGAGAAGCCCGTCTCCGACGCGGCGTTCGTGGAGCTGTCCACTAACGCCCTTGCCGTCGTGAACAAGCGGTGTGAATCGGCTGAGAACGCCGATGTTCGCCAGACTTTTGCGGCTCTGATGTTCGTGCGCGCTTCGGAAGGCTCGCCGGAGGGACTTGTGAGCACGTATGTGTCGCAGATGACCGATCCGAAGGCGAAGGAGTCTGCGGCTGGGTGGATTTCCGAGGCGACCGGCGCTGGTGGCACGGAGGCTTCTTACGATAGTATGCTTGCCGCGGCGAATGCCGGGGACGAGCCTGATCACGCCATTGTCCTTCAAATGTCCTCCGATCCGAATGGTCTTATGGAGGCGTTGCTTGCCGATCTCCAGGCTTCTGGTGCCGGGTCTGCTGCTGGTTCTGCCGCAGGGATGGGTGCCGGTGCCTTTACAACTATGAGTATCTCAGGTGCGCCCTCTTCGCCCGATGGATTCCCCGATACTCGCCTTGACCGCGTTCCCCGTGGTGCAATCGGTAGCAGCAGTGCCGTTGGTGGAAACAGCGAGGGCACGAATGAGGGACAGGAGAATCCCTACTACTCGCGCCGCCGTGGTTCAGGGGTAGGGGTAGCGTCAGAGCCGTTCGTCCCGGAACCCCCTGACTATGTGAAATAAGTGTGGTCAACACTTGAAACAAGCAAAGGAAAATTCCACATGAAAAAGCATTTGACAGGTTTGACGGTTGCCACGTTCTCAGTTATTCCCTCGTTGTTTGCAGCGGGCGGAAGCGAGGCGGACAAGCCGCAGGGATTTCGTTTCTTCAACCAGCACTTGACGATAAAGCCGTATGTCGCGTTGTCGTACTCATACGACTCTAACGTGGACACATCTCGCCATTCGGAAGGTGACAGCATCTTCTGCATTCAGCCTGGTGCTGACTTCGACTGGAAGGGTGACAATTGGGCCCTCGTGGGTACGCTTTGGTATCGCCGTAACGCCTACTGCAAGTATAGCAATGAGATGGGCGACAACAGTTTCGGCGAGTCGCTGGCCTACAAGTGGACGACTTCCAAGCAGAATGAGAAGGGATGGTCGTTGGTGCTCGCAGAAAAGTACCGCTACATTGACCAGAATGATGCACTTGGTTCTGGCGACGGGCGTGGTGTGTGGCGTGACCGCGAGGCGTTTGACATCTCTGGCGCGCTTCAGCGCCGCTTCTCAGGACCTCTGCATGCCGAGGTGATGGGGCAGTACAATTGGCTTAACTACAAGAACGATACGGGTAAGTACGCGCCTCTCTATGGTTGGTCGTCATGGTCGGTAGGTGCCGAAGCGGGCTTTGCAGCAACAAAGTGGACGGATTTCCTCGTATCAGGAGGTTATTCGCACTATACGCAACCCGGTGGCCATGGCTACCGCAACTATAATAATGAGAGCGAGGTGTGGACGATTCAAGCAGGTCTTGGTACGCACGCGACCGAGAGGATTACATATCGTGTGCTCATGGGCGCATCTTGGCTTGATTACGGCGGGCACTCCAATGCGGATTGTGGTTGGACCTACTCTATGAGTGCCAACTGGAAGATTACACGACAGTTGCAGGCCTCATTACTTGGAAGAAGTTACTACCAGCCCTCTGAGCGCACGCGCGGTCAGGCAATCAAGGTGTATTCTATGTCAGGTGGTCTTTCCTATCTTACGATGGGTGATAAGTTGACGCTAACTGCGAATTTGGCGTGGCGTTACGAGGATACGTGCTATAATGACCGCTACCTCGCTTACGGCAATGACTTCGACGAAACCATCCTTTCCTTCCGCCTTGGCGCGAGCTACATCATCAATCGCTGGGTGTCGATTTTCGCGCATATCACTTGGGAAGAGGAATGGTGTGACAAGCGTGACTATGATTATGACCGCTTCCGCGGCACGATTGGCTTGCGCTTCCATTATTGATTGATTTCTACTGATGTTTCCAAGACTCATCACCAGGTACGGGCTGGCGACGCATCTAGCGTTGCTGGCCTCTTTGCCATTCGCGCTGTTTCCGTTCTTGTCAGCAGGCGGCCTGGCGGAGTTACTCTTCTGGCTTTCGGGGCTGGCGTTCCTTTGGTTGCTGGTCGAACCGTCAATGCGTCAGGGTGAGCATCTTTCCATTGCCCGCCGCCGTGTGATTGGTTCTCTGCTGCGCGACGTTGCATTCTGGTTTTTCATCTTTGTGCTTGTCGTTGCGGCAATCCGCTATATGAACTCCGGCGTGAAGTTGGACTATGTTAACGACGAGTGGACCATTCGGGAGCCATCTTCTCCTGGACTGCCTGCGTCTTTTGGTTCAGCTGGGCTGCTGCCACTGGCAGTGTTGACCGGGGTCGCCGTGGTAGTGCTCGGTATCCGTCACGGCATAGGGTTGACGGGACGCATCTCCTTTGGCCTAACGGCCTCGTTCGTAATGGGACTCGGCGGACTGGTCATGACGACTTGCGCATGCCTAAAAGTTCCGGCGTTCATGGGGGCTGCCAAGGTTGACTTTCTTGGAGGCCCTTTTTGGGGGGCATTTTGGGGACCGGGGTTTGGTGTCTGGTTGATTTGCGCTCTTGCGTTTGGCGCGCAAGCGGAGGCGCGCAAATGGGGTGCCGCGCGCGTACCGTTTTGCGTCGCTTTAGCGGGAAACACATGTGGGCTGCTTTTTTTCTCGCCGCCGCCGCTGTCCACAGTGTTCTTGGTTGTTGCCGCGCTTGTCGCGATCTTCTGTTTGGCGTATTTGGCCCGAATGGGTTCCGTAGGGTCTAGCGCGCGTGGCCTGGCCTTGATGTTGCTAGGTTTCGCAACGCCGTTTTTCTTTCTTTTCGCGCTTCTCCCCCCCGAAGTGGAGCTTGATGGCTGCGTGCGTACTAATGGCGACGTAACGGAACTGATGAAGGAACCGGTGCAAAATGTCTATTCGGTGAAGGCCGGAGGTTTTCTGGCTATCGACAAAGAACAATCCGAGGTTTACCGGACCCTATCACCAGCTCTCTCGGCTATCGCGAAATCGGTGTGGAAGAAACATCCATGGTACGGTGCCGGTACTGGCGCGTTCCGTTTGCATGTGCCGTTCATCGCAAGTAAGTCGGAGCTGCAGTCATTCCAGCGGCAGAAGGCCGATTGGCGGGCACTGTTGATTTCCCGGCAGATGAAAGACTCCGCGAAGCGCGGTCGCGACAAGTCCGAATTCAACTGGATGCAACTTCGTCCTTGCAACCGCAATCCAGTCTGTGCGTTCAACAGCTTCTGGACATATCTTGCCGAGCATGGCCTTCTCGGCATGTCTCTGCTTGCGTTCGGGCTTTTTATCCTCCTATTCACGTATGTCAGTCGGCTGGTTCAAGCGGTAATTTTCCTAAGAGAACAGGATGACGCGGACATCGTTGCCTTCGCCTGTCCGCCTATAGTTTGGATTGTGCCAATAGCGTTCGCGCTCCTATTAGCCCTTGCATTTTTTGCGCCAATCCTTGAAATTGCGCCCATGATGTTCGTTTTTGCAGTCCCGCTTGCAATTGGGGCGGCATCCTTCCCGAAAAAGCCTACGCCAATGCGTGGTACGCAAAAAATTGAAAGAGAAAGTCCCTAAGCCATGGCATCATCTTCTTCATCATCGTCATCCACATACGGACAGAAGCCCCTCTACTACGGCACGTCCAAAAAGTCGCCAATCTACTACGGATCGGCTCAGACGCCGATGTACTACGGTGGCAGCGGACACGCGCCATACTATTACGGTGGTGCATACGGTGGACAGGCCCCCGGGCAGGATGCAGAATCGATTGTTGGAACGATTACCATTGGCCGCGTGTTGCGCGTGATCGCACAGCGCTGGATATCCGTGCTCGTTTTCCTGCTGATTGGCCTTGTCGCCTCGTTCGCCGTGTACCGTATCTCGCCGACTATCTACGAGGCGAAGAGCGAGTTCACGATGGACACGCGGCGTTCCAAGGGCGTCACTGGCGTTGGCGTTGCCGGTAACGACATGGACTACTACGGCGCCAACTATGCGGAAATCTTCAACACGCGTCAGTCCGACTGGCGTTCCGAGGCGATTTTCACGAAAATCCTGCAGCAGTACCGCGCGAACTATCCTAATTCTGTGGTCACGGACAAGGATCTTGTCGAGATGCTGGGCGATTCAGAACTTGAACTTGTGCGTCATTCGCGCTTGATAACGATTGCCGTCCGTTCCAAGTCCCCGCAGCTTGCTGCGGCTCTCGCGAACGCTTATGCTGAGGCAATTGAGTCATTTACCGATGATGAGAACAGGAAGCGCTGCGACAAGGCCGTTGCTCAGATTCACCAGCAGGTGGAGAAGCAGAAAAGAGTGGACGATGACCTTGCTGCCCGCCTGCTCAAATTCCGCACGGAGAACAAAATCGACAGTTTGATGGCGGAGCGCAACATCCTAAACCAGAGCCTTTCGACGACGACCGCCAACCTGCTTGACTCCGAAAAGCGCGTTTCGGCGGTGAGCGAGTGGGTTAAGATGCTTCAGGCAGCGCAGAAAAACCCCGAGAACTTCGGCGAACTGCCAACTGCGGTGCCGCGGTCCTCGGATATTGGATCTGCCTACACGAAGTTGCAAAACGTGAAGATGGAACTTGCCACTCTCAATACGCGGTATACGCCGGAGCATCCGGTCGTGGTGGCGAAGAAGGGCGAGTTAAGTGCAATTTCAAAAGAATTCGCAGAGACGGTCAAACGCGCTCTTGCAACTGCGGTGGGCGACCTGACGGCCGCCAAGAGCCAACTGGAAACGTTTAAGAAGAAAAGCGATGAACTGAACAAGAATATCGCGAAAATTGGGCAGTTGATTGTTCAGGCCGACGCCGGGTTGAAGCAGTTGGAGCAGGAGAAGAAGGTCTCCAGCGAAATATACCAGGATCTCCTTCAGAAGGAGAACGAACACCGCATTGCCGCAGAGCAGAACAACGAAATCGTCCGCGTTGGGCGTCCCGCCCATGTCCCCTCTAAGCCCGTGCAGCCGAACCCGTTGATCATTTTCTCGGCTGGCGCCGTGCTGTCGCTCGGCTTGGGCCTGCTGTTCGTGCTCGTGCTCGACCACCTCGAGGACACGATCGTTTCGCTCTCTGACATCGAGGGCCGTCTTGCCCTCAAGGTACTGGCCGTGTTGCCGCATGTCCGCCGCAAGAAGCGCGAGCAGGTGGCTAAGTTCATCTCCGAAAACAAGTACTCGCAGTTCGCCGAGGCGATGGCCGGCCTGCGTAACCTGCTGGATTCGCCGCGTTACCAGCCAATCTCCCAGGCCGTGCTGATCATGTCCACCCAGCCGGGCGAGGGCAAGACGATCACTTCCTGCTCATTGGCCATCTCCAGTGCGCAGGCCGGGAAGAAGACGTTGCTCGTGGACTTCGACCTGCGCCGTCCGCGCCTTGCCCGCGTGTGGGGTCTTCAGATCGACAACGAGCATTCCTTCTCGCATTACCTTTCAAAGGCGGATTTGCGCGATTTCGCCTCACTTGTGATGCCTAGCGGCGTAGAGCACCTCGACGTAATCGGCTCCCTGCCGCCTGACAACGTCAACCCCGCTTCCATCATGGGTTCGCAGATTGTTCCCGATTTCTTCAAGTGGGCGCGTGAAAACTACGACCGCATCATAATTGACTCGCCGCCGTTCGGCATTGTAGGCGACGTGGTTACGCTTGCCGCGATGGTGGATTCGGTCATGATCATGTGCTGCCCCGACCGTACGCACTTCAAGCCCATCCAGCACGCATCCCGTTCGCTTAGTGAGTCCGGTGCCACTGTGATCGGCATAATCGTGAACGACGTCGAGATGGGCGGTGCCGGAAGTGCCTTTGCGCCGTCCGGGCATTCCTACGGCTATGGCTATGGCTATGGCGGCTACGGTGGCTATAGGTCATACGGCAAGGGTTATCGCCCGTACGCTCCATACGGGCCGATCGAGACGGCCAAGAAAACGCCGGACAACGCATCGGACGCGGGCGACAAGGGCGACAAGGGCGACAAGCCCACGGATGGCGCTGCTGCGGACGAGAAACACTGGCCGAGTCATGGTGCGGCAAGCTCCGATCTGACTGACGCTGAATAGCTGGAAGGACAGGCGATGACGCTTTCCCTACCCCTGGCTGCCAGACCTCTGCGGGGTTGCGTCACGCTCCCAGGCGACAAGTCGCTTGCACACCGCGTGGTGCTCTTCGCCGCTTTGGCCGATGGCGATTCCAAAATTCGGAATTATCCCGACAGCGGTGTGACGCGCGCAATGCGCGGTGCATTGGAGTCGCTGGGAGTGCCGAGTCGCCTAGAAAACGGTGTCCTGACCCTGACTGGAAACGGAATGCGTCCTTTCCCTTGCTCCGGAGTGGATGCAAATTGCGGAAATTCTGGCACGACGATACGCCTGCTCGCTGGTGCGCTGGCGGCTACGCGATCATCAGCCGTCTTGGATGGAAGTTCTGGGCTCCGCAGGCGCCCGATGAACCGAATAGCCGATCCGCTTCGCCTAATGGGGGCCTCTATTTCAACGACGGACGGTCATGCGCCCATCATAGTCTCCCCAGCCCCGCTGCACGGAATCGACTACACGCTGCCGGTTGCTTCGGCCCAGGTGAAGAGCTGCTTGGAACTCGCAGCCCTTGGCGCAGACTCGCCCGTTACCCTGCATGAGCCCGGCCCCTCGCGTGACCACACCGCCCGCATGCTCCGTGCCATGGGTGCGACCGTGGTATCCAACGGCCTTACCGAGACGGTCCATCCCGCCACCTCGCTCAAGCCACTTGACGGCACTCTTCCCGGCGACATCTCCTCTGCCGCATTCCTCCTGGCCGCCGCCGCCATAGTGCCCGGTTCCCGCGTGACCGTGTCGGACGTGGGACTCAACCCAACCCGCACGGGCGTGCTGGATGTCCTCTCTGCCATGGGGGCGCGCATATCCACGGAGAGCGAACACGTGGAATTCGGCGAACCTATCGGCAACGTTACACTTGAGGCCGCGCCCCTCCACGGCGTGGAGATTGCAGGCGACCTCGTGGTACGGTCGATCGACGAATTCCCCGCGCTTGCTGCGGTCGCCGCGTTTGCGGAGGGAGAAACCGTCGTGCGGGAGGCAGAGGAACTGCGTTACAAGGAGACGGACCGGATCGCTGCAATCGTCACGCAACTCGGCGCGCTCGGAGTGGAGGTTTCGGAGTGCCCAGACGGCTTCACGGTGCGCGGCGGCACGTTGAAGGGCGGCACGGCGCGCGCGAACGGAGACCACCGACTTGCCATGTCGATGGCAATCTGCGGCCTGCGCGCGCCCGTATCGGTTGAAGGTGCGGAAATCCTGAACGAGTCTTTTCCCGAATTTGAGCCGCTTCTTTCGTCGCTTATGTGATATACTTTTCCAAATGAAGAAACTGTTCATCATCGACCTGATGCCGTTCCTCTACCGCGGACACTTCGCTTTCATGCGGAATCCGCGTCTGACGTCGACGGGCATCAATACGTCCGCGCTGTTCGGGTTCGCGAACGGCGTGACTTCCATCCTCAAGGATTTCGCCCCCACGCACGCGGTGCTCGCGATGGATCCGGACGGTCCCACGTTCCGCCACGAGGCATACCCGCCCTACAAGGCGCAGCGCGAGAAGATGCCAGAAGACCTCGCGGCCTCTATCCCTTATGCGTTCGAGCTCGCGGAGGCCCTCCGCCTCCCCGTGCTGCGCCTGAAGGGATTTGAGGCGGATGATGTGATGGGCACGCTCGCCGTGCGTGCGGCGGCCGAGGGGTTCGACGTGTATCTCGCCACGCCGGACAAAGATGCCGCGCAGCTCGTGGCGCCGCACATCCGCTTGTTCCGTCCCGGCCGCAGCGGCGGGGATCCGGAGATTTACGACGAGGCGAAGGTGTGCGAACACTGGCAGCTCTCCTCGCCACGGCAGATGATCGACTGGCTTGCGCTCGCCGGCGACGCATCCGACAACATCCCCGGCGTGCGCGGGGTGGGCGAGAAGACCGCCATCGCTTTGCTCGCCCAGTACGGATCGGTGGAGAACCTCATAGACCACGCCGCCGAGCTGAAAGGCAAACTCGCCGAGAAAGTCGCGTCGGGAGCAGGGGACGCCCGCATGTCCAAGTTCCTTACGACCATCCGTACCGACGTGCCGCTGGACGTCTCCTTTGACGATTTTCTGCGTCAGGAGCCCGATTCCGAGAAGTTACGCGCCGTCTGCACGAAGTTCGAGCTGAACGCCCTCGCGCGTCGTTTCCTCGGCGACGATGCCATCCAGTCCGAGAAGCCCGCCTTCAAGACGCTTGCGGACATACCGCACGACTACCGTCTCGTGCAGACGCTTGACGAGGCTGCCGCGCTTGCGCACGAGTTGGAGTCCGCCCCGAAGTTCGCCTTCGACACGGAAACGACGTCCACCGATGCTCGCACCGCCCGGCTCGTGGGGATGTCTTTCGCTACGGCTCCTGGCAAGGCGTGGTACGTCGCCGTGCCGGACCACCTCCTGCCTACCGAAACTCCCCCGCCCGCGCAGGACCTCTTTGAGGCCGCGCGGCCCGCCGGCGAGGGGCATGGTGCCGCCCTCACGTTTGTTGCCACGTTCGCGGCCGCGTTCGCCGATCCCGGAAAGACGCTCGTTGCGCAGAACGCGAAGTTCGACATGGCCGTACTTTCCCGCTACGGCATCCGTTTCGGCTCCACAGTGCGCGATACGATGCTCGAACACTACGTTCTCGACGCCGCCGCGTTCCACAACATGGATTTCCTCGCCCGCGAGTACCTAGGCTACGACCCGATCCCGATTACGCGACTGATCGGCGAGCGCAAACGCGGCGAACAGCAGAAGAACATGGCGGAATTGCCGCCGGAAGACGTGCGCGACTATGCGGCGGAGGACGCCGACGTGACGCTCCGGCTCGACGAGGTGCTGCGTCCGCAAGTTACCTCCGCCGGTGCGCTGCAGGCGCTCGCCGAGAGTGAAGAGCCTCTTGTGCCGATTCTTGTGGAGATGGAGCGCGAAGGAGTGAAGATCGACACCGCCGCGCTCCACGCCTACGGCCTTGAACTGGACAGGGAAATCGTGTCGCTCACTGAGTCCATCCGCACGGCCGCCGGGAACCCCGACCTCAACATCGACTCCCCGAAGCAGCTCGGCGACCTGCTCTTCGGACAGCTGAAGATCGATTCCGCCGCCGCCAAGAAGACGACGACCGGGCATTTCTCCACGGACGAAAAGACTCTCCTGAAGGTCATAGACGCCCACCCCGTCGTGCGTCAGATTCTTGAGTACAGGGCCTGCGCGAAGTTGAAGAGCACATACGTTGACAAGCTTCCGCAGTGCATCGACCCGCTTGACGGACGCGTCCACACCACGTTCGCCCAGGCGCTCACCGAGACGGGGCGTCTCTCCTCCTCCGACCCGAACCTCCAGAACATCCCCGTTCGCACGGAGCGCGGCAAGATGATCCGCGCTGCCATCGTCCCGCGCGATGCGGACCATGTTCTCGTCTCGGCCGACTACTCGCAGATCGTTCGCGCACGGGGCCGACATCCACCGCGAGACGGCCGCGCGCGTCTACGACGTGATGCCGCCGCTCGTGACGGACGACATGCGCCGCAAGTGCAAGATGGTCAATTTCGGCATCATCTACGGCATTTCCGCGTTCGGCCTTTCGCAGCGACTGCAGGTGCCGCGTCGTGAGGCAGCCGACCTGATCGAGACGTACTTCCGCCTCTACCCGAAGATTCGCGCGTTCATGGACACCGCGATCGCGAAGGCCCGCGAGACGGGTTATGCCGTGACGGCACTCGGACGCCGCCGGACGCTGCGCGACATCTCGTCACGTAACGCGACGGTGCGTCAGGCAGCCGAGCGCGACGCAATCAACACGCCCGTACAGGGCACTGCGGCAGATCTCATCAAGGTTGCCATGGTCAAGGTCGACCGCGCGTTCAAAGATGCCGGCCTGCGCGCGAAAATGATCCTCCAGATACACGACGAACTGCTTTTCGACACGCCGCGCGACGAGGTCGAACGCGTGAAGGAAATCGTGAAACGCGAGATGGAAGGGGCGCTGGACCTCGGCGTGCCGCTAGACGTCTCGGTCGGCGTCGGGAACAATTGGCTCGAGGCTCACTGACGGCGTCTCCTCGGACGATGCGTGCAGTTTGAGTTTCGTCTTCACATGGGTTGCCTGCGAAGCAGGTTCATTCGCGTTTTGCGGCGCGGCGGCTTGCTTGGTTTCCAATCCGGGAATCTTGAAGCGGTCGGCAATTGCACCAGACATCAGCTGGCTCTTGAACGCGGGTGCGGCATCGGTACCCGACGCCTGCGGTACAGAGGGTTCAGCGTCCGTGCTGGACTCCTCGGTCACTGGGCGTGTGCCGCGCAGCCGACGGCGGATGACGAGGATGATCGTGAGGATGATGGCCGTGACGAGCGCTTCGGCGAGGGGCATGTATTGCTTGTCCACGTAGCGTGGGAAACCCTGCGTGATCGTTTTTTCGCAGACTACAAGCGCAGGCTTGAAGAAGTGCGTCGCCATGTAAGCCGTAAGGGCGCATTGCCCGTAGAGGGTGATGATCCACCAGCCGCGTCGGCACGGGAGAATGTCCGTCAGCACGTAGAGAAGGGCGAGCGCGAGCACGCACCAGCCCATCGCCTGGCAGGTGAAGCTCACGGTGTAGATGTGCTTGATGCACGGAACGGCGAGCGTCAGCCCCCATCCCGCGCCGAGGAGGAGGCCGCCGAGGACGAAGAGCGCCGCCGATTTCCGCCCGTTCGGCCATTTGCCGCGCAGGATCTCTGCGCACTGCGCGCCGCAGAGCGCCATTGCGCCGAACATGAGCGTGGTGAGGAACCAGGTGTAGCCGTGCGTCTTGAACGCCGCGCTGCCGTCGGGCAGGATGGCGTGGAGAACGTTCTGTTCAATGACCTGCGCAAGGTTCCCGTCCACGGTGTAGTCGCCTAGGAAATGCAGGAGCGCGCCGTAGGCTCCCGCAAGGATAAAGGGTATGGCTACGCGAAGCGCGCGCACGGGGATCAGCATCACAAGAGCGGCGATCAGGTAGCCGGCGGCAATGGTCTGGAGCGTGTTGTTGTAGGGGCTGATCTTGAGCGGGTCGAGCGAGGCGAGGTTCCCCTGCACGAGCATGCCGCAGAACCAGAGGAACAGGAAACGTCCGAATACGTGCTTCCAGAACGCGCTGGTCGCACAGCCGTCATCGTCCAGACGTTTTGACAGCGCGTATGGAACGGCGGCGCCGCAGGAGAAGATGAAGAGCGGCATGATGATGTCCCATAGCGTGAAGCCGCCCCAGGCGTGCTTGAACTGCAGCTGGACGGCGTCGGGCATTGCCCATACCTTGTTCACGGCCCAGAAAACTGGTCCGATGACCGTGAGAAGGAGCATGTCGAGTCCGCGGAGGATGTCGAGCGAGAGAAGGCGTCTGTTGTTTTCCATGGCGATATTTTACCATAATGCCGCGGGTCTGGGTAAGGAAATGTGATATACTATGCGCATGGAAAAAGCGGCGACAGACTCTTATGCCATTGGTAACATTGGAGCTTACCGCATTGTGCGTCCGCTGGGACATGGCGGCATGGGGACGGTGTACGAGGTGGAGGACGCTGCCGGAGCGCATCTCGCGCTGAAGCTCTTCACGGGCGGTGCGAAAAACCAGGAGTTTCTCGAGAAACGTTTCCATGCCGAGGCGAAAATCCTGGCCGTGCTGAACCATCCGCATCTTGTGAAGGTACGGGACGTGGGCGTGGACGAGTCGACAGGAAATCCCTGGTTTGCTATGGATCTCGTGTTGAACGCAGATGGCGAGCCGGAAACGCTGGAGGATGCGCGTCGGCGCGGGGGCATCTCTAATGAACAGGCCCTGTGCTGGTTCCGCGAGCTGGTGGACGAGCTGGATTACCTTCATGCGCGCGGCATTGTGCATCGCGACGTAAAACTCGAGAACGTACTGCTTGATGATGGCGGCCATGCCGTGCTCTCCGACTTCGGCATCTCCCGCATCTTCGACGACAAACTGCGCAATCGGCTGGACGTAACCACAACGTTCATCGAAGGGCAGACAACCGGTACGCGTCCAGTGATGGGCACCTATTTCTACCTTGCGCCCGAGGTGCGGTCCGGACAGCCCGTGACGTCGGCATCAGACTGGTATGCGCTTGGAGTTCTCTTTTTCCGCCTTTTGACGGGCATGTGGTACGAGCCGCCGATGGGTTCAGCGGATGCGGGTGGAAGAAAGGCTACGTCTCCATTCGACCTGTTGCTTGCATTTGACCCGTTCTGGCAGACGAATCTTCCACGACTCCTTTCTGAAGATCCGGCGATGCGCACGATTGTGGGAGTGGAGCATGGAACAAGCCGCCGACGGTGGATGTTTTTGCTTGGACTAGGCGCCCTTGCGGCAGGGGTACTGATTGCATTGCGAACGGGTAGCGAAACCGCCCAGCCACCTCCGGGCGTGCTGTGGGTTTCAAGCCCACAGGATATGCAGGACATCGACCCTGGCGGCGTGACCTCAGTTGTTGTGAAGGCCGCCATGAAGCGTGTTGTGGCCGATCAGTTCAAACGGTGGCCGGATCTTCGGCACGTCACGGTGGAGGAGGGCGTGGAATTGGTCGATGCGGCCGCGTTCTTCGGTTGTCCGCAGCTTGAGACGGTTGCGTTGCCCGACTCGCTGAAACATCTGGAAAGCTATGTGTTTGGTGACTGTTTCGCCCTGCGCGAGGTCCGATTTGGAAAAGGCCTCCTCGATGTAGGGCAGGCGGCTTTCGGGGGGTGTTCAAACCTCCTGCACGTCTATTTTGGTGGTAATGCACCCGAAACGCGCGGCACGCGCATATACGTGCGCACGCCCACCAACCTCGTCAACCACGTCCAGCCCACCGCTAAGGGCTGGAGTACGACTTGGCCGCCCAACGACCCATTCTCCAGAAGGGTGGAGGTTGAACATTCGATAACCGACAACCCTAACGACTAACGACTAACGACTAACCACTAACGACTATGTTTCCCGACACCCCAAAAACCTTGCTCCACAAGATTGCCGAATACGCAAACGGCGACGATGCCGCCGAATGGGCGCGGTTTGTTGAGCTGTACACGCCGGTGATCCGAGCGTTCATCGGCGCACGTGGCGACGTGGTGCCGTCGGACGTGGACGATGTAGTTCAGGAGATATTCGTGCGACTGGTGAACGTCTTGCGCACAGAAGTATATCGTCCGGAAAAGGGCCGTTTCCGAGCCTATTTGGGAACAATGGTGCGCCGTCTGTTGATTGATCGGCATCGCCGTAACCTTGCACGCGGTGTGGGGGAAACAGTCTCTGCCGAAGAAGTGGAGATACTTGACGAGACGCCCGACGCGGCGGCCTACGTGGACATGCATCTCATGGAGGCACGGCATGCCGCAGCCGTTGAGCATGTTCTTTCGCGGACCATGCTGGACCCACGCACGGTGGCGGCGTATCGCGCCTACGCGCTTGATGGCGAACCTGCTGCCGATGTAGCCACGCGCCTGGGAATTACACACAATGCGCTTCGCCAGATCAAGTTTCGCATTGACCACATGATCGCCGCCGTCGAGGCTGCGTACGGGGAGTAGGTGCGAGGCGTGAAATTTTTTTTATTTTTCCCCATAACACTTCGTGTTCTGCTGCGTATTACTTACATAACGGCTGGTTGTTTGGCTGTGATGTGAGGTACATTTTGCCTTCGTGCTTGCGCGCGGGTGAGAGAGGTGCTAAACTTCAACGCAACGCCGAGGAACCGTGAAGAATGTAGCCGCAATGGTGGCATTCCGCGCGGTGAAGGAAAGAGATAAAGAATGGCGCAACTTGACATACCGATAGCGCAGAAAAAGTGCGCGACGTGCCGCTGGTGGAGCGGCACGCGCAAGCTCATTTTCGTGGGCGCGGACCCCAAGTTTGTGCGCATTGGCGGAGTTCTACCCGCCGACGACTGCCGGGCCTGGGACGGCCGCAAGTTTGGCGGCACCAGTACCTGTTTCCGCTGGAGCAAGTGGGAGAAGCTGTAAGCAATCAATGTGAAAGGAATAACAATCATGGATAAAAATATTTTATTACAGAAGATACAGACACAACCAGTGCCTGTCGCGGAAACAAAGTCGGTCGTCGTCCAACCCGAGGTGGTGAAGGCACTTCCTGACAAGATAGCCGAATGGACAAGGATCGTCGGGGAGCGCAATCTTGTCGCGAATCCCACTAGCCTCCAATCCGTTGAGGACCTCAAGCGCAAGGACTTGATTCTCTACCGCATTGAGGAAATCACCTACGAAGAGGAGTCGCCGCAACTGGAGGCGCTGGAGAACGCGCTTTCCTGCATGACGGTTCCCGGCATGAACCTCGTCTACCTGATTTTGGGCGACCATGACAAGGTCAGGTTCTATTTCGGGTTCGTACGCGATTTGTTTGCCGTCAATGCCGAACGCGATCCCGTGCGCCAGGTGGGCGAGGCGTTCCTGAGGCCCGCCCTGGAGGGAAATTTTCGCGGCAGCACGATTCGCGAGCTGGATGCGCAGGAGATGGACGAGCTGCGCGCGGAAATGAAAACGTATTTTGACGAGCCGGACAACTGTCGCGTGCTGGCGGGCGTGCCCGGCGGCGTGAAGGACAAGGAGAAACAGGACTTTCGTGGCATCGACCGCCTCGTGGACGTGATGCAGGGCGACAAGTTCGGCTTCATGATCCTCGCCAAGCCCATTGGCAACGACCGCCTCACGGCCTTGCGCAAGGATGTGTTTGCCGCATACGAAATGCTGTCGCTGGTGTCCAAGCAGTCCGTCCAGCTAGGGCAGAATGTCGGGCAGAACCAGGGTGAGGCAGTCAACAGCGGTGAAAGTAGGTCAACCGGCACAAGTAAGAGCGATACGACAGGTAGGAGTGAAAGTAAGACTCAAGGGAGTAACCAAGGAACAAACTGTAAGATTTGGTTTTCAGGCGGCGATACTAGGAGTTCCGGGACAAGTTCGTCTGAAACAATTGGTGGTAGCAGCTCCACGACGAAAGGTGAAAGTGAGAACTTCAGCACGAACAAGGGGACGAGCAAGAACTGGGGAACGCAGAGCGGCTCGTCGATCACGGTCAACTCCGACTTGACGGACAAGGCCGCCGCAGACTGGGTTAAGTACTTTGACGAGGTACTGATTCCGCGTCTCGACTACGCGCGCGGCAAGGGCGCGTTCGTCGTGAACATGACGCTCTTCGGCGAGAACCCGCAGGTCACCCGCAAGCTTTCCCAGGCGGCGCGCTCCATCTTCGCCGGCGAGACGGCGAACATGGTGCCTCTTCTCTCGCGTAATCCAGGTGCCGACGAGTGCAAGTTGCTGCGTAATTTCACGATCCCGTTCGCGAAGCTGGAGGATGAGGGAATTCAGCGCCTCCCATACGCACAGGCCGGCCTGCTGGAGTACGGCGGCCTTGCGCAGTTCGCCGACCGGCAGGATCCCGTCCTGTATTCCGGCAACTGGATGAGCGTGCGCGAACTGGCGCTCATGGCCGGACTCCCGCAGAAGGAAGTCGTCGGCCTTCGCTTGAAAGAAGAGGTCGAGTTCGGCCTCAACGTGCCGGAGGCGAAAGGCAAGGATGGAAAACCGATTGCCCTCAAGAACGAAGACCTGGTGGAACTCGGCGCTTTGGTGAAGGGTGGCAACGTGTGCAAGGGCTGCACGGTCAAGCTCGCCAAGGATCAGCTAGACCGCCATGTGTTCGTGGCGGGCGTGACCGGCAGCGGAAAGACCACTACCTGCCAGACGCTGCTGCTTTCAAGCGGCTGGCCGTTCCTCGTGATCGAACCCGCCAAGACCGAGTATCGCGGCCTCCGCATGGCAAGCGACAATGCGATCCGCAAGCAATGCGAGGACATGCTCGTGTTTACGCTCGGCGACGATACGGAAGCGCCGTTCCGGCTGAACCCTTTTGAGCTAATCCCCGGCGAGAGCGTCACCTCGCGCGTCGACATGCTCATGGCGAGCATTACGGCGGCGTTCGACATGGAGGCGGCCATCCCGCAGCTAATCGAACGCGCCATCTACGCCTGCTACGAGGACTACGGCTGGAGCCTCGACACGAACGAGAACGCCGACTACGACGATCCGTTTGCGGATGGCGTATTCGCTTTCCCTACGTTGAGCGATGTGTTGAAGAAAACCGAAGTGGTTGTTGAGGAGCAGGGTTTCGACGACCGCCTCAAGAAGGACTACATCGGCTCCATCAAGGCGCGTCTGCAGGGTTTGACCCTTGGCGCGAAGGGCTTCATGCTTGACTGCCCACGCTCCATTGATTTCATTAAGCTACTCGACCGCAAGGTAGTGCTGGAGCTGGAGGAGATTCCCAACGCCGCCCAGAAGTCGCTTATCATCGGATTCGTCCTGACGAACCTCCTGCAGGCGGTCAAGTACAAGTTCAAGAAGGGCGGCAAGGTCCATCACATCACCCTCATCGAGGAGGCGCACCGCCTTCTCTCCAAGCCAGAGCCGGGTGGCAGCCCGTCCCAGAAACAGGCCGCCGAGACGTTCGCCGACATGCTTGCCGAAATCCGCAAGTACGGCGAATCGCTCGTGATCGCCGACCAGATTCCCGGCAAGCTCACGCCCGAGGTGATGAAGAACACCAACACCAAGATCATCCACCGCCTCTTCGCGCAGGACGACAAGGAAGCCGTCGGCCACACGATGGGATTGGAGGAGGAGCAGGCGAGCTTCCTCTCCAACCTCCAGATCGGACGCGCCGTCGTCTTCAACGGCAACTGGCCCAAGGCCATCCAGGTTCAGATCACGCAGACGTACCGCACCGACACCACGCCCGACCCGAAGGAGGCCGAAAACATCCGAAAGGCCGCGCTGGAGTTCTACGCCAGCGACTGGAAGCGCGGCGTGTTCGCATTCTCGGACGTTCTGGCGAAGCAGCCGTCTGTGGCAGACCTTGAAAAGCTGTCCAAGGCCACAAAGGGCATGATGGGCGAATTTCGCAAAATAGTGTCCCTTTCAAGTAAAGGCTGCACGTTTGGCGTGTTGTCGGCCATGCTTGACGCCTACGGACGGGATCGGGTAACAAGTGCTTTGCTGGCACGTGCCTATTCGCCTCGGCAGGGCGATAACCTTGAGGGCGATTATGCGGCGTTCTTCAAGGTCCTGCTTGCGAAAGGTGATACGACTCAGGAGCGTACCAAGTTGGCCTGTTGTGCCAAGGCGCGAAGAAATTCCTAACAAAAACAAACAACAATCAAACCAACCAAAAAAGGAGAAAGAAAATGGGTTTCTGGAGCGGATTGTGGAGCGGCATCAAGAGCATTGCCAGTTCAATCTCGAATGTGCTGAAGTCGTCGCCTTTGGTGAACGCACTCGTAACAGCCCTTGCGGCTGCGCTGCCGCCACCGTTAGATGTGATTGCCGTGGTGGCGGTACAGGCACTTGCTTCGTCGGCGGGCGTTGACGAGAAGCCAGAAGAATTGGGCTGGCAGATGAACGAGGCCGACAAGAAGCCCGAAGACTTCGGTTCTTTCAAGGAGTACAAGGAATACCTCGACCGCGAATATCCGTTTGATCAGGAGAAGTTCGACGCGCTCTCCGAGGAACAAAAGGCCGCTTGCCGCTACGTTGGTATGGCAGGCACGATGCAGGAAGTCAAGGAGGCGAAGAGCTTTGAGATTACGCCCGAAACGCTGGGCGTTCTCGCGAAGGGTGCTGCCAGCCTGAAGTGGGACGATGCGCAGCTCGGCGCATTTACGAAGGGATTTTCCGTTTCGCTCGCCGACTCCGGTGCCGCTTCGCTCGGGGATGTCGAGTCCCTTGCGAAGGGCACGCTTGCCCCCGACAAGTTTGGAGCGGTGTTTGGTGCCATCACCGCCGGCGCGAAAGAGGCAGGCGTCAAACAGGACAACGCCGCCATCATCGCCTCCTTGCAGGAAGGCGAGAGAGGCATGTAGCTAGGCGGTTATTAGGCTTTAGAAGTTTTAAAAGGAAAGAGCAAATGTCGCAATCTTTGTTCGTATTGCACAAAGGGAAAATCTCACAGTGGGATCTTTCGCACGGAAAACTGACGGCTGTTACGGTTTTCGGCCAGCGCTGGGTTTCATACTCGGCAGATACAGCCAAGACATATTGGGACGAGTGGAAGAAGGACAATCAAGTTGAGGACGGTGACGTCTACGATATGCTTTTCCTTTCCGATGACGATGAACTTATGGACAGTTTCCCCTTCAGACTTGCACGAGGTAAAGATGTGCCCTTGAGCAGGTGGACTCTCAAGCAGCTTTCGCTGTTATCACGAGAAAAAGAGTTCGCGGATTCGGACATCCATATTTTTCAAGGCACTTTACAGCATATTCTTAAATCCGCATCGTCTGCCAATGAGCTATCGTTCCAGTTGAGGAGCTCATTAGATTTCAGTCTGGAGCAGAGAATTTTCCTCATGTTGCTGGAGAAAAATCAGATTTCCATATTCGAAAAAGTGAAAGACGAGTTTAAGTTAAAGCCAATAGACAAGTTACCTAGTGTTCGTTATCAGGTAGGTTGCATTAATGATGCTTTACTTCAGACAGAGAAATGTTTGCATCAGGAATATGAGCTGAAATCAGGGGGGGCGCTCTTGATGATTCTTATAGAAAATGAAGACGAGAAGCTCAATGAGTCCCTAAATCGTACTGGGAAATTCCTTCGTTCCATACCCTTGTCCAAAATCCTCAAAAGTGTGGAAGAGAAAATGAGGCTGAGAAAGGAATTACTGATTGACGAGTACGGCGTGAACTTCGACGGCATTAGCTATTTTTATTGCGATGGAAAAATCATGAAATCAAATTTTAACCTTTGCTCATATACCGTTACGGGAGAAGAGTTAGTCAAATATGGTGGAGACGTGATCAATGACGTTGTTAGCAAAGAACTTTTATTTTAGTTTGACAAGCGTTAGGAGGCATAGCCATGACGGAAAAAAGCATTAAATGCGGTAAGTGCGGAAGTTCAAGTAGCGAGGAGAGTTATTTTTGCCACACATGCGGTAGTTTCCTTCAAACGGATATGATAGACGATCCGGAACTCTATCAGCTTCCGCAATTCAAGATGATGAGGATATTGGAAAATCTTCAACATGTTCCGCACGCCAGAATCCTTTGGGATGATACCGTAGATCTTTTCATAGCGAAGATTGAACGGCTTAGGGCGCTCTTAGATGTTCCTGAGCTAAAAGAAATGCGGGGTAACTCTAATATATTGGAGGATATGGCTCGCTTTGTCTCGATGTGCAGTAAACCGGAATTCCAGATTGCATTCGTTGGGACGATCAAGACAGGTAAATCGACGCTTATCAATGCCCTCCTCGGCAGCGATTACGCATCTGTAGAAGTGACGCCGGAAACGGCGGCATTGACTAAGTTTCGACATAGCCCGCAGGACTATGTTAAAGTCAGTTTTTATTCTCGGTCTGAGTGGGCTAAACTATGGAAGTCTTGTACGGCATCGGCAGATAAATTCCTAGAGGAATACAAGGCATTGAATGCGGACGCCATAAAAGACAAGTGGCTTGGACATGAAGACGTATCGCTATCGTTGCCAAATGGTGAAATCAAGGAAAACCTCACGAGATGGTCGTCCTCCAGATATGCCGAACATTATTTCGTGAAAGAAATAGAGGTCGGCATATCAACCCTTCCCGCCGATTTTCCTAGGGACATCGTTTTCGTTGACACACCGGGACTTTCGGATCCCGTTGGATATCGTTCGGACATTACGAGAGAATACATTAAACGAGCGAATGTCGTTTTCGTATGTGTCGATGCCCAGAAAATCCACAGGGAGGAGATCGAGACGATCGCATCCGTGTTTTCTTTTTCAGCGCATAACAAAAACAAGGTACATGTTATAGCGACGCATTGGGATGCTTTGAACAGCCCGGATGAGGACTGGAAAAAGCAAACTGCATATTTCGAGTCGCAGCTCGTAGGCCCTGGCTTTTTCGACACGCTGCAAGACGCACGTACTAATATCATGTACTCTTCAGCCTATATCCATAATCTATGCAGGGATTTTCTATTGCTGCCAGATCAAGAGAAGCATCAATCGGTAATATTCAAACAGCTGATGATATTTTCCATCAAATTGGATCTGGAGCCGACCGACATTGATCAGAACATTCCTCTTTTCGTCAAGAAGGCGAATGTGCGAAAGATAATGGAAAGAATTACATTTGTGCTGGCCAGGAATTACAAGGCGTTGTTGAATCAGGATATTAAGAGTCTCTATGGGCGGATTCTCCATATCCTGAGACGGATTGGAGAAGAAAAGATGTCGTTGCAACGCAAGCAAGTCGAAGCCTCCCAGGGGAGCGTTAAGAACATAAGGAAAGAATTGAAAGTACAACAAAAGAACAAGGAGGATTTGGAATCGGCTAAGGGAATATTGATCCATGCTTTGAAAGCGGCCGAAAATGCGACACAAGAGACAATGAAGAAAGCGCTGATGATACTGGATAGGAAATCTGAAAAAAAGGATGGGGATGAAGGCTAGTGAGATAGCAAGGCGAACAGGCTATGAGATATCAGGACGCAATGATCACATCGTTTCCGGTATTTCGTATGCGCGAGAGTCTAAGCCGGGAGAAATCGCCGTCGTGTCGCATCGAAACGAGATTGCAAAGACGCTTTCAGATGTGGTCTTGTCTCTGCCCGTCGTTGATTTCTCACCTAAGACCTTTATATTCTCCCATGACCCCATCTCCGTGGCGGTAGTGAAGGTGGCAAAGGTGTTGGTTGAAGCGGGTGTTTGCCCTGATTACGGCAGACCTTCGTCGGTTCCCTTTTCCCATCTTGGTTACCATGTTAGCCCCGGTAGCAATGTGGGGGCAAATTGCATTTTGGGGATTGGTTGCATTGTTCATGATAATGTTCGCATCGGTGAAAATTGCGTTATAGGTGCGCATACCGAGATATTGTCGGGTGTTGTCATCGGTGACAATGTGACGATTGGGGCTAATTGCTGCATAGGGTCAAACGCCTTTTACCGTTTTAGCGATGGTGGGCAATCTTTGTTTTGTGGCGTAGGCGGGGTGCGCATAGCGGATCAGGTGAATGTCGGGAACAATGTCTCGATCCAGAGAGGACTGCTTGCAGATACATGTGTGGGCAGAAACACAATCTTGGGAAATCTCATAGATGTAGGCCATGATACGCGAATCGGGGAAGATTGTTTTATCGTTTCACAGACAGGAATCGCAGGAGACGTCGTGATCGGGAATCAAGTCACAATCTACGGGCAAGTTGGAATTAGAAACGGAGTCCGCATAGGGAATCGTGCTACTGTGTTTGCTCGTTCTGGTGTCGCAAGGGATGTTGACGACGACCATGCGGTTTCAGGTTCGCCCGCTTTGGAACACGGCGCCGACCTGAAAAGAATGGCAGAATTGTTCCATACAAGCAAGGAGATTGGATATGGGCGGATGTTGTGAAGGCGATTGCTGTGTCGGGTATTCAAGCCGCCCGGCAATCGGTTCTACTTCTGTTGCCGCAGACAACAAGGCACATGCGGCGAAGATCGCTAATGAACTGGCGGGGATGAAACAGAAGTTGACCAAGTATTGGAATGAGCGGGAGAAAGACCTGTTTCACTATATTACAGACCGTTTCGATAATATTTTGCAGCAGTTGAGGGAGCAGAATCAGAATCAACTAGGAGGCGTACCCCTTAATCTTGATATGGACGGTTTGGGTGATCGGCTCAACGAACTAGATTGCCAGGTTATTGGTTATGTTAGTGGCAGCTTAAATGAGCGTCTTGTTCAGACGGACAAGGAGTTGGGGGCCATCCTTGAAGAGCGGGATGACAAGAAAAGAGGCAAGAATTTCGAGGCTTTTTGCGACAGGGTTGAAAAGCAGGCGGTCGAGGAACTCAAAGAACGAATACGGGCAATAACAACGAAACGAGAAAACGTTATTCGTGAAGAGATTTCCTCGCGCTTGAACGAGATTGATCAATCCATCAAGCGGCAAACCGAAGCGTATGAGGCATTGATTCAGGCGAGAAAGCGCGATGTCAAGAAGTTTCAACGATTGCAGATGGACAGCATTTATACATGTGCGCTTTGCGAAACGTTTCTGTCAGAGATAGGGGAATGACATGGCCAAAGACCAACCGCAAAAGAAAATGCTCGATGCGCTTGCGGATATATCCGCGAGACTGGAGAACATTGAGGATGTCCTTAGATTGGTTCTTTCTCACATCGTACTTGAAGAAGCAGAGTGTGTGTTGCATTGCTCCGCACGAAGTAAACAGCAGAAGAAGAACAAGAAGAAAGTTCGGTCTGCTTGACGTTGGATGACGATGGATATTATCGTTTCTGCAAATGCCGTGACATTAGGGCTTATGATGTCTTACAAGCCCGGTGGCACGCAGCTTTCAGACGTACTATCTGCTTTGCAGGGAGGGACGGGGCTACGTTGCGTCGACTGGTCCCCGAAGGTGACGGCAAGGGAATGTAAGCCGTCGCAATTCAACTTTTGCGTTCATACGAACTCAGGCTACATAGTCTATAACACGCTGTACAATTCATTGGTTCGCATGCGGCAATGCGAATATGAGCAATATGAGAGGAAAAAAGAATGCACGCCTGAACTTCTACGTAGTTTTGTGGAAAACGGACTGTGGGTTTGTGTCGAGATTGATGAGTTGGGGAGGTATCTTGATTGCGCAGAGCTGATCTTGAGGAGACATGATCGTGTTCTAAACCTCACGGTTGCAACAACATTGAGGTGCAATGCCAATTGTCCGTACTGTTATGAACGCGGGGTTGGGCAGGTTGACATGCTGCCAGGTTCGTCAGAAAAGATAATTGCGTTCATCCTGAACAACAATCCGGGCTTCGGTGTCAATTTTACATGGTTCGGAGGCGAACCATTAATGAATACGCCGTTGATTGACGAAATATGCGATGCAATGACGTTTCGCGAAATCCCTTTCACTTCTTTTATGATCACAAATGGAAGTCTGTTCAGGTTGGACGAACTCGAGAAAAATGTGTCAAGATGGCATTTGGAGTCCGTGCAGATCTCTTTGGATGGGACAGCCAAGGTTTACCACGAGATTAAAAAATACAATACTAAATCGCAGATCACCTATTATCTAATCTTAAGGGCTATAAGAAAATTGGCCGATCTCAAGGTTCATGTCACCATTAGGCTCAACATCGCTAAACATAATGCCATAGACATTTTCAATCTTCTGAAAGAACTTGATTACCTTTATTCGGGAAATGACTGGATTCAATACTACCCTGCATTTGTTGAGGGGACAAAAGACTCGTTCAGACCAGAAGAAAAGAGGGACTATTTGGTGAAATTACTGGATGCCGTTAAAGACTTAAAAAAGCTTACGCTGACTGATCGTCTTTATTCTCTCCCGAAAACGCATTCCTGCCATAATTCTGATCCTCGAGCCTTTACTATTGACACCTATGGAAACATCATGGGATGTGAACACTATGTGGGGCATGCCGAGCGGGCATTTGCCAATCTGGACAATGTGTCTGAAATTATTGATCCTCGCTTACAAAGAAGACCATTGCGCTTGCAATGCAGGGAGTGCGTCTTTTTACCTAAATGCTTCGGGGGATGTCAGGCCTATTGCGACTCTGGGGACGATCCTTGTAGGATTGAGAAATACTTGATACCAGCCTACTTGAGTTTATTATGAAACTGGGTGAGTGATTGACTTAATTGCTTAGTTTTGGACAGGATTAACATGATTTACAGGATTTATGGCAATGCTTTTACCTTGAAATCCAGTCAATCTTGTGAATCCTGTCTTTTATAAAACGATATTTCTCTTCTGTATTTTCTCTAGTAGACTACAGGTGAAGGATTTGGTCGTTATAAGGGAGTGCTTAGAAGGCATTGTTCAAAAAGAAGAAAGTCCGGCTTGCATAAGGGACGTTGATTGGCATCATTGCTCTCAGAGCGCCCCAGTTGGCCTGAACGCATTGAAACGTTAGTTTCAAACTTACCTTACCGACCACGTGACGCTAGTTTGACTATTATGCGGGTGTGATTATCCGATATTGGCGGAGACCATCCCGGACCCGCCGATCCGAGATATTGGCAGGGGCAGAGATTGACCAGTGTTGTGGTCAGGAGTTGATCGGTTCGGGTAAGAGAATTGCCCAAACAGCTTGATTTTCAGGGATTCCCCGCCTTGGCACGCGATTTGCTTATGGATGTCTGCCGCAAGTGAATCGCGGGCAAGAACATCCAAAGGAAAGGCAAAGTAAAGTGAAAGAGCAAGTTGCGAAGTGGTTGACGGCGGTGATGCCGGGAAGGGCGTGGGGCGTGGTGCTCTCGCTGGCGGGATTAAGCGTCATGGGACTGGTGTTTCTGTGGTGCTGCCCTGATGCGGCAAGCTTCACGGAGCGGATGGGCGAGCACTGGATGCTCAAGCGTCAGGCCGTATGGCTCGGCATCGGGTTTTCGGCTTTCGCGCTTGGGCTGATTTTGGGATGGAGTCGCTGGAAGAAGGCTGCGCCGTGGCTGGCCTTGGGATGGCTGGCGCTGTTCGTCATCGCGATCTGTTCCCCGCAGGTGGGCCATAACCTCTATGCGCACGTAGGGGCGGTGCAGGTGAATGTACTCGTCTTTTGTCCATTGGTCGTGGCGCTGCTGTTGGCGTGGCTTGCGGAAAAGTTTCAAAGTCGCCGTGCGTTGGGCGTGCTTTTGGCGGTTGCCGTGGTGTTGGCGGGCGCGTTTGCGGTCTGGACGCTCGATGGCCGTGAAGGAATGGCACGAATCCTTGGCCGCGAGTCCGTGAAGAAAGCCTCTCCAGACGAGGTGATGTTGTGCAAATGGGCGCAGGAGGCATCTCGTGAGGCGATGCGCGAGGCAAATTGGTTTTCGGGAAACGGCGAGGTGTTACTACGGCAGTCAATGCCCGGGCGTAGTTTATATTCCATGCCGTTCGCGGCGGCGCTCGTGTTCGGGAAGTGGTTCAATGTGCTTGTGCTTATGCTATTCGGGATGTTCGCGGCGGCACTGGCTTGCTGTTATCGCAAGGTGGGGAGTGCGGCGAAGAAGATGTTTGTTACCGTAACGGGATTGTTCGTTCTGTCGATGGTGGCCTGTGGATATTCGGCGTATTTCGGGATTGTGCCGCCGATGCTGCACACCTGCGTGCCGCTTGTGTCGTATGGAGGGGGCGTAGTTGGGGGCGTTTGGCTTATGGCGGGAATTGTCGTGGCGCTTGTGCGGGAGGGCTAAAGCTCGCCGTTCCGATATGGGCGGGGGAGTGTCCAAAGGTGGTGCAGATGCAAGGCTTGCAAGATTTTTTAATTTTTCCCATAACACTTGGCATTTTGCTGCGCATGCATTATTTAACGGCTGGGTACCTGACCGAGAATGTGAGGCGCATTTTGCCTTCGTGCTTGCGCGCGGGCGAAAGATGTGCTAAACTTCAACGCAACGCTGAGGAACCGCAGAGCGGAGAAGGCGAAAGAAACGACAATGGCGCAACTTGACATACCGATAGCGCAGAAAAAGTGCGCGACGTGCCGCTGGTGGAGCGGCGCGCGGAAGCTCATTTTCGTGGGCGCGGATCCCAAGTTTGTGCGCATTGGTGGAGTTCTACCCGCCGTCAACTGCCGAGCCTGGGACGGCCGCAAGTTCGGCGGCACCAGCACCTGTTTCCGCTGGAGCAAGTGGGAGAAACTGTAACATGTGCGCTACAGAAAGGAACCAAACTAATGCTTGAAGAACAAACGTTGACAGTTGACCTGGATATTGCAATTGTCCAGATTGCGATGATGATTGCGGGGCTCGATGGAAACGTCTCACCCGAGGAGTATGTTGCATTTGAGGATACATTGAAATTTTGCGGTTGTCCTTCGCAGCAGGTTGAGGAAGCTTTTGAAAAGGGTCTCGAGGTTGCTGGGTATATTGTCCTGCAGAGCCAAAGGCTTCCGATAGACGAGTTGATTCGTGCTTTTGTGTGTCGAGCAGGACGGACGCTTCCGGAAGGGTTTAAGAGCCTTTATGGTAAGAACCTGCGAAAAGCATTTATGATGTGGACGATCATGGCCATGTCGGATAATAAGTATTTGGATGTTGAGCGACGCGGAATCCTTGCGTTGAAAGATGCATTTAACAAATGTTCTGAAATTTGCAACGGGAAGAAAAGCAAGGTCGTTGCCCCAATTACAGATTCTTTTCTTGCAAAGTGCGAAACTCTTGCGGCGAAACTACTTTCAGCTCAGGGGATTTGCGCGCACCATCCAACAATCGTCAACAAAAACAAGTGTGCCAGTATTACCAGACGGATAAAGGCTTTTGTGGAGGTTTGACAAATGGCAATTAAAAAAATGAAACGTGCGCGAAAGCAGAAAAGCACGCAGGGCCTAAAATGTGCGGGGAAAGTTAAAGGGAAAACTGGTCAGAGCACCATGAATGTTGCGCACGCAGAACCTGCGCTGTTGCCGGAGCGGTTGCGGCGGCTTGGCTCAGGGTTTTCAGATGTCGCGTTGCGATTGGATGCGCTACTCAAATCTAATGATGGTGTGTTTCGCATCGTTAGCGCTGGCATGATGAATCCGGGGAAAAGCACGCTTCTCAATGCGCTATTAGGTAAGGAGGACATGTTCAAGACAGCAGATGTGCGGGAAACGACTGTTGTGCGATCCGTGTCATGGAAGGAAAATGTGACGTTGGTTGACACTCCGGGATTTAGCTCTGCCGTCTGCGAAGATGACAGCGAGGCACTGTCTGCCCTCCGGCAGGCAGATCTGGTACTTTTCGTCCACAATGTGGCGATAGGCGGAATCAATCAGGCTGAACTTGATGTCTTGATTGCTCTTGAAGAGATACTTGGGGAGGCGGAATTCAAAACAAGGGTACTGTTCATAAACACGCGAAGCGATGAGTGCCCAGACGATGATCTTGAGCGGAATGTTCAAGAATGCGTGGACTTGATTAAGGAGAATCTCGGATGCAAGCTGAAGTCGTATGTCGTTTCGCCTAAGCAGTACCTACAGGGAATCAAGATGATAGATGATGGGCGTAAAGATGACGGCAAGACACTCATGGAGGCTGGCGGCGTCGGGACGTTGTCGCGTGAAATCCTTGCGAGGGCAAAGAAAGGCGGTGGGCGCCAAAAGGCGGCCATTGTGCAGTTAATAGCGGAACTGGAAAGCAAGAAATGCGAGTTGGCAGAGAGACGCGATGAAAAGAAAAGGAAGATACAGGCGGAGTCTGCTTCCTTGAACAAGGCTTGGTCTAAGGTTCTTTCCGAGATTCGCCCATTCTGGGAAGAATGCAAACGTTAATGTAGAAAACGAAAGGATGCAGAAAATGATTGGATGGTTGATTGGTGGTGCGGTTGCTTTAGGAGCAGCAATTTTTTCTAGCGGGGATGATGACGATGACGGTGATGATTTCCGCCGAGAAAGAATTGCGAATCTGCGAGCGGCTAACAAACGGCGACATCTGCAGTCGGTTGCGCGTAAGCGAGCGGCTGCCCAGAAAGAGGCGCGACGCAGAAAGGCGGTTCGTGAAGAGTTTGACGGCATGGCCTCGGCGAAGTTTCGCGCTTTCAAGATGAAATGTAGACTGGGGGGCTCCTTGCGCATGACAGCGTCCGATTGCGGATTCAGAGATTTCAAAAAGGACTGTGCAGAGGTGACAGAACAGGCCAAAACGGCTATCGCTGATAAATTCAAGGAAGATCGTGCTGAATGTTTACAGCTTGATCGTCAGATTAAGGAATTGGATATTGTGATTAACGAACTCAAAAGGAGGGCTGTTTAAATGGCATCGAAGATTCAACAAGACCTTGATTACTTCTACAAGGGGTTGCTGAGCGCGCAGAAGATACTGGATAAATTCAGCGCAGAGTTTTCAACGAAAATAGATAACGTCTCACAGGAACTTGATTCCCTTTCAAGTCTGACCGCAGGTCTTCGTGTAGTAGAGGACACGCCAATTGCGGCACTTGTGAATGGGGAGATAGACAAGTGGCAGCAAATCATCAACATTTGCAAGGGTGAGGCCGAGAAACAGGTCAAAGGGCGAGAATTCCAGGACAAATTCGAGAAAGTCCCGTTGGTGATTGTTTTTGGAATAGTAAAAGCAGGCAAGAGCACGTTGGGGAATTTCATGCATGGCAGAGCCTTCCGTGATGCGCCATTTGACAATGTTTACAAGGATGGATTGCTTCCGAAGACGAAGATCGTTGTCCAGGAAAAAGGGCGGCAGGACGCATCGGAAAAAGATGCGTTTGACGAGAACAGCATCGAATCAACGTGTTCAGCCCAGTATTTCACATTTCCTGGGTTGGCCTGGGTTGACACTCCCGGAATAGGCGCAATTGAAAAGAAGCGGATAGACATACAGCCGCTCGCACAAATTGCGAAGAGGTATGTGCAGTATGCCGATCTTGTGGTGTTTTTGGCAAACTCGACAAACCCTGGCGTCCAGGAGGACATTGCCGGGTACAGGGAGCTTTACGAGAACGGCAAGAAGGCGCTTGTCGTCATTACGCGGTCCGATACGGTTGAATCGAAGGTACAGGATGGTCGCGTTGTCAAGGTACAGGTTCCCAAAGACAAGGATCGCCGTCGTCTGCAGGAGAAGTCGCTCTGTGATGCGATGGTGAAGAATGGTGTTCCTAGTGGCTGTTGCGACGCTGTAAGTGTTTCTACCCAGCTTGCTGAGAAAGCCGTGGCAGCCAATGACGATGTTTTGTGGGAGGGTGGGAACCTCGGAGAATTCTACCGAAAGATCGTTTCCGTGATTGGTAATCGCCAAATCCTTGATTTGAAGAAAGATGCTCCGCGTAAATTGTGGAATCGTACCGTTGAGACCATCGTAGGCGATGCGACAAAATCGGATTGCCTGGCCCGGCTGGCCGCCGATTTGGGCGAGATACATGTAAAGATTCAGGATAAGTATGATGCCTTGGCACCAAGCGGTACCCTTGTGGGTGAGATCGTGGAGGATGTCGTGGGCCAGGTGCGTCGTCCGATCCGACAGTATATCGACCGTGTCGTTAGTGAGGCGAGCGGAAATGATGTCGAATTCAGTATGGATGCTCTAAGTGAAGAGATCCAAAGTGAACTCGTCGATGTCCTCGGAAGCCATGTTCGGTCGATTGTGGGTGATTTTCGCAAAGATATTCTTGGGAAGTTTTCCCCTCAAGGTATTAAATCAAAGGCCGAACGTACCATTGAAACCCAAGAGTACACGATAGAGGTTCCGGAAATTGTTGAGCGCGATCCAGATGGGATTTTTGAAAAAATCTGCCATTTCTTCGGAAAGAAATACCATACGCTTGAGGTGAACGAGGAGACGCATTCCTTTGACATTGACCTTGGAATTGATCCTACGGCCGCGAAGAAAAAGTTGATTGCTCAACTGGAGAAGGCATTGGCCGTGCATGTGAAAGATGAGCTGGCTAAGCTCAGGAAGATGTTTTTTGGGGAATCTCTCTCCAAAATCAAGAAACTTGAGAACAATGTCGAGAGATTGTCGAAGAAGTTGTTGTCTTGCCGATTTTAATCAATGAACACCATAAACTCAAAAAGGAAAAAAGTAATGAATAACGAGCATCTTATGTCGTGTAAGCAGGCGATTGCCGAACTTGTGGAGAACACGTCCAGCGTCTGCGCGAAGTACGCAGAGCGCGATCCGGCGATTTCGGAGGCCGTGGCGAAATTCCGTAAAGTTTACGAGGACAGAATTGACGATCTCAACCCCAGGATAATGATCTACGGCATCTACAATGCCGGCAAGAGTACCTTGCTGAATGCCCTGATTGGTGAAAATCAGGCGGCTATGAACGATGTGCCGACAACTGTGAAGGTCACGCCGTACCGATGGAAGGAGTACACGATCTTCGACACGCCTGGAATTAATGCGCCGAAGAAGGACGAGGAGGTCTCCAAGGAGCAATTGAACAAATCCGACGTGATAATATTTGTGATGGATACGGAAGGAGCATTCAACCTTGGGAAAAACTATCGCGAGCTTGTGGATGTTGTCAAGGGGAAGAAGAAGCTGCTGATAGTCCTCAACAATAAGTCCAGCATAGAGATGGACACGCAGGAGGGTGTGGCGGAACTAGAGAAAATCAAGGGAAACATTTATCGTGATTTTGCCGAATGTTACGGCTCGACATCGGCAGAGGAGCTTTCTAGGCATTTCAAGATAGTCGTTGTTGATGCCAAGTTGGCGTTGGAAGCACGTACAAACGCTGCGCTTCCTGAAGCTGACAAGACAGTAATGCTTCATACCAGCAACATCTTGGCACTGGAGTCTGAAATTGTTAATGTCTATGCAAGTGCCACTGGTTTTACAGTCTTGGACGAGATTGCGCATCTGCTTTCACATGAGCTGGACTTGGTTCAGGGACTTTTGAAGAAACTTGAAGGCGACAAGGTGGCGCAGGGAGGGTATGAAGCCATTGAACAGTTACAGAAACAGCAAGAAAAGCTGCTCAACAAGGTGAAGGATCGTATTGAGGCGCTGACGGCTTCTCTCAAGGGGGAGATTCGCAGTATCCTTACTTCTGCAACCGATGAAGACGATGCAAAGGCCAAGTTGTCGGAGCGGGTCAAGGTTGTTGCCAGCGATGTCGAGAAGTATCTTGTCAACGAGGCAAAGAAGATTTCGCAACGTGTGGAGGATTGCGTCGGAGGATTTGAACAGATTGCTTCGGCGTGTGTGCCCGCAATCTCGCATTCTAAGGAGTCAGGGGACGATACTCAGATGGCGCTCATGGCCAGTGAGGGTGGACAGTTGAATCCTGCGGGTAAAAAAGAGAAGTTACTAGAAACGACGGCAGCAGCTGCTGTCGCTAAACCAATGCTTGATGCAGGTGTCAAAGCCGCACTGCCGCTGGTCGCAAAAATACCCGTACTGGGACCTGTTCTGGTTCCAGTTCTGCCTGTGTTGGCTCCGGTGTTGTTGGCTATTGCCGCGTTTAAGTTCCTATTTGGGGGGAGCGATGATGAAAAGGCGCTTGAGGCGAAGCGCGAACAGTATGAGGCCCAACTGGCGGCGCGGAATGCGCAACAGGAAGAAATGGCTCGGCGCAAGCAAGAGATTGTTGAAAACTCCTTAAATGTCGCACAGCAGATTGAGATGAAATTGGGGGATTTCTTTACGGATCAGGTAGAGAGGATCTTTGAGCCTCAGTACGTTCGTGTGCAGGAAGCCATCAACATGGGAAATGCTGAGGCGGCTCAAATCGCGGGTGATCTGCGTTTGATTGAAGGTGCCCAAAAGGAATTGGTTGCAGTGGCGTCAAAACTTAAAGTTTAAGGCGCCTACTTTCCCGATTCCCGGCGCGATTCCCACTACACAGCGCATGGATATTTTGGTAAAATGCGGGCATGTGCATGAAGCCGCGAAAAGACGGGTGCGGGAAAAACGGCGACAAATCCTTTCGCAAGTCGCTCCGAAACGCCGCGATCAACTACCGCAACGGGTGGTTCTTCGTGACGTGCCAGGTGGCGCGCAACAAATCCATCTTCGGCGTGATCGTTGGCGAGCAATGCGTGCTGAACGATTTCGGGCGGAAGGTCGAGGCGTATTGGCGCGAACTGCCCGCGAAATACCCGGAGCTCGAGCTGGATGAATTCGTGCTGATGCCCAACCATTTCCATGCAATCGTGCGAATACACCACCTCCCGACGAACAAGGAGCAGCACCTCGGCTTTCTCATGAGCCGGTTCAAGGGCGGAACCGGCTACATCTACGGCAAGTTGCGCCGCGCAGGCGCATTGGAGGATATAGGCGATCACCTGTGGCAATTCGACTACTGGGACAAGATCGTGACTGACGAGCGCCAGCTTGCGGCTTTCCGCAAGTACATTCGCGAGAATCCCAAGAACTGGAGCCGCGACCGCTTCGGCGCCGTGACGCAGTACTCTTTCGGGAATCTCGAGCTGCTGCGCGGGCCTCGGATCGCCTTTGTGGCTTCGCAGGGCTTTTGGGCGAGCGAATTGAAGCCACGGTTGATTTGGCGGGAGGCGAATGTGCGGGGTGAAGCCCGCCGCTCCGATTTTGGTGAAGCCCGCCGCTCCGATATGGGCGGCGAGAGCGAAGAATCGTGCGAGGGATCGCGCGAAGCAATATCGGAGCGGGGGGCTTTAGCCCCCATACCGGCCCCCAAGCCCGCCATCATATTCACCTTCACGAGCGCACAGGAGCGCGAGGCGCTTCGCCGCGCACTCGCCAAGCGGCGGCGCATCATCCAGGTGATCCCGCAGGGCATCCCGCGCGAAAACGACTTGTCGCCCGAATTGCAGGCCGCTTGCCGCGAGGGGCGAGCATTGCTTCTTTCCCCACAACCTCCGGGTTCGCGCCTCAACAAGAAGGTGGCGACGTGGTGCAACGAATATGTGCTGCGACACGCCAACGAAATATGGGCAGGCGATCTTTCCGCCAACGGCATGCTCGCCGCCGTGCTCAAGGCGCTTGGGCGCGGGCCGTGATTTTTGCGGGGGAGCGCCCTTGGCCCGCCGCTCCGGTAGTGGCATGGGGGCAGGGATTGACCAGTGGGGTGGTCAGAGGTTGATCGGTTCGGGCAAGGGAATTGCCCGAATCTCTTGATTTTCGGTGGATTTCCTGCCTTGGCACGTGATTTGCTTATGGATGCTTGCCGCAAGTTGATCGCGGCAAGAACATCCACCAGAAAGGAAATGCCGAAATGAAGACGAAAAAGAGAAAAGTACATGCAAAAGAATCCAATGAGTTTACGCTCGAAAACTGGCAGGCGGAACGCCAGAAACTTGAGGCGCAGATGGCGGCCGACAGCGCCCAGCTGAAGGCTGCCATGGAGGAGGCGCTCGCGAACGACGATCTTCCGCCCGAAATGAAAAAGGTCATCCGTGAATCCGGCACGAAGTTGCTGGAGGCCGATGACTGGTTGCGCGAGATGTACGATTCAACGGAGGAGACCATCAGGCATTGCGACGAGCTGATTGCCAAGGCCGATGCGCTGGAAGCCCAGCGCGGCAAGGCGAAGAAACGGGAAAGCGAGGAGTGAAATGAAGGCCGATGCTGGGGCCGGAATCGGGAACTTTGCCGCAGGCGGGTTCAAGAAATGGTTGGCGCGCGTCCTGTTGGGGCGCAAGTTGCCACCTGCGGGGCGTTGTCCCGTTTGCGGGAGCAAGACGGTCAAGTCGCGTGTCCGGCGTTCGTTGTGCGTGGTGGACGGGCCGATGTATCTGGAAATGAAATGCGGTGCGTGCGGCCACGCATGGCGCATGTTGGTGCGCGCGGGTCCGTGAGTTTTGGTATAATATACCCCATGGACACACTTATATTGACCGGTTGGGGCTGGAAGGAATACGCGGTGGCGGCTGCCGCCGCGCTGCGGGCGCTTGACGGCATGGCCGACGTGTTAGGCATGAGCAAGCGCCGTCTGCCGGAGTTTCTTGAGTCCGAGGGCGCGAACTGGAAGCGCATCTGCCTGATCGGGCTGTCGCTCGCCGGGAACGAGGAACGTCTGGCGGCGGCACTGAAGGCGCTTCGGCACCGGACGGAGGTCACGTGGATCAGCGGCTTGCCGATGTCCGAAAGCCAGACGCGCGAGATCGCCCCGCTCCTGAAGGCGCATGTGTTTCCCGGCGGACCGTTCAACGGCTCGCTCGTGAAGGCCGTGGGGGCCGTGTTCAAGACCGATGTCGCGGATATGCTGCCGTTCGCCTTCGAAGGAAACAAAATCCCCAAGGCCGTGCCGCCGTACCACGAACTCATCGAGGCGGCGATGCATGCCTACCGGAACTACCAGGACAAGGATTCCTATCCCACCGCCATCCGCTATCTGGCCAATGGGATCGCCGAGGAGGCGTGGAGCGGCGAGATGAGGCACCTCGTCGAGCATTACCGCCGCTATGGCAGCCGCGAGCTGGTGGGGAAGGGCGCGAAGATGAAGGAGCTGCGCGACGAGATTGCGCGCGTGGCCGCGCATCCCGAGGCGCGCGTGCTCATCCTCGGCGAGAGCGGTACGGGTAAGGAGACCGTGGCGCTGCAAATACACACGAAGTCCCCGCGCCGGAACGAGCCGTTCTACGCCTTCAACTGCGCGAGCGTGTCGCCAAACCTCCTGGAGAGCCGTTTCTTCGGACACGAAAAGGGCGCGTTCACGAGCGCCGACCGCCGGGAGCCGGGACTCTTCGAGCTGGCGGACGGCGGGACGCTTTTCCTCGACGAGATCGGCGAGATGCCGCTAGACGCGCAGGGCGTGCTGCTGCGCGTGCTCGAGGGCGGGCGTTTCATGCGCGTGGGCGGGCGCGAGGAGATCAAGACCGATGTGCGGCTCGTGACGGCCACGAACAGGAACCTGCCATTGCTCGTCCGGCAGGGAAAGTTCCGCGAAGACCTCTTCATGCGCCTCAACGTTATCCAAATGCGCGTGCCTTCGTTGCGCGAGCACAAGGAGGACATCCGCGACATCGCGGACGGCTGGTGGTTCGCGAGATTCCACAAGCACCTCGCGGATGCACAGGTCTCCGCGCTCATGTCCTACGACTACCCCGGCAACGTGCGCGAACTGCTGAACCTGCTTGAACGCGCGGCGGTGCTGGACGAGAAGGACTTCGTGCGCCTCCTCGACAAGCACCGCGAGATGAACGCCGGACTATACGGCGAAGCGTCGGCGGGCGAGGCCGGCGTGGTGCCTGACGAGCTGGAGGAGGTCGTCAAGCGCCACGTCAGGAACGTGTTCTACAAGTACGCCCAGAACCTCTCCCGCACGGCCTCGGCGCTCAAAATCTCGCGCAACACGCTGCGCAAGTACGTGCAGTGATGCCTGTCAAGGTTTGAACATAGCACTGGTCATCGGATGACCAGTATCGTGCAAAACTTCGGCGTTTGCTGTCTTGGCACGCGATGTGCTATATGCATTGCGTCGCGGAATTCCCCGCGCACTAAACAGAAAGTGAGATAGCAATGGCAACAATCAAGACGAAAAAAGCGAAGAAGGCGAAAGGTCTGTCTCTCGATTTCGAGACGCCCGCAGGTGATCACGCGAGCAGGCGTGCGAAGAAACTTCGGAAGGTGAACCTGAAGGCCCTCATTGACCACGATGATGACGACGACGATGGGAGTGACAAGCTCGTCGGCGGCATTGCGGGTGCGCTCCTAGGCGGTGTGGCAGGTGCGCTTCTGGGAGGTGTCCTTGGATTCATGGCGGAGTCGTTCAAGTCTGCGGCTTCCGACGACGACTACGAGGTGGATGTTGACGAGGACGGCAACATCGAGGTCGGCTCTGCCGACGATGACGATGATGATGAGGCCGATGATGAAGATGAAGAGGGCGATGACGAGGCCGATGACGACGAAGAAGAAGAGGAAGAAGACGAAGAAGACGAAGAAGACGAGGAAGACGAAGACGACGAAGATGACGAAGACGACGAAGAGGAGAACGATGACTGATGGTCGATTTTCTCCAGATGCTGAAGGAACTGCCTGATGTCGTGTCGGAGAGCGTCCGGTCGCGCGAACGGCGAAATGCAGGTGCCCATCGCCTGATTGCGCCGCCGCCGGCCGGGACGCCGCTCCTGGTCTCGCTCGCGCTCGTCTTTGAACACACGGGCATATATCTCGGCGGCAACCGCGTGCTCGAGCTCGATGGCGAGGGATACGTGAAGGATGTGTCGCTGACGCAGTTCATCAACGGAACGTCGGACGATACACGTCTAATCCGCAACGGGACGCGCATTTTTGCCGCCTGCGACGCGCGCACCAGGCGTCCGCTCGCAAGCAGTCGGGTGCTTGAAACTGCGCATGTGGCGGTTGAAGCTGGCGGGTCCCGACTTGGATATGACGTTGCGCAATTCAACTGTCATCTCTTCACGGCGGCGTGCGTACGCGGCGTGTTGCCCGGCGAACGGGGGTTCCGCTCGTCGCTGGGCGGCGGCGTCGCTTCGGTTGGGAAACTTGAGCGGCTGCTCTCCAAAACGCTTAACCACGGAAAGGAAATCCGCTGGTGCGCCGTTCGGCGCGACAAGGCGTGCTTCCACTACACGCTGTCGCCTGAGAAAAGAATCCAGTTGCTGGTCTCGAATGTCGGCAAAAATCTCTTCGGTTGCGGGGGGGCGAAGATATGATATAATACGCGGCGACAAGGACAATTGGTCAAACGGCAATGGCAACGGCAACAACTAGATTGGCGAAGAAGCGGGACGCATCGCGTCTCGCGCGGTGAAGGAGCGTCGTAAAATGGCTGACGGAGATTACGAGCGCGGGCGAGACCGCGAAATCGGCGCCATTGCCGCCGAACTGAAGCGGCTTGCGGCGGCGCGCTCGGCGAGCGCGCCCTACCAGCGGGAGGACCGCGTTTCGTCGCGGCTGCCCGTTTTCGTTCTCAACGGCTGGGCGGCGAGCCCGCACGCCTGGGATCTTTGCCGGTTCATGCGCACGCGCTTGTTCAGTTACGTGGAGCAGCTGGACGGCGAGCCGGAAAAGGCGATGGAGCGTGTGGAGCGCTGCATACTCGTCGGCTGGTCGATGGGCGGCAGCTCGGCGCTCCGCCTTGCCGCGCGCTGGCCCGAGAAAATCGCCGGACTCGTGCTGATCGCGGTCACGCCGCGCATGATGGAGGACAAGGCGACTGGCTGGAAGGGGTTGTCCCCTCGTCGGCTTGCGGCGTTGCGATACGGTCTCGTGATGACGCAGGGAGTGGGGATGTTCGGCGTTCCGGAGGGGAAGCCGAATCCTTATCTCCTCGACGAACCCGCGAATCTCGAGCGTGGGCTGGACTACCTGATGGAATCGGATATCCGCTCCGACATCGAACGGGTTTTCGCCGGCGGCAGTTTCGAGCAGCAGTCGGGACGGCAGGCGTACAGCAACAAGACGTGCGCGCGCCGTCCGTCGCCGCCCGTTTACATCTTCCACAGCGACCATGACGGCATCGTGCGCCCCGCGAACGCCGCCTATCTTCAGAAGGTTTTCCCGCAGGCGTCCGTGACTATGGTTCCCGGCACGGAGCACGCCCTGCCCATTTTCATTCCGGAGTTGATAGATGAAGCCGTTGATTCTTGCATCCGGCTCGCCACGGCGGGCCAAAATATTGCGTGACCTGGGCGTAGAGTTCGAGATCGTGAAAACCGAGGCCCCGGAGGTCTCGATTCCGCACGATCCGGTGCGAACGGTCACGGAAAACGCGCTCGCGAAGCTGCACGCGGCCCCAACGGAGGGACGGGCGACCCTCGCCGCCGATACTATCGTGTGGTTCAACAACCGCATCTACGGCAAGCCGCGCGACCTCGACGAGGCTAAGGAGTTCCTGCGCGAGCTCTCCGGCCAGACGCACGTGGTGTTCACGGGCGTCGCGTTCCGCGCAGAGGACGGGACGGAGCGGACTGCCTGCGTTGAATCGCGCGTCACGTTCCGCGGACTGTCCGAGGAAATGATCGACGACTACGTTGCCCGCGTCCATCCCACCGACCGCGCGGGTGCATACGACATTGACGAATCGGGCGACCTCATCGTGGCATCCTACGATGGCTCCTACGAAAACATCATGGGCCTCCCCGTAGAACCGCTGCGAGATTTCGGCATTTCCCTGAATCCGTGAAGGCGTATTGCCCGCAGGTGGGTAATGTGACCTTCATGATTTCAGGACTGTTGAATGATTGTGAGGAGCAAAAGAGAGAGGAGTAGAACGTGACAATTGAAAGTACAATAGCAGGATCGTGGTATCCGGGAAGCGAACGCGAAATCCGCGCGGTTGCCGAAAAGTGGGAGATGCGGATCTGCGCCGAGAAATCCGCGCCGGCCATTCCCGAAAGGCCGAACGTCCTTGTCATGCCCCACGCAGGATGGGCGTACTCCGGAGAGATCGCGTGGCGGACCGCGCGGCTAGTGCGCGGCGCAAAATACAGCCGGGTCGTCGTCCTCGCGCCAAGTCACCGCGCGTGGATCGAGAACCGCCTCGTTGCACCGGAGGCGGAATCCGTATCGACGCCGCTCGGCAAAATCGCCATCGACAGGGAGTGGCTCGACCGTCTCGCGCTCATGGCCCCCGTCGCCCGCAACAACCGCATCCATGAGGCGGAGCATTCCGCGCAGATTGAGTATCCTCTTCTCCAGCTCGCGCTGGGGAATGGATTCACGCTCGTCCCGCTGGTGATGGGGGCCTTCGGACGCGACCAGATGGCGATGTGCGCCCGGGCGCTCGCGCGGTTGATGGACGACAAGACGCTGCTCGTAATTTCCTCAGACTTCACCCACTACGGCACGGACTTCTCCTACGCACCATACGGCACCTCCGGAGGCGAGGACGTCCGTGCGAAAGTTGCGTCCGTTGACGGCGAGGCGTTTTCGTTCATGGCCAAATGCGATGCGGATGGCTTTGCCGCGTATGTCGGGAAGACCGGCGCGACGATCTGCGGACACATCCCGATCGAACTTGCCTTGCGCGCGTTTCCCGGAAAGCCGCCGCTCGTACGCCTTGCGTATGCGACGTCGTCCGACGCCGGCCGCGACTTCTCTCGCTTCGTGTGCTACACGGCTGCCGTGGGGCGTGTCGAATGGCCCGGCGAGGGGAATCAAGTTCTCGATGCCGCAGCGCGTGCGTACCTCCTCCGCGTCGCCCGCGGATCAATGGAAAGCGCGGTCAAGGGCGTTCCCTATTCGCGCCCCCCGTTCCCCGTGCCACAATCCCCCATCACCATGAAGATGGGTGCGTTCGTGACGCTGAACGACAGGACTACCGGCGCTCTGCGCGGCTGCATCGGGGAAATCATGCCGATGCGTCCGTTGGTGGAGGCGGTTGTCAAGCGGGCGGTTGATTCTGCGCTCCATGACCCGCGCTTCATGCCCGTCACGGAACGCGAATTGAGCGGGATCCGCGTGGAGGTGTCGGCCCTTACGCCGCCGAAACCTGTGGCGTCGTGGCGCGACATCGTGCTTGGACGCGACGGAATGACGCTTGAGAAGGGCGGCGCGTTTGCCGTGTTTTTGCCGCAGGTCGTGCCCGAACAGGGCTGGGATCTCGAGACAACGCTTTCGTATCTTTCGAGAAAGGCGGGATTGCCGACAGACGCCTGGCGCAGCGGCGCTAGGTTCGAGACCTTCCAGGCCGAAGTGTTTCATGAGTAGGCCTTCCCTCCACCCGTGGAATTGCGCATATTGGTAGAATCTTCATCCCCTCAAGGGATGAAAGGATCAACCAAAATGACAGTTCCAACTCTGAACAAGATGGTAAAGGCGTATCTCGAAGCCGCAATGGTCGAAAGGCTGAAATGCGGACGCCCCAACGAAAACACCGTCAAGAACACCCTCGTCGGTTATCGCGCATTCATGCGCTGGCTGAACGACCGGCGCGAACGCAACGGACAAGAGCGGATGCCCCTCGACGAGGACTTCCCGCTCGTCTCGATCATCAAGCCGACGCTCATCCACAAGTACCTCGCCGACATGCTGAAGGACGGCACCCGCCCGATTACGGCGATTTCCAGCCTCTACCAGCTACGGCAGCTCTTCGCCAAATGGGCGCTCCCGTACTATGAGGACCACGGCTGGAAAATCCCTGCGTTCCCGTCCTTCGGACACCGCCCGAAAGCCCCGCGCTACCGCCGCCCGGACGCCGCAACGCTCGCGAAGGTCAAGGAGTGGTACGTTGCGCTGCCGCCGGGAGAGACATGGTTCGCCGCCACGATGATGCTGGAGTTCGCCATGCGCAACGGCGACATCATGCGCCTCAGGCGCGGCAATTTCGTCGAGCGCGACGGGCGCGTGTTCCTGAACTACACGCCGCACAAGACCGAACACTCCTCCGGGCGCGTCGTCAAGTGGCCGGTACACCCGTCGATTTGGGAACAGATGCACGCGGTCTTCAACGGCGACGAACTGCCAGAACTCGACGACGCAGTGTTCGACGAGCTGAACGCGAAAATGCGCGGCCTGGGCTTCACCGGTGCTAAAGGCGCGTACGAGCTGCGCAAGATATGCGTGGACCACGTCTATCAGAAGTTCGGGGCGGAAATGGCCGTGTCGATCTCCGGCGACGACATCCGCACCATCATGCACTACTACGCCGATCCCGCGCAGCCCAACATCGACAACATCCGCGTGACGGACCTGCTCTAGGGAACCGTCACAGGTCGAAAAGGCACACCGCCGTTCCCGTCCCAAGCGTGGGATCGTTCTGGTACTGCGCAAGATTCGTGATCGCCTCCTCGTTTTCCGCGGCGAAGTGAATCTCCGTTATGCCGGGACATCCCGTGAAGACGAAAACGCCCTTGCGGCTGCCGACCCATGTCACGTTTCGGAAGTGCAGCGCGCCGGCGAGCGACGTGCAGTCCTTGAACTGCCCCGCCACGAGCTGCGTCATGCCGCTTTCGTCGAGTTCGATCCGCGTCAGGTTCGCCGCGCCGCTGAACGCATACCGCTTGAACGCCTCGAGCTTTTCCGCGTTCGACTCCACCGACGCGATCCACGCCACGCACTCCGCGAACGGCGCAGGCTCCTCCTCGCCGTTAACGCCCAAGCTCGACACGTCGTCCGAAATCGACACGGCGTAGCGCCCGGCCTTCGCGTATGCGTGTACGGCATGGTCGATCCCGCCGCTGAACGCGTCCGTCGTTCCGTCGCCCCAGTCAACCGTCACGGACTCAGCCCCCGCCGCAAGATCGGCGGTGGCGATTCCGAACACGGCGCCGTCATCGGGCACGGCAATCTCGATCCTCGTGCCGACGAACACCGGCTTTGGCGCGGCGACAAGGGTTAGTGTTTTTGTGATAGTCATGATGTTCTCCTGGTTGTGGTAGTTGGGAATTGGTAGTTGGGAATTGTGGGAATTGGGAATTGGTAGTTGGGAATTGGGAATGGCACTTCCCACTTCCCACTTCCCAATTCCCTTATCAAGAGACTACGCCACAAGCGTAACCGTCTTGGTCATCGGGTAAACGGCGCCGCCCTCAATCCCCGCGTGGGTGCGAAAGGAGAAGGTCAGCTTCGTTCCGGGATCAACGTCCGCAAGCTCCGTCGGCCAGCCGAAGAGCATGTGCGAGTAGTCGCTCTCGGTCGGGACGATGCTGAAGGTCGTCTTCGCATCGCCCTCGCCGTAGGTGATGGTGGCGGTGTCGCCCTTGGCCGCGTCGAAGTAGAGGTTGCGCCCCGTGACGAGGATGCCATTGGTCTTCACGACCTCCCAGGGCTTGCCGCCCGGCGAGAGGATGGTGTCGATCTTCGGAATCACGCCAGAGTCGTCCACGTTCGTCCAGCTGAACTTCGCCAAGTCGCTCTTCAGGTCCTGAAGCGCGGTGATGACCACGTGCAGCTCGTTCGCGGCGGTGAGCTGACGGGTCTCGTCAACCTGCCCCGTGAGCTCGGCGTGGACGCGGAGCCAGTTGCTGAGGTTCACGGCCTTGCCGTCCTTGCCCAGCTGCTGTATGGCCTCGATGAAGCCGTTCAGCGCGCCGCGCATGTCGTGGAACTGTCCGCGAACGTATCCCGCGTTGAGCGCGTACTCTACGACCTGGTCGATGTAGTACGTCTCGCGGTCAACGATCAGCGGACGCTGGATTGCATCGCCCGTACGGGGGTTGCGGCCCTGCACGACGCGATATTTCATGGATGGTTTGATGTTCATTGGTTTTCTCCTTGTTGTTGTTGTTGTTTTATCCGCCGTGGCGAGCACGCGCTCACCGCCCGGCAAGAACGTATGGATTTGACGAGACGGCCTGCGCCAACTTTATTTCATCGAGCGCATTCCACGCGGCGATGAAGCGTTTCCTGAAGTCGGCCCACTCGCGGCGAAGGTAGGTGCGCGGCGCTACGTTGAAAGACAGTGCGACTGCCTTAATCGAGCCGAGGCGCATGTACCGGCGCGCGATTTCGCGGTCTGCGGGACTCATTGCGGCGAGCGTCACCCTCACGCGGATACGGTCGAATTCGCGGACGGCCGTGCGCTGCGAATCGCTGGCGTAGTCCTCCAGGAACCACATGAAGGCCGCCTGGCGGACGGCTTCCACGTCGCGTATGAGATTCGAATCCGCCGCCTTCCTCTCCGCCTTGCGCACATGGTACGGTTCAAGGCGCGAGCGGTTGTGCTTCGAGACGTCGCGGCACTTGTTGAGCGCGGCGAATATCGCCTTGTTTGCCTGTGACGGAGTCCGCGCGCAGGATTCCCAGACGGCTTCAAACGCCTTGGCGAAGACGTCCGCCTTAGATTGTCCCCAGAGCGCGGGGTGATTCCATACAAAGTTGGCAACAGTCTTCCTGACGTGCCGGATGAGCCTTCTCGGCTCGGGTTTTTGCTTCTTCATTTTTTGCCTCCTTGGTTTTTGCCAAGCCGACAACCGGCTGGGCGTTCCGAGGAGACATGGACTTGAGAATCACGTCTGCGCCAAAAAAATTACTGCCGCTTCGCGATGCCTTGCCGACACCTCCGCCGGATAAAAGCGGGGTCGGGCGCAGGGATGTTTGCGGGGTTTATGAGGGATGGGAGGGAATTGGGAATTGGGTATAAAAAACGGCGGACAATCCGTTATGGACTGTCCGCCGTTTTTATTGAGGTTTCTTTGTGGTGCGGGGAAGCTGCGGGGTTATTTCAAGGATTCGCGGTACATCTGCTCTTCGCTCATGTTGCGAACAACGTGCTTGGTGTTCAAGGCGTCCTTGACGCGCTGCATGGCCTTGTAGTCGCTGACGAATGCCACTAATTCCTCGAAAGTCCCGCTTTCGCGTAATTCACGGGAATAGCCGGGCGGAGCCTTGCTTTCGCCGTTCTCCCAACGGCGAATGGTGTCCTCGTTACGGCCTATCATCTCCGCAATATCTCTTTGAGTGTACTTTGCCCGCCCTTTGCGTGGGCGACCGCCACGAATGTGCGCCGCCTTGTGCAGTTCGCCGACTTTGGTTTCAATGCGATTGAGCTGTTCTGCGTTGTCTTGCATAATCTCATCATACACTTCCCTGACGCTGGCGCTCAACATGGACTTGAATACCTCTTTGAGCTTGGCGAAAAACAACGGCGGCAGCGCCTCCGCTATTTGATTCGCCACACCGTTCAGGGGTGAATCAATCTTTTTGCCATCCGGCATAATAAGATTTAACGTGTTTATGGTGAAATCTAAACGGCAGATTCCGCCAAGAAGTTTGACCTTCGTCTTTGCCCTGAAACTCCTAATCGTATTGGCCTTGTCTTCTGATATGATTGCGGAGGGACTATCATTTTCTTGTGGACGCATCCTTCCGCCAAATGACGGACTATTCGGTATAGCCGGTGTTTCTGTAAGATCCAACGACGATTTGTAATCCCTCCATCTGCCGCGAACTTCGACGGAGGCAGAAGCGTAATCTGAAATCACGTCTTGCAAAATCGCCTTCCTCGGCGTGATCTCACCAAACCAATTGATCTTGGGGAGGAATTCCTTGAAGCGTCGTTCTGCGGCTTCGTCCGCTTCTTTGATTTGCTGGATGAGGATTCCGGTTGCGAACATCTCGAAACTCATGTGAAAGTTGTCCTCTATGAGTTTCGCAACGTCTTTCATCATTGCTTCAATTTCATCATCGGGCGGCATGATTTCGTCCGGCACGCTTTGCGGCAGATATTCCGATGGGATGGTCATGTCGAATTCTCCTTCCTATCTCTTCGTTTATTTGATGAAATTGAGGTCTTTCATTGCCGATTGTTTTGCGAAAAGTTTACAAAATCCTGTGGTGGATTTCAATATGGTTTTTACAAAATTAATCTGGGAGGGCCGCGCTCCGTCGCGGCCTCGGTGGGGCGAGCCGTCCCGGCGAGCCGCGGCCGCCCTCATTCGGGGTGGCGGGCTTCCACGCCCGCAAATCCCCAGCGGGCCTCCGCGCCCGCCCCATTGGCCATTGGCAACATTGGAACTGGCAACATTTCCACATTGGCAACATTTCCACATTGGCAACATTTTCACACGCTCCGTCGCGGCCTCGGTGGGGCGAGCCGTCCCGGCGAGCCGCCCCCCACCGCGCCCACCGCCCCCACCCAAAAAAACTTTTTCGCGCGTGTCCTTGCGCACACTCCGATGATTTGATATACTGCTTGCCGACGTCGATTTTCTGATCGGGGTCTTCGTGATGCGGAGGATGTCCTTCGCCTTAAGTGGCGGGAAGCAATTCCCGCTGCTTTTGTATAGGTAGATTCAATGAGCAATCGTAGGTTAAGCATATTTGTGGACGAATCGGGCATCCTGACGGAACCGGCTGCCCGTTCTCGTTTCTACATACTTACACTCCTCTGCCATGACCAGTCATTTGATGTCAATGCATTTGCCGAGGCTCTAGATAGCGACATGGCAAGTATTGGCATCGCCAACCTCTGTTTTCATGCTGGTCCAGTCATCCAGGCAAACGATCAGTTCGAGTTCCTGACGTGGGATCTTCGCCGCAAGATATTCACAAGGATGCTTGGATTTGCAAGGCGCATAGAATTCAGATACCATTGCATCGTCGTAGACAAAAAGTACGCAAACAGTCCAGAGCAAGTCGTTTCTCGCCTGTACGGGCAGCTGGACGCCTTTGTGTCGGTACGGAAGGATATGTTCGCAACTTTCGATTCGGTCAAGGTGTACTATGATTGCGGACAAAAGCCGATAACAAACCTCCTTCACGATTTTTTTCGCTGGCTGGAAAGTTGTCCCAGTTGAATTCGCAGAGGCGGTGGAACCTCGCAGATACAAACTGTTTCAGATTGCCGACCTTGTCTGCACGTTGAAACTTCTTGAGACTAAACTACAAATGGGGATTTCGTTCAGCAAGTCAGAAATGCGTTTCTTTGGCGGACCGCGTGACTTCAAGCGTAACGTCTTAAGAAAAATCATGGCAAAGGAAATCTGAATCCCCATCCCTCTTTGCGCCCTTTGCACACGCCAAGGACTATGCCAAAGACTGCACCATCCACCGCCCCAGGTGGGGCGAGCCGTCCCGGCGAGCCGCGCCCCCAACATGGGAGGGCCGCGCTCCGTCGGTGGGGCGAGCCGTCCCGGCGAGCCGCGCCCGTCCCACACACGGGAAAGGGAACTGCTTCGCACGTCCCACGCCCGCCCCATTGGCCATTGGCAACATTGGAACTGGCAACATTTCCACATTGGCAACATTTCCACGCGCTCCGTCGCGGCCTCGGTGGGGCGAGCCGTCCCGGCGAGCCGCCCCCACCGCCCCCACCGCCCCCCCAAAAAAAACTTTTCAATAATTTTTATTTTATTTTACCCCTTGCGCCACTCTCAGGGATTTGTTACACTGTTCCCCGTCTAACCCCCGGATAGCTTCGGCGAACGGGTGCAGGGCCGCTCCGCAGGGAACGGCCCTCGCTTTTTATGAAGGGCTCAAATGAAAACGATAGTATATGTCGATGGCTTTAATCTCTTTTACGGAGCGCTGAAAGGCACCCCGTACAAGTGGCTTGATGTCAGCGCGCTGTTGCGGAAGATACTCTCGCCGCGCAATGACATAATCGGAATCAAGTATTTCACTGCTCGTGTATTCCCTCGCCCCGGAAACGTAGGCCAGCCGATCCGCCAGAACATCTATTTGCGCGCCCTTGCAACCTTGAACGCCCAATGCATCTACGGACGATACCTCTCGCATGAGATAACGATGCGCCTCGCCAGCCCACAACCCGGACAAAACCCGTTTGTTCGCGTAATAAAGACCGAGGAAAAAGGCTCTGATGTCAACATAGCCGCACACATGTTGCTTGATGCATTCAAAAACAAATACGATTGCGCCGTTCTCGTGTCTGGCGATTCCGACTTGAAAACTCCCGTGGAGATGATTCGCGCCGATTTCTCAAAGACCGTAGGCGTGGTGAATCCGCAGAAAGTCGACTGTAGGGCTCTACGCGATGCCGCGTCGTTCTACAAGCGGATTCGTGAATCTGATCTTGCCGCAAGTCAATTCCCCGATGAGCTTTCAGACGCACACGGCATATTCCACAAACCGCAGGAATGGTAAACTTCATACTCGCCCGCGCCCATTTGCCACCAACCACAAGTTTTGCCATCGGACTGTTCAAGGTGTGCCCGAAGGATAAAGTTGTTGTTGAAAGTTGTCATGGTTGTTTCCAAATCCCAAAGCGCTTGGCGGCGTCCCAATTGCGCCCACTGCCGCTTTTTGAATGGAAACAACCATTTGAAAACAACTTGCTTATGCGCGCGGGCTAACTCGCCCGCGCCCATTTGCCACCAACCACGAATCACGAACCACCAACCACTAACTACGAACCACCTTTGCGCCGTTTGAGAAGTGGCAAAACAGTTGCTGACCAGTCAAAACAGTTGCTGACCAGTTTTGCCACACTGACGCACAAAAAGAAATCGCTATTATTTTTTAATTATTTGTAAAGCACATTTTGAATTGATAAAAATATTTCAAAATACCACTTGCGAATGTCATGGGTTTTATGTATAATACACCCACATCAGAGAAAAAGGACTTTACAAAATGAAAGACATACTTGCCAGAAATATCCGCCGCAGAAGGCAGATTCTCGGCCTTGACCAAGGCCAGATGGCTGATCGTATCGGCGTGAGCCGCATTACCTTCAGCAAGTATGAGAACGGCAAGGCGACGATAACCGACGACGTGTTCTACCGCCTGTCCCGCATATTCGGCATTACCCCCGCCGCCTTGCTGGAGAGCCCCGACCGCCAGTCCGCACCGCTCTTCCGCCATAAGAAGGTCTATTCACAACAGGAACGCGCCAGCCTCGACCAGATGATCCTCGATGCGGAAAGGAAGTTCGAAGACTATGCGGAACTTGAATCTTTCACTGGCGAGAAGATCGAAAGTTCCGAACTCCTCTCCATGCAAAAGCACGTCGCCTCGGTTGAAGAGGCCCGTACATTCGGAACTGAAGTCCGCAACTGTCTGTTTCGGCAAGGGTACGACAATGTCCGCCGCTTCGGCGAGGCGCTGGAGGCGAACGGCGTCAAGTTCCTGTCCTTCGCGTTTTCTCTTTCCAGCGAATTCGGCTTCTCACTGAAGCTCCCCAACGGCTCGTGCGGGATCGCGGTCAACAACGGCGAGGCCGTCCCCGGCGAACGCCAGCTCTTCACGCTTTGCCACGAGACCGGCCATCTGCTGATGCACCACCAGGAGGGTGACGCAGACGATTCCCCAGAGGCGAGGAAGCGACGCGAGAAGGAGGCAAACGCCTTTGCCGCCGGGATGCTGATTCCCACGGCGGAGTTCAACTCCGCATGGGACAACACCGAAGGGCGTCTATGGTTCGACCGCATTCTCGCAGTGAAGCGCATCTTCACCGTGAGCTACCTAACCGTCATCTACTGCCTGGAGGAACGCTACCGAGCGACCTCCGGCAAAAAGACCGTGCCGCCGTATCGCAACTGGTTCAAGGAGAACTACATCCGCCGTTTCGGCCGCACGCTCCCCGCACACGAGGAGGCGTGTCCGGCGGACTTCCGCATCGAGTCCGCCCGCTTCGTCCGCCTCGCCCGCAAGGCGTTCGTCGCGGGCGACATCACGATGCCGCGTCTCGCCGAACTCATCGGCAAATCGCTCCTCGAAACGCGAACGCTCGTCAACGAGTGGGCGAGGGAGGCCGCCGAATGAGCGCCGCCCCGCCCGACAGCGGGAGGCTCGAAATCCTCCTTGCGGACGCGAACGTCCTCATCGACCTGCTCAGCGCGAACGCGCTGGGGCTTGTCGGCGACCTCATCCGACACGACCTCGCCGCCGTATATCTGCCGCGCATCGTCTATGACGAGGTGAGCGCCGTCATCACCGAAAGCCAGATCGCCGACCTCGGAATCACGATTCTCCCCGTGGAGATCGCGCTCATGGAGCGCGTCACCGCGTACCACGACAAGCGGCTGTCATATCCCGACCGCTCGCTTCTCCTCATGGCCAAAGACAACGGCTACACCGTGTGGTCGAATGACAAGCGCCTTCGCGAGAACTGCGACGCGAACGGCGTCCGCGTCTTGTGGGAGTTCGAGGCGCTGCGCCGACTCGTCGAGCGCGACTTCATGTCCGCCGCCGATCTCGTCGCCGTCGCCGCGCGCGTGGAGGAGACGAATCCGTATCTTTCAGGCATCACCGAGCGGCTGCGTGGTCTCTTGGGGATGTGAAATCATCCGAAACGTGAAAGGAAAAAGCAATGAAAGATCAAATAGACTACATCGGGCCATACAGAATGAAACAGGATTCCTTTCTGTATTCGTCCATAACGGTGAATGGGGTGTCGTATCGTGTTCCAGACGCTGTAGGGGCGACAGACGACGGACGCAATATTGCACGACTCATGCCAAATGACGCGAGTAACGCCGAGCTTGTCAATCTCGTGCAGGATGGCGATTTGATTGGGTACATTAGGGAACCAATGCACATTACATGGCCATGTGCAATGACACCGGAAATAGCCTTGGGGATTCTCAAAGGCCGCGTGTCTCACACTGAGCTTGGTTATGCGGGTAATCGCGGTTGCCCCATGCAAACGTCAATATTCAATGAAACGGGTCCGAGAGTGCCACGCGACAGACCAATTTACGAGGATTACGACAACGCCGCCCTTGGCATTTACCGCGCCTCGTTGGCCAATTACGAAATACCCCCCAAAAAGGAAACCGCACTCAAGGCGGAGGTGAAGAGGTGGAAAAGGATTGTGCAACCTGTCATTTTCCCGTGCAAAGAAATGGATACCGATCCCGTTGACTTCACCACGGTCGAGGCGCTAGCCGAAATCGGAACGGAATGCATTAAACACTCTCCTGATGATCGGTCAACCTTGTTCGACTTCAAACTGAACTGCGTCCAATGGTCAACGCTTGTGTTCTCTCTCGCCGTATGTTTCCCTCTTTCAAGCACAACACTTGCCACCAAAGGATGGGCTACAGATTACGCACGCAACTGGAGAGATTTGCTTGGACTCGCCGATGACGAGAAACTGACGGGGCTTGAAGAACTTCCGATTCCCTTCTACACTCTTGATGAGGTGATCGATAACACGTTAGACCTATATTTCCCTTCGGACAAACAGTTGATTCGCGATCAGATTCCCCAAGATGCCGTCAGGGAGTTAATGTTCGTCAAAGGCGTAAGCCCCGACCAGTGCTCTATTATGCCGTCCGCTTTCATGGTGGAGAACAGACTCCGTGCAAATGGTATCAAGCGTAAGACGAAAACCGTTTTCAAGTATGTCGCCACAGTTGTACCTGAAAGACGGCTCACCATAGGAGAGGAGTAGGCATGGGCGATGCCGAAAACATCAAGCGACCTCAATATGCCGCCGTAGTTGTACACGGCATTTGCGCAAACCGAGGTTCACAACAACAAGGGTTCTCAACGCCTTTGTCGAAGTTGGTTTATCCCGTGGAGTCACAAGCGGAACGAGAGAGGTTCTGGAAAGAGGCCGTTTGGGAACACGTCACTAACGCCGCCGATGACAAGATACAGGATGTCGTTCTGCAAGTGATGGATTTGTATGACAGGACAAGCTATTGGCGCGACTCGAAATTGGCAGAGGCAACACATTGGTGGCAGAGGCTCTGGCCACGCCTTGGTTATATGCTCGGCCAGATGTCTCGCATTATCATACATGACACCGCTACTAGGCTCCTTGACCTTAGTCTCGATCTGCCGCTGTACCTCGGCGAGCCACTAGGTACGAAAATCAGAAAAGTCGTAACGGACAAAATCAAAGAGGCGATGGAGAAAACCGATGGCGTGGTGCTAATAGGCCACAGTCTTGGTTCGGTGATCGCCTATGACGTCGCCAGAGAAAATCTGAAGGCCAATTCCCCTCTCAATATTAAGACGTTGATAACAATGGGCTCGCCCCTGAAATGGGTTACGAACGTCCGTTTGGCAGAAGAAGGCGAGGTTGGGCCAGCAGATCCCACTACGTTATCTTTGCCCGGAATTAAATGGATTAACATATACGACAAAGGGGATCCAGTTGCTTTGAAGGGTGAGTTGCCCGACACTATGTTCCATGATGTCGAGAACATTTCCGTTGAATCTGGAAGTTCATTCATTGATGCACACACTAGTTACTGGACACAAAACGAGGTGGCCGCAATTATTCGTAATGCCATGTTTGCAGAGTCGGTGAAATGAGTAGAAAACGACATAGAAAATCCGCAGTCATAAAAAGCCAGAGCGGAACGGCGTCTAGACTTGCATTAAGACTATAACCCTCAACATAGTGGGACATCGCCTATTCGGTAATTGGGTGTCGTTAACAACTCTAGCAGTCACCATCGCAGGTCTCATTATTGGTGTAGTATGTAGCAATTCGTCACTCGGAAATTCATCGAACTCTGATGGCAACAACGACAAAGTACTGCATGGAGTAAATTTGGCGCAAGACATCGAGAAGACCATAACCGCTGTCATGGGCAAAACAACTGTCACGGATGTCGTCGAAAGTTGTGAAAGCAAGCCGGCGAAGCCGATTCCGCAACTTCTGAACTCATTCGAACTCGACTTCCTTGCCTATAATGCCTTTCAAGCGTGGAAGAGAATGGACTTCTCGAATGCAGTAATGAACGCACGGTGCGCCAACAAACTTATCGCGAGCTATTTCCCCAAGGACGGCAGCGTAACTCAAATATATATCGAAAGCAACGTATGGTTGAACGCACACCGAATCTATCCTGTCCTGATAGACGATGCCATGTCAAATGAGGATTACGAAAGGATGTCCGAAATGGCCGACTTGCTAATAGCATCTTCTCCGGCTTACTGGGCGTACCCGCAAGCGATGAAGGACATTGCCAATTTGCGCAAGACCGGCGGTCGCCTGTTCTTCTTCTCGCCAGAAAGGGTTTGCAAACTGCGGAAGATGCCAAAGCACGATCTTGAACAATACCTTACGTTACTGACCTCGCGCGGCTATCTCGCGCCATACTCACTCAACTACCGAACGAAGAATGCCGAACCGATGGAGTGGGGAACGTTCTTTGGCCTTGGCCACGCACTACCTTACCTTGATGTCTTCCGCACCAGGACAAAAGAGAAAGATGGAGAAGTGTTCACGAGTAACCACCTCTATGGTCAATGGGTTGGCCTTGGCAAATACGAGCTTATCGATATCAACACAGAAGCCGCACGGGCTATGGGCCTGTCAGAGTCTGAAGCTCCGCGAAAACCTATACACGTCTCTGGCACAATCATGCGTGAGCGGCCACAGGCTATCAAGCTTGCTAAAAACAAGCGTATGCAAGCCCCGGAGCCATCATCTGGCATGTTGCTCTTGATCGGCCTAGCCTCTCTCGCCCTGCGTCGTTGCAGACGCCAAAGGACTCGCTACACATAAAATCCTGTTTCCAAACCCTTTTGTCTCACATCACGCGCGCTTGTACGATCAGCGCGTGTTTCGACCGCAATGCATTGGGAAAAGAGCTTTGTGCCCTTTGTGATCTTTGCTGCTAACACTAATCCCCCTTTGCGTTCTTTGCGGCTAAATCAAGTACGTGCAAGCGTTTCAACTGCGTTTTTTAGGTTAAAAAGACGTGTCCCGATTTGGGGTCGGTCACTGTCCTTTGTGACGGATAAGTGGTTGGTAAGGTAACACGGGTGGAATAGTGATCCGTATCCTTAATATTACGGCGTGGAACGGTTGAAGTGTGGGTATCACCAACGACGTTCTTTCACCGTCAGAGCTACACTGACGGCCATGTATAGCCGAACAAACGCTTATGCATAGAGAATCAATTCCTTATGCATAGGGAATCAAACGCTTATGCATAAGGAATCAAACGCTTATGCATAAGGAACTGAATGCTTATACATAAGGGATTGCTTGCCTATGCATTGGAGAGGTTCTTCCGCAGTAAAAACTCGCCGCAGTAAAAACTTTTTTCGCGCGCAGCCTTGCGCCGCGCTCTAGGATTTGGTACACTACTTCCATGCGCCTCACCGGGTGAACCTGCTTCGGCGGGTCATTCTATCGGTGAGGATTCTTTTTTTGAGGATTCGACGACATGCCAAGCAAGCCAAAGCTACCTTTAACCACGAATCACTAACCCCGGCCGCGAGGTGGAAAATAAACACAGAGGCACAGAGAAGTTACCGCACCTCTGTGACTCCGTGTCTCTGTGCCTCTGTGTTAAAATCCACCCCATTCCCCGTTCCCCCACCCACCTTTGCGACCTTTGCGTTCTTTGTGGCTAAAACTCATCCCGCCCACCCCCCAAAAAAAACTTTTTCGCACGTGCCCTTTGCACCACGCTCTGGAATTTGGTAAACTGTCTTCCGTTCCCCTGGTTGGAGGAACCGCCCCGTGGGCTGGCGTATAAGGTCCACCCTAAGGCGGGAAAGTTCCCGCCGTTTTTTATGGAGACATGGCAAGCGGAATCGAGATATTCATTGACGAATCGGGAGACTTCGGACAGTTCGACGCCCGATGCCCATACTACATCGTCACCATGGTGTTCCACGAAACGACCTGCCTGCTCTTTTCGCACATAAGCGAACTGGAATACCGCCTTTCGCTCATCGGACTCGAAGAGCACTGCATCCATTCAAGTCCGGCGGTGCGCGGCGAACGCGAGTACCACGGAATAGATCTCGCGACACGGCGAAAGATGATGTCGTGCTTCTCCGCCTTCGTAAGGAAGAGCGGACTTTCTCACAAGTGCTTCTTTGTAGAGAAGCGGCCGAGCGACACCGAGAGCGATACGGTCGCAAGGCTTCGCGGCACGATAGAGCCATTCCTATCCGCGAACGAGGAACGCCTCATGCGTTATTCGCAGATGTCCGTATCATACGACAAGGGACAACGTCCACTCTTGCAGTTGATCACGGAGATATTCGCCGAACGCTTTCATGATGTGAGGATCATAAAGATGCCCGTGATCTCCCGAATTTTCCAGATGGCGGACTACGTTTGCACAATGAACCGCCTCGCGTTCAAATTGAGGCACGACGGTTGCCTGTCGAAATCGGAGACCCGCTTCTTCGGAAACATCGGCAACTTCCGTAAGAAATGGCTCAAGTCCCTCATGGGAACGGAGTGGCGACAATAAAATCATTCACAGTTGCGCTAGACGTAAGGAAGTATAACCGTGGAAACCATGCCTTCATGCTCACTTCCCAGCGGGCCTCCGTGCCCGTCCCATTGGCCATTGGCAACATTGGAACTGGCAACATTTCCACATTGGCAACATTTTCCACACCCCCAAAAACTTTTCCGCGCGCGACCTTGCGCCGCTACCCAAGATGTGCTAAACTACCTGCCGAACCCCTTGATGGACTCTTATCCAGCCGCACGGTTCTGCCAACGCGGAGCGGGGCTCCGGTCCGAAAGGACCGGGGCCTTAGCAATTTTAGGAACAAGGATGAAGACGGACGATAGCTTATTCTCGCAAAGAAACAACGACCTAATCACCGAGGAATCTGCATAATAGCATTGCCTGACTAGGCAGATTGTGCTATACTATGGGCAAATCAAAAAGGACACTTTATGCACATTTTCGACTACCAGAACGCTCCTGTGAAACTGCTAACGCCAGAAATCACGGCCTTGCTGTCCGTGATCCATGAGTTTAAGGGCAAGCAGGAACTCTATTTAAATGCCAAGCCAGACGTGCTGAATGCATTAATGGAAGTCGCGAAGGTACAGTCAACGACCTCGTCAAACCGCATTGAGGGCATTTCAACGACCGATGTGCGAATGAGGGAACTTATGTCGCGAAAGACGATTCCGAGAAACAGGAACGAACAGGAAATCGCCGGCTATCGGGACGTCCTCAAGACCATCCATGAAAGCCACGACTTCATCTCCATCACCCCAAACATCCTGCTCCAACTTCACCGAGACCTTTATTCCAAACTGCCGCAGGGCATTGGCGGACATTGGAAACTGAACGACAACGTCATTGAAGAGACGGATGCATCCGGCAACAAGTCCATTCGCTTTCGCCCGGCAAGCGCTGTCGAAACCCCGGCTGCGATGGATTCCCTCTGTGCAGCATATCGTAGGGCTGTAGACGATGCGCGGTTCGACCCGCTCATGCTTATCCCGATGTTCATTTTCGACTTCCTGTGTGTCCATCCGTTCCATGACGGCAATGGCCGCATGAGTCGGCTGCTGACACTTCTGCTCCTTTACCGCTCCGGCTTCATGGTCGGTAAGTACATCAGTCTTGAAATGCTCATCGAGGAGTCAAAGGCCGACTACTACGAGGCATTGCAGGCGAGTTCGGCGCATTGGCACGAGAACGGATGCGACATGAAACCGTATGTGGAATACACGCTTGGCGTCATCCTAAAAGCATATCGTGAGCTGGAATCACGTGTCGAAGGACTTGTCACCGCCCGCATGAGCAAGGCGGATCGCATACGCGCCGTTGTGAAAGCAACGCTTGGCAAGGTGACGAAGCGCGACATCCTCTCCAAATGCCCTGACATCAGCACTGCGATGGTTGAAATGACCTTGAAGAAATTGTTGGACGATGGTTTTATTCGTAAAGTCGGGAATGGCCGAGGAACGGCCTATGTCCGTAAAGATTAACGCCAGCTCGGCCGATTTGAATGTGAAATTGTGGAAGTGTGAAAATATGGAAATATGAAAGTGTGGAAATGAGAGTGAAAATCTCACATCTTTTCTGCAAGCATCATCACCGCACGCAAAAACCAAGCGCGGCAATGACATTTCCACTCCGTCCCCCATTCCATTTCCACATTTCCATACTTGCATATTTCCACACTTTCACATTTCCACATTGGCAACATTTCCACATTGGCAACATTTTCACTACTTGCCAAAAACTTTTCCGCGCGCGGCCTTGTGCCACACGCCGAGATTTGATAAGCTACTGCCATCAACCCGCCAGACTCGGTCTAAGCGGAGCATGACCTCAATCGCAAGGTTGAGGTCATCGCATTTTCAAGGAGAGACATGAAACGCGTCATTGCCTATATTGATGGTTACAATCTGTATTACGGCCTTCTTAAGGGAACGCCGTATAAGTGGCTCGATCTTGTTGCTTTTGTCAAATGGTTCCTTCGTCCTGACCAGAAGGTTGTCGGCATCAAGTACTTTACGGCCCCAATCAAGACGTATCCTCACGATGCTGACGCTGTAGATCGCCAGAAGGTTTACTTGCAGGCCTTATCGGCAATGCCACTGATAACGATTGTACAGGGATTCTACGCGAAGAACAAGACGCTTGCTCCGGTTGTTGAACATCGGTGCCGCACATGCGATGTCGTTATCAATGGCTACGTCCCCGTTGTCAAGCTTGAAGAGAAACGTTCGGATGTCAATTTTTCCGTCGCCGTAATGCTTGATGCTTTCCAGAATATGGCCGACAGTTTCTTCCTTTTCACTGGAGACACAGATCAGGTTGGCACAATAGAAGCCGTTCGTGACAAGCTCGGGAAACGAGTTTGTGTTTTTAACCCGCATGAAAGTTTCAGTGTCAACTTGAAGATGACGGCCTCGTACTATCAAAACACCCCGCGACCTTCCGGCGCAATGCCAACTGCCCGACACAATCCCCTACGGAAAGCGCGGCGACCGCTTCATCCACTGCCCGCCCGCATGGCGGTAGGGCCGCCCACATTCGGGGTGGCGGGCTTCCACGCCCGCAAATCCCCAGCGGGCCTCCGCGCCCGCAACATGGGAGGGCCGCGCTCCGTCGCGGCCAGGCCCTGCGGGTGAAAGACAAGGCAATTGCTTCGCCATCGGCTGCGCGCGGAGCAGTTTTGCAGTGCGCGCCCCGTCGCGCACCAACGGCCCGCACACGCTTCGCACAAGGCCAAGCGCCCCGCAAAAGCCTTTCGGTTCGAAAAAGGCCAGGCAAAAGGTGCCCGCTCCCCCCAAAAACTTTTTTCAACTTTTTTCAAAAACCCCCTTGCGCTCCGCCCGACAATATGATACACTTGCGCCATTCAAAGACCAGACTAGGCACATGCAAAGCCTCCGACGGTTCGAGAACGCCCGATAAACCGCGTGTGCGGCTAAGGGAAAGCAAAAACAAGTAGAGGAAAGGAACGACAGAAGGCGATTCGGACATTCGTGACCAACGTCATCCGACAGGGATCGGATCACGCCCACGACCCAAGGATCAACTGATGCAATTCCCAACTCTACGACCCAGAGCAATCTGGGGAATGAAAAGGAAACGAAAAATGAAGAAACTTATGATTGCAACAGCGCTCGCGGCGTTCTGCGGCGCAGTAGGCGCGATTGAGTCCGCCAACACGGTCGGCTAAAACTAGACGAGACGCAGAAACCCCAATAAAATCAAAGGAATTTGAATGTGACCCCTTGACTCATACTGGTTTATACTGTACTATGTGCGGCGTTTTGAGGGCAATCGGGCCTTCGGACGTCTTTTTTTGTGCCTCTCGGCGCGAAATTAGGTTTGAGGAAGCAACATGAAAACGGACAGTACGCAGATAGCCCGTGTGGAAGCGGCGGGAGAAAGCGGTTCGGTGACGATAAACCAGTCGCCGAAAACGCCATCGGTGACGATAAACCAGTATGGTGATGACGGAGCTGTGGCGGTAAACCAGTCCGCCCAGGGTGGGCAGGACGTAAATTGTGACGTTAGACCAGTTGTGGAAGGTTCGATGGTGGCGACAAACCAGTCTGGCGAAACACACTCTATGATTTTCCCTGCCAACGGCGGGGGTGAAGATTCCGCCCTTTCAAGTCGGGGCGGTGGAACTGAACCGGCTGGCGGGAGTTTGGGGGCTGGTGAGAGTTCGGGATCGGCTGGCGGGAGTTCGGGGGCGGGCGGGAGTTCGGAACCGGCTGGGCGGAAGGAGCGGGCAAAGGAGACGAGGCGGAGGCGCAGCAAGGGGCTGGGTGGTCTCCAGTTGGAGAAGACGGGCATTTGGACGGTGCGGTGTCTGATCAACGGGAAGCGGGTCAGCAAATCGACCGGGACGCGGGACCGGGAGGAGGCGGAGCAGTTCGCGAAGCGGTTCCTCGCCCCTTACGTGAAGGACGACGCCGCGAGGACTTTCGAGAACATTCAGGCCGCCGTGATGACCGAGCGGCAGCTTGCCGAGATGCGGGAGGCCGAGGGGCCGCAGATGAAGCTGGCGGACGCATGGGGCGAGTACGAGAGGTCGCCCATGCGGCGCGACCTCGCCTCTTCGACGATGGACGGCAAGAGCCAGGTGTGCCGGATGTTCGTCGATTACATGGCGCGGGTGTTCCCGGAGGTGACGGAGGTGAGGCACATCACGCGGTACCACACCGAGAACTACCTGAACTACCTCCGCAAGGACACGTCCGCATCCACGTACAACAACCGCCTGTGCGTCCTCCGCGAAGTACACAGGACAATCATGGAGAAGGCGGCGGCGAAGTCGAACCCCTGGGAGGGATTCCCCCTCCGCGCTGACGACTCGCACACGAGGCGTGAGCTGACCGTGGAGGAGCTGGCGCGGCTCGTTGACGTGGCCACCCGCGAGGGGCCTGAATGGCGCACCCTCTTCGGCATCGCGATGTACACCGGGATGCGCCTCGGCGACTGCTGCAAGCTCACGTGGTCGGAGGTGGACATCGTCCGCTCGATCATCCAGAAGATCCCGGAGAAGACCAAGAAGTACCGCAAGGGGCGTCCCGTTACGATCCCGATCCACAAGGTGCTGGCCGACCTCCTGATGCAGACGCCAGTCGATAAGCGGACGGGCTACGTGCTTCCGACCGTCGGGGCGTGGGCGGCGGTCGGGGCGAAAGGGATGGGGCGCGTCCACCACCGCATCGGAAAGATATTCAAGAACGCGGGCATCGTGATGTCCGTGGAAGTCGAGGGACGCTCCCACAAGGCCCCGGAGGCGACGTTCCACAGCCTCCGCCACACGTTCGTCTCGATGTCGGCCAACGCAGGCGTGCCCCTGCACATCGTCCAGGCCATCGTCGGACACGAATCGACGGCGATGACTCGCCACTACTACCACGAGAACGTGTCCGCCCTCCAACAGGCGGTCGAGGCAATCCCGTCCATCAGCGAGACGGGCGACGTGAGCGAGGGCGCGGTCGCGCCGCCGGACATCGGCCGGATGCGCCCCTCCTTCGCCCCGCAGGCGGCCGCTGCCGCGTTCCGGCAACTTCCGCCGCCACAGCCCGCACCAGCCCAGCCAAGCCCGCAGAACGCGGGAAACGGGGCGCAGGGCGCGGAGAGCGGGGACCGGGCCGCCGCCGAGGTGGTCGAACCCGCGACGGTCGTGGGCGCGGACGGCGTGGAACGCGCCAACCCCCACGTCGATGCGCCGCTCACGGGGCGGAGCGCGGAGAAGAACGCCCTCCGGCGCGAGGGCAAGCTCGCCGCAGTCGAGGCGGCGAACGCCGACGCGGTACGACTCGGCGGCTGGGGCGAGGACGGCGGGGCGGCATCGAACCTGCCCACGCTCAACCGCCGCCAGCGAAACCAATGGATCGGCAAGTGCGTCCGCCGGTGGTGCCAGCAGAAAAAGACATCCCTTCTCGAAGGGACGTCAAAGCTCGTCGCGAACGGCGGCTACCGCTTCCTGCAGGAACTGTGGGAACGAGGCGTTCCCATCGCCCTGGAGGACGCGATTGACGCGCTGGATGTTTACCTGAACGCGAAGCAGGGGTGAGGGAACAGGGAACAGGGAATAGGGAACAGGGAATAGGGAACAGGGAAAGGAAGATGGAAAACTCCCTCCAACCAGAGACGTGCAAGTACATCGGCCGGTGGATGCACCGGCTGAAGCTGCACTTCCGCGTCTGGCCAAAATGGAAGGAGGCGCACGAGGCCATCGCCTCGATGAAGAGAATCGCCGTCAACGGGATGCGCATCAACGAGGACGGGATGCCGGAGGTCTGGCACACGAACGCGCACGGGAGCTGGGGATGCGCCTTTGAGATGTCCGAGGACGACTTCGACGTGCTGACGGCGGTTCCGAAGGCGGGCGCGAGGATACCGCTGCGCAAGGGCGAGATGACGATCCACGCGCCCGGCACGGCGGATAGCCGCGTCAAGAAGGAGTGCTGGCTGGAGGTGCCGGTGTGCGCCTACGCCGACGCACCCGATACGATGGTCACGCTGTGGGGGCGCGGCTGGCGGTTCGCCGGCCCGCACGAGGTCGTCGGCACGACGCCGGAGGACGCGCTCGGGCTGGCGGGCGCGCCCTGCGGGAGGATCGTGTTCTTCGAGCGCGACGAGGACATCGACGAGGACGTAATCTGCCGCGAGATCGTCGAACACGACGCGATGATCGTGCTGAACCGGCAGCCGGATCATCCCGGCGGCGTGGGGGTAACGACGGAGACCGGCAAGCGGCTCGTCCGGCGGGCGAGGTTCTGGACCATGCCGGGGCGCAGGCCGTGGGAGGATGGCGGGGCGCTGCGCGGCTACCAGTTCCCGGACAGGATCGTGCGCTGGCATCCTTGCGCGGGCGGGGAGAACCGCGAGGAGGCTGTCGCCGCGCGGATGCGCCTGATGCACGAGACGGTGCGCGAGCAGGGACGCGCCACCCGGCGGTCGTACTTCCTCGAAAACACGGTGAACCGCTTTGCCGAGCGCGTCGGGATGAGCCGCCAGCGCGTGATGGCGCGGTTCCTCGACGACGGCGTTGTCGATTGGCTCATGCGGAGCGTGGAGGCGATTCCACCCGTGCCGCGCAGGGACGCGGATTCGCTCCTCCGTGGGCGGGTAGGAGACGCCGTCGAGGCGCTGGAATTCTACTACCGGGCCGTGGAGGGAATGGCCGAACGCAGTTCGGCCATCAATGCTGGAGGGAGGGACTTGGCATGACGGGTGAGATCTCATGGAACGGAAAAGCCGGCGGACGGCGAGAGCGGAAGCACCCTCCGAACTGCACGGTGAGCGACCTCACGCCGTCGCGGTTCCTGGCGTTCAGGGCGAAGCAGAGAGAGGTCGAGGCGAAGTACGGATTCCGCCTCGGCGTGCCCTGTCGGACGCCGGAGCAGAAAGAGGGACGCCGCCGCTACATGAGCGACTGGCAGCGACGTTACAGGGCGGAGCAGCCCGTGGAGGAGCGTCGGGCGTACATGAACGCATGGCATCTCCGCAAAAGGCTGGAGAAACGGCTCGGGCGCGTCCCGACGGAAGCGGAGATCGCCGCAGAGGTCGCCGCGAAGGAGGAGAGGCGCGTCCGACACGAGGAACGGCGGATTACCGCGAAGGAGCGCTACGGCTTCACGCTCGGAACCGTGCCGCTGGAGATGTCGCTGGAGGAGGCGGAGGCTCGGAAGCGGTACGAAAACGAATGCAACAGGGAGTGGCGCAAGGCACACGCCGAGAGGGTGCGCGAACTCCGCCGCCAGAGCTACCAGCGCGCAAAGGAGGCCGCGAAGCGGAAACGCGAAGCCGCCGCTGCCCGGCGCGAGAGGTGTCTCGCCGCGCTCGCCAAGGCCAGGGAGCGACAGCGGGAGCTGCGGGAGGAGGCGAAACGCCTGGAGCGGGAGAGACGACGCCGGGACGCTATCGAACGGTTCGGCTGCGACATCGATGCGAAGCCGCGCACGGCGGAGGAGCGCAGGGCGCAGAACCTGTACTGGCTCACAGTGGCGCGGGAGAAATGCTCCGAGCAGAGGGCGAGGCGCAAGAAGAAGCGCGAGGAGGCGGAGCGTCGGAAGCGCGAGGCCGCGCGGACCATCCGCGAAAAGCGCGTCCGCGAACGCGAAGAGGCGCAGGCCGCCCGCGTTGCAGAGGTACGCAACGCCCGCGAGACGTTCGCCGCCGAACGCGAGGCGAACCGGGCGGCGTATCTCGCCGCCAAGGCGGAGCGCGGGGAACGGGGAATGGGGAACGGGGAACGGGAAATGGGGAACGGGGAAACCGCCGGACCCGAACCCGCACCCGCGCCCAGTCAGCCATCCTTCATCATCCCGCCCGTCGAGCCGCCAAGCGGCACGGTCGGCCTTGGCGGCGGCGAGGACGACGACCTTGAGCGGCGGATGCGCGAGGAGGCGGCACAGGCCGCGCGTGTGGCGTCGGAGGCGCAGCGCGAGGCAACGCGCAAGGCCCGCGAGGCAGAGCGTCAGGCGGCGAAACAGGCCAAACAGGCGGCGCGGGAGGCGGAGGCCGCCGAACGGAAAGCCCTGCTCGAACAGGCGTATGAGAAGTTCGCGTACAAGGTGAGGGCGTACAAGAATGGCTTGGAAATAGCGCGGCGGAGCATGGGACTTCCCACGAAGAAGCGCAAGTGGACGCCCGAGCAGCACAGGCAATGGAGCCTCTACCTCCGCGAAAGCCGCAAGAAGCTCGACGAATGGCTTGTCGGGCGGATGCGCAGGGATCTCGACAAGGCGGCAAAGGCGGCGCGGCGCGAACACCGTCGGCTGGTGGCCGAGGGCAAGGCCGAGCCGTCCGCAGAACAGCTGGCGAGGGAGAAGCGCAGACACGACAAGCTGATGGCCTACAACCGCGAGTACCGTCGGCGGAAGCGCGCCGAGGCGCTTGCCAAGCGGCAGTCGGTCTGGACGGCGGAAGAGTGGGCGGCGTTCAAGGCGCGGCAAGAGGCAAAGGAACGATACACGCCCGCGTGGCTTGTCGGGGAGGTCGTGAAGCACCTCGCCGCCGAGAGCGGCGTGTCGGCCGACGACGTGACGGCGCGTCTCATCGAGACCGGTGGGATCGACTTCCTCATGGCGGGCGCACAGGCGATGGGCCGATCGCGGCTCGCCCGCAAAGGCGCGGTCGCTGCCGCCGCCCGCGCCCTGATGTTCCACCTCGACCCCGACCACGCGACGCTGTTCTGGAAATCAGGAAATTCTTGAACTTTGCTTTTGCATTGAACGGATGTGATGTATCTGATACAATATCACCATCTTTTCAACCGAGGTTATGGAAATGAAGCAGAACGAACAGCAGAGTCCCTCTTCTATGAAAGAGGCTTTCCCCCAATCCACTCCACCGTCATTAGGCAAATGGGGTGGCGTCTCAACTATTAACGCTATCGCGGTGACAGTTTGTACCGTTGTTATTGCAATTTCCAACTACAGGAGCGCAGAACAGACAAAACGCACAAACGATCTTCAAGAGCATTTGTTTGCCTTGCAGAATCCGCCGATATTCACGATCAAACATCCAGAGCATGAAATCAAGACAGATTCAGGGGAAGGAGAAACACGCCTCAAAGGGCTCGCAATTTCTTGTGAGAAGTATGGTTTGGAGAAAGTTTTGTCAATTCAAACATTGGCAATTCTTGAAATCAAGGTGAACGGCGAAGGAGGCAAGTCAATCCCGACGAACACGTTTTATTTCGACATGACGGATGATTATTACGACGAGGGGAAAAAGTCGCAGGGTACACATGGACTCCTGTATGAACGACTACCAAGAAGAAGTCAAGGTAAGTTGTGCGCGGACGTAATAAATCAAATCGCATCATGTGGTGGAACTTGCGAGGCAGAGTTTCACGACCTCATTGTAATAAAATACGTCCCTGTGCTAGGGGGCAACAATTCCGAGAGGATTGTTTACCTTAAGGATCAGTTCAGCATGCCGGAAGATGAATTCAAGAGTATCAAGTCAAAACTTGAAACATCTTCAGAGCAGTTGCATTTGCAAGTAAAGGCAAAGCCAAGCGTAGAGAATTGTTTATCATACGCGATGAGGAAAGCAAAGCGTGAGTTCGACGATCAGACGGGGGTGTCAGAAATGCCGAAGTCCATACAAAGCTATGCAGCCAAACTGCCACCGGTAATTGTTCCAGAAGAACAGCCTGTTGCACCAGCAAAGCAGCAGGTAGCGACGAATTTGGTTCCGGTTATGCCGGCCGAACTGACCGACCCCTTTTATATGCTGGGTGAACATTACAGGCTGACAGCTGTGAGTCTCACCGACAAGGGCGCGAAAAGCCACATGACTCAACTCACCTTTTTGTTTTATGCTGCCAGTTGCTTTAGTCAATCTAAATCAGAGAAAGCGCAAACTGGCTTGGATGCCACATTTGCCTCAATACTTATGGCAAGGGAAGACGGTTATCTTGATGACTATTTCTGTAATTGGGTTCATCCATTTGTTGATCACGCGCCATTGATTCTTCAGAGTATAAGTGCCAATCCGAACATCAAACCCTATCTTCGCGCGGTCGCTGCAGATTTTCTAAAGGACTACGACAGGGCGAGGCAAGATAGAGCCAATTTACACAAGCGTCGCTGAATTGCAAGATGGGTCGGCAACACCCCCACGGCAATTGCCGCATTGTGTTGCCATTTCACCGTCCATAGACTCATCCCCGGCACATTTCTGCACGGTTTCTGCACCGTCCCGATGTAGCCCTTCGCGGTTTTGCAGGGTGTTTGTGCGCCTCTTCCGTTGTGGGCTACACTCAGACTGGGTTGACGCGTGGTGAGTTCAATTACCGCGTGGCGACGTTCCTGCCGTGTGGCAAAGATCCGTCCGAAATGACACTCGCTGATCTTCAGTTCGAGAACCTTAAGGTTTCTGAAATCCAGCTCCTTGAGGACGGCGGTAACACGATGGTCCTTGACCCCGCTGAATACCCGCTTATCGAACTCGGCGAGGATGAAGACCTCATCGCCGTGTTCACCTATGTGTCCGCATCTGCTGCTGGCGCGAATGGTGCGGGCTGGTATCTCTCGCAGGATGGTGACTACGCCTACAACATGAACTCTTGGATTGTGCCTTTTGGTCAGCAGTATGTTGTTGACTGCGGCGACAAGAACATGACTGTAACAGATTCTGGTGAGGTTTCATCTGAAGACCTCGAGTTTGATGTCGAACGCGGAACGTTCAACTATTTCGGTAACTGCACTCCGGTCGATATTACGTTTGGCGATCTCCAGTTTACGAACCTCAAGGTCTCCGAACTTCAGATTCTTGAGGACGGCGGCAACACGATGGTCCTTGATCCCGCTGAATATCCGCTCATCACGCTTGGCGAGGATGAAGATCTCATCGCAGTGTTTACCCATGTGTCTGCATCAGCTGCTGGTGCGAACGGCGCTGGCTGGTATCTCTCGCAGGATGCTGACTACGCTTACAACATGAACGATTGGGTTCTTGAGTCTGGCGCGGGCTTCGTGATCGACTGCGGCGACAAGAACATGACTGTCATCATTCCGAGCGCCCTCTAAAGAATTTCAACGGGATTGGGTGGCTGGGAACAGGCACCCTCTCGGCGAAAAACAAAACAAAAAAAGGAAAATGAAAATGAAGAAACTAATGTTTATGCTCGCAACAGCTGTTGCCGTTGCGGTGCAGGCTGGACAAGTCAAATGGAACTCGGGTGAAATCTTCACTGCGGGTACTGGTGGCGCGTTCACCACAACTGACGTAGCAGATGGTGCTGTGAACGGTTATCTGTGGATGATCACAGAGACTGCCTTCAATTCGTATAAGGATTTATACGATGACAAGGGCTATGCCGAAATGTCAAAGACTATCTATGCCGATTACAAGGATAAGACCGGGACCGCCAGCAAGAGTGGAACATCTTCAGACGGTGCGATTACCCTGACAGACGGCAAGACATACTCGAATGGCACGGACGTGTACGCGGTGTTGCTCTATACGATGACGCAGGGCGGCGATGATTACTACATCGCGAACATCGGTGACTACACGGCCAAGACTGCCGCGAAGACGGTGTATGACATGGCAACAGTACAGCTCGGTGGCGGCACTAGCGGTACTTCCGCAGCCATCAGCGGTTGGACTGCGGCCTCCGTGCCGGAGCCTACGAGCGGGCTTCTGCTCCTCGTCGGCGGTGCGTTGCTCGGCCTCCGTCGTCGCAGGGCGTAAGTGGATTGATGGTCTAACGCTGTTTGACCATCTAACCTGAACGAAGGCCCGTCCGCATGTGCGGGCGGGCTTTCAATTTTTACCAGACCTGAATCACGCCTTTGGCGTTTGTCCTTTGCCCTCAGTCCTGATTTGGAAAGGACTGAAGACGAAGGACAGAAGACAGAGGAAGAATGAAACGATGACTTTTACAGTTACATACCGCGCCAAGGACGGCGCGCTGCGCGAAGAGGCCGTCGAAGCTGCGGATCGTGCTGCTTGCATGGCCGAGTGCCGCAGGCGGGGGATTGCGCCCACGAAGATCGTGGAGGGCAAGGGGGCAAGTCGCCGCCGGGACGGAGGCGTTCCCGGTCAACGCCGCCAAGATGGCGGCACCCCCAGTCAGCGCCGCCTAACTGGGAAAGCCGCCATCTTGGCGGCGGTAGTGCTTGTCGCAGTTGCAGGGGGCGTGTGGTGGTGGGTGGCGCGTCCAGAGGCCGCGCCCTACCAAGCGGAAAAGCCCGCCAAGCCCAAAGTTGAGAAGCCCAAGGCGGAGAAGCCGATGAAGCCCTTGGAGAGGCGGGATCAACCCGCAGTCACGAACGCGCCGTCTCCCAAACCCGTCAACCCAAACGAGGAGATTTACGTCGATGCCAGGGGCGTGAAGCGGTACAAGGTGGGTAACGGGCGCGTGTTCGACCCCGACCGCCCGCGCCGCAGCATGAACGTCCGCTACGACAAGGACGGCAACCTCCGCCACAAGTCGAGCTTCGCCATATTCGGCAACCGCGCCGAAAACGAGATCGCCTCGCTCATCGCCGTCAAGCCCGGCACGACGATCTTCGGGATGCGCCGCTATGACGCGCAGTTCGAGGCGGAGTTCCTGGAGTCGCTGAAGACGCCCATCGAAATCCTCGACACGGACACTCCACGTGAAAAGGCACTCAAGCAGGGCATGATCGAGGTCAAGAGGGAGATTGTCGACAAGATGGCCAAGGGCGAGAAGCTGGCGGACATCCTCAAGGGGGCGCGGGACGAGCTGCGCCGCGAGGCGACGTATCGCCGCGAACTCCAGAAAAAGCTTCTTGAGATATCCGACACGCCAGAGTTGACCGCGCAGGAAATGAAGGACTACGTGGACGCGGCGAACGTCATGCTGAAGGAGCGCGGCATCGCGCCCATCCACGTATCGAGTTTCATACGCAGCGCGCTCCAGATCGAGCGGGCGGAGAAGAGAGAGACGGCGGGCGACGCGCCCGTGCAGAACGAAGGAGAAAGCAAATGAAAGCGATTGACGCAATTATGACCGGTAAAGCCGCCGCTCTGTCGGCGGTGCTGTGCCTTGCACTCTGCGCGGTGGCACGTCCGCCGGAACGACAGAAGGTGAAGTACACGCCAGAGGAACTGACCCGCCTCCGCGCCGAGGCGCACCAGAAGATGCTGGAGCGTACGGGCGGGTACGTGATGAAGCCGGGCGTGGGCAGGGGGATGGTTATGTTCTTCAACGCCCAGAAACGGGTGGCGGAGTCCAACATCGTGAAGGTCGCGTCATCGCTGGTGCGTCCGCTCCGCATCAAGGTCGCGGTGGAGCGCATTGAGGGCGCGGTCACGTCGGCGGACGCGGGGACGCGCCTCAAGAAGTCTGGCGCGGCGGCGGGCGTGTTCGTGGTGGACGATGCGGCGAACCCCAACACGCTACTCGTCGCGCCGGAGGGGCGCTGGGCTATTGTGAACGTAGCGGCGTTGGCGGCGGACGGTGCTGCAGAACCATTCGTGGTGGCGCGCACGCAGAAAGAGGCGATGCGGGCGTTCCTGTTCGCGTTCAACGCGGGCGATTCGCAGTCCGAGAATTCGCTGATGGGTCCGATCGCCGCGCCGAAAGAACTAGACCTTTTCCCCGCTGCGCGCCCGCCGGTCGATGTGCTGAACCGCGCCATTCGCGCCATGCCGAACTACGGCGTGCAGCGGTGGGAACGTTACACCTACCGCGACGCCTGCCAGGAAGGCTGGGCACCAGCCCCGACGAACGACTACCAGAAGGCGATATGGAACGAGGTGCGCTCTCTTCCCCAGAAGCCCATAAAGATTGAGTTTGACCCGAAACAGGGGAAGTAAGCACACCCCCATAGATGCCAAACCAAAAAGCCGCGCCCAACCGAGCGCGGCTTCTTGCGTTCTGTGGCACAGGGTCACTTCCCCTTGGCAGGGTCGAATTCAATCTTCAGCGGTTTTGAGGGGAGTTGATGTACCTCGTTCCAGATCGTGCGCTGCACGTCGTTGGTAGGTGCCGGTGCCCAGCCCTCCTTGCAGGCCTGCTGGTAGGTGGCCATCCTCTGCGGCGTTATGCCAAGCTGCGGCAGCCTGCGCGACACCTTCGCCAGAACGTCCATGGGCGGACGCGCCTCGGAGTAGGCGTCCAGCTGGTCGGGGCGTGTGATATGATCCATGAGGTTGCCCGCGAACTCCGAGCCGCAGCCACCCGCCAAGTAGGCGAACGCCCGCACCATTTCCTTGTTAAGCCGAGCCACGGCGTACTGCGAGGCCGCGCCGTCAGCGGCCAGGGCGGCCACGTTCACTATCGCCCACCTGCCCTCCGGCGAGACGAGCATCATGTCCGGCATCGCCTTGTCCTCCACGAGGAACACAGCCGCGTCGGCCTTGGCGTCCTTCCGCGCCGAACCAGCCGTGGCCGCCGTCACGGCCTTGCCGTCCTCCAGAACGATGTTGGCGTGCAGCATCTTCTTCAGGAACCCCACAGTCTCCGTGAGGTTGGACGCGGCGACGCGCCCCTGCGCGTTAACGAATGCGAACTTGCCGGGGTGCGCGTTCGGGCGCTGGATCATCCCGCCGAACTTCGCCGCCTTGCGGGCGTACGCTCGTTCACGAGCCGACAGCCCGCCTCCCGCCCCCTGCGCGGTCGTGTCTGCCGCGAGGGCCATGACGGCGACAACCGCCACGGCAAAGGTGATGTTCTTCATTTCGAGGTCTCCTTCTGTTGGTTCTTCAGCCTCATCAAGAGGTTCTTGCGGACTATTCCGCTTTTGATCGGCTTCATGCCGTTTTCGGTCAGCATCTTGTTGGCGGCGGTCAGGTAGTCCGACACTTCCTGCTCTGCCAGCTCGGGGTTCCGCGCCGCCTCGGACACCATCTTTTCAAGGTTGCGGCGGTAGTCGGAGAGCCTGCGCAGCTCGCTTCGCGTCTCCTGTAGGATGTCGGAGAGCTTCTCGCCGTTCTTCATGCGCTCGGCAAGTTCCCTCTTCGTCTCCGCCATCGCCCGCTTGAGTTCCGCGCGGGCGGGGGTGTCGTCCTCCGTCACCTCGACGTCGTGTTCGAGGGACTTCATGAACTCAGCCTCGAAGGCGTCGTCGTAGCGACGCAGGGTGAGGATCGTGTCGCCAGGGGTCGCCGTGAGCAGCATTGCGATCTCGTTCTCGGGTTGCGTCTTGAACACGGGGTCGTTGAGCGGGTCTGGCCCAAGACGCTTTGCGGAGTGGCGCGGGCGCGACGGATCGGGCGCTCTCATGCCGCCCTCGTAGCGCAGAACGCCGCGCTCGTCGCGGTAGGTCTTGGGCGGCTGGCGTTCCGACATGGGCGTGCCTTTGGGCACGACCTTCCGAGGTTCCTCCTTCGGCGGCTCTGGCGGCTTCTGCGGTTTCTCCGCCGTTTGGCGGACGGGCTTCTCGGTCGTTCGCACGGGCTTTGCTGTCTTGGGTTTCTCCAAGCGGGGCGCTGCGACCTCGCGCCCCGCCATCCACCACCATACGCCTCCCGCAACCGCTGCGGCAATCAACACGGCGGCGGTCACCCACCTTGCTGTTGTACGCTTGCCGTTTTCCCCAGCACCGGTGGCTCGTGACGGTACGCTCTTCGGGGAAGTGGCACTCTTGCCGCTTCTGCCCCCCTCTGCAATCCTCGTGGGTGCAATCCCCAACTTGCGGCACTCGGCCACGCACTCGGCGCGGCTTGCCGCATCAATGCGCTCCTCGCGCATCGCGCCGTCCTTGGCGCGGTATGTGATGGTAAAAGTCATATCTTCCTGAAATTGAAAGCCCGCCCGCACACGCGGACGGGCCTTCGTTCTGGTTCATGCTTCGCAACTAATCACTAGCCGCTAAGCACTAACTACTACCCTTACTTCTGCTTGCGGCGGAGCGCGAGCATTCCAGCGCCTACGAGGAGCAGGAGGCCGCTCGTCGGCTCAGGCACATCACCACCGCTGGAGGAGGCGGTAATCTGCGTCCACGAACCCATCGAGAGGTTCTGCGTCACACCCATGTCGGACTCAAGCGTGTAGCTACCAGTACCGGTCATGTAGTAGTCGCCCACGCCGATCTTTCCGTCGCTGTTGGCGTCATACGTAAGGATCACAGCACCATACGCCGTATCGCCGTTGCTGTACGAACTACCACCAGTAATTGTGGCAACGCCACTCTTGTACGTTGCGCTCGCACCGGTTCCGCCCGATATGGCGTAGGTAACGGCATCGCCCTCGCCAGATGCCGTGGCCTTTGACGTCCACGGATCGGAAACGTTCTCCGCCCAGAAGTACAGGCCAATGTTCGTTTTTGTCATGTTTGTAGTGGTGCCTGGCACTTTTACCGTGCCGGTACCCCACTTGATGGTCGCCGCCTGCGAGGCACATGCCATCGCAACCGCCGCCATAACAACTATCAGTTTTTTCATTTTCATTTTCCTTGTTTTTTGGTTGGGCGCGTTGTCCCCAACGCGCCGTTCCCGTTTTTGTTTTTCTCGGGCGGCGACAGTTCGCAGCCACCGTTCCCTTGAAATTCCTTACAGAGCACTCGGAACGATGACGCATGCGCCGTCGCCATCAAGACCCTGCACGGCAAATCCAGCACCGGCAGGAAGAGGGAGTGAATTCATGAGGTAGATTTTTTCGCCAGCCTCATCCCAGACATACCATCCCGCAACGGCTGTCGCACCATCGGGCAGGGTGTCTGGGTCGATCTCGTCCTCTCTCCAGTATTCAAAGAAGCCCTCAACCGTATCGCCGTTTGTAAGGGTAAACTGCTTCGTCGCGCCGGTTCCGGTCACGAACTGAAGCGTGCTTGCGCTGAAATTAGCATTAACAGCGAGATCCCCCAGCGTCAGATCGACAGGAGAGCAGTTGCCAAACCAATTGAGCACACCATCGGTAAGCTCACAGTCGGTATCTTCCGGATCAACCTGACCGGCACCGCCAATGGTAGTACCAGCGCCATCGAGTCCCTGGACGGCGAAGCAGCCGCCTTCAGGAATCTGGATTGAATTCATGAGGTAGATCTTTTCGCCAGCCTCATCCCAGAGATACCATCCAGCTACGGCAGATGCTCCATCTGGCAGAGTATCGGGGTCAATCTCGTCCTCTCTCCAGTATTCAAAGAAGCCTTCCACGGTATCGCCATTACCAAGGGTGAACTGCTTTGTTGCACCAGTTCCAGTTGCGAACTGAAGCGTACTAGCCGAGAAGGTCTCGCCTGGGATAAGATCAGCGAGCGTCCAGAGACGTCCGTCAATCGCCTTGAATGAATTACAGATCCAGTTGAGCGAACCATCGGTAAGCGTATTCTGGTTATAGCCCACAACATTTGCGGACTCAATGGCCATCAGGCCACCCGCTGCGGCAACGGCCGCTGCAAACATTAACTTTTTCATTTTTCGTTTCCTTTGTTTTTGCCCAGAACCGCCGGGCGCGGTGCCTTGACTTGTGCAGAACCACTCTACAATTTGCCTTAGCGGTGAGAAGTATAAACCAAATAATTCGGCTTGTCAACAGGGGCAAGCAAAAATTCGTGAAAATTTTTTATTACCCTTTTTTGTCCGTTCCGGGGGTGCCACAACGCGCAAACCCCTGTGTTTATTGGGTTTTCTCGGTTTTTCGCTCTCCGAAAACCCCTCCGATGATTTTTTTCGCCAGCCGCGCCCCACCCCCTCGCCCGAGCCTCAACCGCGCCGAGCCGCCCGCGTCGGGCCGTGCGCAAGGGGCGGCAAGAGGGCGCGAGGAGTCGATTCTTGTATTGAAGATTTCTCATTGGGGAAGTCCGTCCTTGTCGAGATTCCAATAGGAATATCCGTACTGGCCGGCGGCAACACGTGCCCACCTGAAATTGATGTCATATCCGGCTGCGACGAGTTGCTGCACACATGCTTGAACCAATCCTTCTTTTACTTGAATGCCGAAGTCTATTCCCTTGACCCACGACCGAGGAATGTCAATGACATCCGCAGAGGTGCCTTTGGCATCCTCTGGATGAGATTTTGCCTTGCGGCAACATCCATCATTGGCACTCACCACCAGTCGAATCTCGTTCTCGTACGCCCATCCGTGGCCTTTGGTAAATACGCAGACGTGGTAAAACTGGAGGAGGCCTTGATCCATTGGATATGTCTTGAGGCTCTTCATGTCAAAGAGAGGGAGGTTGCCGTCTTGCGGATAAGACACTCTTCTTACCGACCACATCTTTTTATCCGTTAGGGTCGGCAATGGATACTCCGTGTCGATCACAAGGCGTATACGAACACCCTTGGCATCGTCGGCATAGTGACTCCAAAGCAACTGTTCAGAATTCGGGTCGCATCGATTCGCGTCACTCAGGCTCATTACACGTAGTGTCTTGCTTACAACCCTGCGGGACAGCAATTCCGAGTTCATGTGCGCCGGGAAGGACAAGCCTTGAAGGATTGAATCGAGGACGTCATCTACGCTTTGACCTGATGGTCTGGCAAGGGTAGCGGCATAGTCAACAAGCGCCTCACGGGGAGGATTCTCCATTGTCACGATGCCGACGCAATCAAGTGGATCGTTGAACTCGGCTGGAGCGGTTACTTTGAACTCTCCATCGATCAGCGATCTGATGCCATATTTCAGGCTTGTGTACTTGTAGCAGTTGAACACCATGATACGTTCCTTGCGAACGACGGATATTATACCAAACCCACCCATGTTTGGGTACTGCCTTCTGCACTTTACTGCGTCACCACGGCACCCCCGCAAAACCCCTCATGCCGAATATGCGAATCAAAATCCCTCTCCTTCCGTTGTGGGCTATAATGCCAAGGCGGCGGCCGAGACGGGCAACCGCTATGTGACGGCGTGCTTTGCGCACATCGATGGTACGGACATCGAACTCCAGAAGGACTTCCAGATGGATACGACCGTTCCGACGGGCGCGGCGAACATCCAGCTCCTTGACCGCAACGGCATCAAGACCGCCATTTACCACTGGGTGAAGGCGGCCGACTGCGCCACACAGCCCACGCCGGTTCCGTGTGCTGAAGGTGCGAACGGTGCTTGGGCCATCATGGATTCGTACTATGATGACGAAGAGGAAGAGGACGTCGTGTTCTACAAGCCGATTGGCAGCACGATTACATTCGATTCCGGTGATGCTGTGCAACTTGACTCGGCCGCAGGCAAGGTGGTTACGTTCTCAGGCGCGGTTTCCGACGATGATGTCGCCTGCACGAATGCAGCAACAGGTAACTTCTATATCGGCAATCCGTTCTCATCGGCGATTGAGCTTCGCGACGTCCAGATGGATACGACCGTCCCGACGGGTGCGGCGAACATCCAGTTCCTTGACCGCAACGGCATCAAGACGGCCATCTACCACTGGGTGAAAGCCTCTGATTGCGCTACGCAGCCTACGCCCATCGCCCTCAAGAACGTGACCGATGCTGGCTCATGGGGCATCATGGATTCGTATTACGATGACGAAGAGGAAGAGGACGTGGTCTTCTACAAGCCGATTGAGACCATCCCCACGATTGCGGCGGGCGATGCGTTCCAGTTGGACTGTGGAGCTGGTAAGATGGCGAAGATTTTTGCCCCCTACGAGCTCTAACGATTTCCGCTGCCGTGAGGTGGTGGGATGACAAAACAAAAAACAAGGAAAATGAAAATGAAAAAACTAATTGTTTCTGCAGCTCTGCTTTTTGCGGGGTTTGCACAGGCATCCCAGGTAAACTGGGCGTTGACAGGTGCGGCGGATGGCGCGTCTGACGGATGGCGCATCTGGGCGTTTATCTCATCGGATTCGTCTAGCACGACTGCGAAAACAATCTCGCAGACCGATGCCATCGCGCTAATCGAGGCTAACAACTATGCCGGTCTGAAAGAGTACAACCAAAAAGGCGGTACGCTGAAGAGTGGCGGAACTTTCACCGGTTCTTACACGACCGATAATGCTTCGTGGGGTGCGGGTACGACTGTTTCCGGTTATGCCATCATCTTCGACACGTCGGACAAGAACCTTGACGGTGTGACGAAGTACATGGTGACGGACGTGCAGTCGATTACGTTTGCGAATGCTTCTGCTCAAAGGACATTCTCCGTTACCCCGTCTGGCACATGGACGACGATTAGCAGCGACGTACCTGAGCCTACCAGCGGCTTGCTGATGCTCATCGGCATGGCTGGTCTTGCGCTCCGTCGCAAGAGGGCGTAAATTGGAAACGGCCACGCCGGATGCGTGACCATACCGAACGAAGGCCCGTCCGCATGTGCGGGCGGGCTTTCAATTTTTGATTGAGACGGCGGTCGCAAGCGACCGCCCTGCTAAACGAAAAAGATGACTTTTACGATCACATATCGAGGCAAGGATGGTGCGCTGCGCGAGGAGGCGGTGGAGGCCGCTGATCGTGCGGCATGTGTGGCCGAGTGTCGTAAGCGCGGGATCTCGCCCACGAAGATTGCGGAGGGCGGTAAGGGCCGCGACAAGCGCGGCCCATCCCGTAGCGCGGCTCGCGTGGACGCTCGTCCTCCCAGTACGCGCCGCCTAACTGGGAAAGCCGCCATCTTGGCGGCGATAGTTCTTGCCGCGATTGCAGGTGGCGTGTGGTGGTGGATGGGACACGAGAAGAACGCCTTGCCAGCGGAAAAGCCAGCCAAACACAAGGTGGAAAAGCCCAAGCCAGAGAAGCCCAAGGCGGCACGTCCGCAAAAGACGGAAGTCGTGACAAACACGCCCGCGTCTGAATCCGCGCTGGAGCCGGAGGCCAGTCCCAAGCCGTTCAACCCCAATGAGCCGCCGCCCGGTCTGTTACCGAACGAGCCTTGGCGTTCAGGGCGCAAGAAGTTGCACAAGGTGCAGTATGTGGCGCGGAACACGAACACGGTTCATCGCAACTCGACGGAACAGGCGTTGCTGGACATCTTTACATGCAATGTCGGCGATCCGCCCCTCCCGCTGACGGATCTTCCACAGTCCGACCTCACCAATATGTGGAACATCCTCACATCGCCCAACCCCATCACGGCAAAGGATGCCGAGGAAGTGAAAATCAGCAAGGAGACGTTGGAGATAGCCAAGAAGGAGATGTTGAAGTTCATCAAGGAGGGCGGCAAGCCAGAAGAGTTCCTGTCCTACTACCACGGCGTCCTTGACAAGGCGTACAAGAAGAGGAGACTTGCCACGGAGGAGATTTACAAAGTGCTGGAAGAGCAGAACGACCCGGAGATCGCGCGGGCGATGCTGAAGCGCGTAAACGCCGACCTCCGCAAGGAGGGCATTCGCCCGCTGCCCATTCCCGCGTCCGCGTTTCTGCCAAAGGAGCAAGAAAAATGATTACGAATAAAGTTTCCAATATGAGGAGATTTTCAAGGCCGCTGTTCGCGGCAATCTGTGCCGCCACGGTGTTCTGTGCGTTTGCCGAAACGCCGCCGGACCTCACGCCGGAACAGCGCAAGAAGGTGCTGGAAATGAACCGCAGGGTGTTCGGCGGGTTCGTGACGAAACCCGATCCCGGCAACGGGCACATTGCAGTGGTCAACCAGCAGAAGCGGGTTCCCGAAAAGGAGCTGATGCGGGCCATTCGCTACATTAAGCGGTTCTCGTCGCTGCCGATAGAGTTCAAGGACGCCCCCGATCCCAAGGCGGCGGTCACGGTTTACGTGAAGGACGATGCGGCGCAGCCGGCGTCCCTGCTCGTGTCGCCGGGCGAGTTTTGGGCGCAGGTGAACGTGGCGGCGCTTGCCGTGGACAAACCGGGGGACGCCGTCCTCGCCCTGCGGGCGCGTAAGGAGCTGGCGCGCGGGCTTGCCTACGCCTGCGGCGGCGGAGGTTCACAGTACAAGGATTCGCTGGCTGGGCCGATTCGCTCGATGCGCCAGCTCGACCGCTTCGACGACGAGGGGCTGCCCCCTGACGTGTTCATGCGCATGGGCGTGTTCGCCGGCGCGCTTGGCGTGAGGCCTGTCCAACGAGTCTCATACGCGGCGGCCTGTCAGGAGGGCTGGGCACCGCCACCTACCAATGAATACCAAAGGGCGATCTGGAACGACGTTCACAAGATTCCGGAGAAACCCATGAAGATCGAGTTCGATCCCGCCAAGGGTAAGTGATCCGATTCATAAATGCTAAAGAAGCCGCGCTTGATTGGGCGCGGCTTCTTGGCATCTATGGGGTGTGCTTACTTCCCCTGTTTCGGGTCGAACTCGATCTTCAGGGGTTTGGAGGGCATCTGCCGCACTTGGTCCCACACGGCTTTCTGCACGTCGTTCGCGGGCGGAGGTGCCCAGCCCTCTTCGCACGCCTTGCGGTAAGTCGTTACCTTCATCGGCTCCATCCCCAGCCGCTTCATGTGTTCCTGAATCACCCCAATCCACATGGGGACGGGCTTGTTGGGCAGTTTTAGCGCGTCCAGCGCCTCCGGCGAATCCGCCGGCGACATGATCGTGTCGGCGAACGGCGTGTCCGCGCCGCCGCACAGGAGCGCAAACGCCCTGTATATCGCCTTGTGGAGCCTCATGCCGAGAATCACCGCCGGGGCGTCGCCCAGCTTGCCCGCGTTCACAATCGCCCATCCCGAATCATACGCGACGAGCGAGGACGGGAGATCGCCGTCCTGCACGACGAAGATCACCGCGTTCGCGCCAAGCTCCTTCTTCCGCGCGTCCGCCGTCGCCAGGGTCGCGCCCTGTCCCTCGACCGCCTCGATGCGCAGCCCGTGGAAGATCGACATCCCGCCCACGAATTCAGCGACCTTCTTCTGATCCACCAGCTTCTGGGCGTTGACGACGACGATGCGGCCCTTGCCGCTCTTCAGGTTCGCCACCCTACCGCCCGTGTGCTCGTAGATGCGCTGCTCAAAGGACTTCTCCCTGAGCTTCTGCCGCACCCTCTCCGCCGCGTTGGTGGAATACTTGCCGCCCTGCGTGGGGTCGGACACGGCGGAAAATGCGACTGCCGCCGCCGCAATGGCGAACACGGTTACTGCTTTCTTCATTTCTTCTCTCCTCCATCGTCAATCGTAAGGTTGTGCTTGAGCAGCTTCTGCTTGATGCGGATCGGGACGTTGAGCTTCTTGACGCCGTTCTGCTCAAGGATCTTGTTGGCGGCGTCGATGTAGTCCTTTATCTCCTGCGCGGTCGCGTCCTCCCTTTGCAGGATGCGGAGGCCGTCCCGGTAGCCCTCCCTCATGCTCGCGTAGTAGTTGATGTCCTTCTGTAGCTGCACCATGATGTCCTCCAGCTTCTCGCCGGCATCGACGCGCGCGGCAAGCTCCGCCTTGAGGTCGATCATGTCCTTCTTGAGCTGCACCACGTCCGGCGGGTCGTCCTTGTCGATCTCTACGGGTGTGCGCAGCTGCGCGTACATATCCCTGACAAGTCCCTTCGGCAGCTCTGACGGCGCGGAGGACGCGCCGCCGAGGTCGGACAGCACCATCTGCGCCCAGTAGTTCTCGGACGGGTGCTTGAAATGCTCCGGCGTTCCGAGCTTCCTGCCGTTGAGCCATCCGTCGCCCGCGCAGACGGTCGGCACGGGCGAACCCATGAACCACAGATTCCCGTTCTCGTCCTCGGTCACCTTGTCGTCGCGCACGATCCGCCCGACCTTGTTTGTGAACACAAAATCCTTCTTCTTCGCCGGCTTTTCCGCCACCGGCGGCGCAGGTGCCGGTGGCGGGGCGGGCGGCTGCGGCTTGGGCTTCTCCTCCTTTGCCTTCGCCGGTTTCTCGGCAGGCGCAGGCTGCGGTTCCTCGCGCCCCATCCACCACCACACGCCGCCCGCAACAGCGACCACGGCCACCACGGCGGCAACCGCCCAACTTGCTGTCGTACGCTTGCTGTTTCCGCCTGCTCCTGCGGCTCGCGCGGATACACGCCCTCCCTCTGCAATCTTCGTGGGCGCAATTCCGCGCTTGCGGCATTCCGCCACGCACTCGGCGCGGTTCGCCGCCTCAACGGCCTCCTCGCGCAATGCGCCGTCCTTGGCACGGTATGTAATCGTGAATGTCATTTCATTGGAAAATTGAAAGCCCGCCCGCACACGCGGACGGGCCTTCGTTCTGTTTCATGCTTCGTGACTAGTCACTAAGCACTGACCTTACTTCTGCTTACGGCGAAGCGCGAGCATTCCAGCGCCCACGAGGAGCAGGAGGCCGGAGGTCGGCTCAGGAACGCCGCTGCTCGTAGGCGTCGTTGTCCACGCACCGCCGGTCCAAGCCGTACCCAGCTTCGAGCCAGCGTTGGAGTTGATGGCGGCGACACCACCAGCAGATGCGGTAGTGAACGCCGTGATCGCGGATTCCTTGTCTGCCGTGTAGGTGTCCGTCTCGCCGTGAACGAGCAGCTTGTAGTAGTAGCCCGTCTCATCTGCCAGCCCAGAGAAGTTTGCGTTTGCTGCCTTAGCACCATAGGTAAGGTCGGTCGCGACAGTACCATTGAGCGCACTCTTCTTGCTGTTGGCGTATGTAGCCGTCCCGCTCGCCACGTTGAACGAGAAGGAGTCGGACTGGAGCAGAGTGTTGCCAGCCGCGTCGGCGAAGACCTGAAGCGTCACCGTCCAGGCACCGTCCGTCTTGGTGATCAACGTACTACCCATCGAACCGTCATCGGCACCGGTCGGCCCGTAGAGCTTACCGGCCGCCCATGTGACGGCTGCTGCATTTGCCATGCCGATGCCAGCGGCAGCGGCTAATACCAATATGAGTTTTTTCATTTTCATTTTCCTTTTTTTTATCGTGCGTCAGAATGTCCAACACACGAAATCATATTCCCCTGGGGAAGCTCACCACGACATTGGCGTTACCACCCATGCTGCCGATGAACGCCTCGCCAGCCTTGATCGGGAGCGTGTCGCAACGATCCTCGTCATCGCCAGTAACGGCATTCAGCCACCAGCCAACGAGTGCGCCAGCCTCTTCGTCATCTTCCGTATCCAAGGCAATCTTGGCATTCGCAAGGTCAAGATAGATATACTGACCATCAGCCGGACGAGCGTTTGTTGGCTGGAGCTGGTAGAAGAACTCACCATCAACAGCCATCATGTTTCCAATCGTCACATCGCCGAAGGTGATCTGCTTCGGGATGGGGTTAGCAAACATCGGATAGACCTTGCCGGAGATGTTGACGTTGATGTTGGTGGAGGGAACGGCACCTGCGCAGGTGAAACTGACATTGGCTGCCTGAGAGAAGTCGCCAAGGAATGCTGAACCAACGGCGAACGTCGCCGTGTCGCAACGATCCTCGTCATCGCCGGTAACAGCATTCAGCCACCAACCGACGAGTGCGCCAGCCTCTTCGTCATCTTCCGTATCCAAGGCAATCTTGGCGTTGGCAAGGTCGAGGTAGATGTACTGACCATCAGCCGGACGCGCCGAAGCAGGGGCGAGCTGATAGAGGTACTCACCGTCAACAGCGTTGAAGTTTGTGGGCTTGACATCGCCGAGCGCGTACACCGCCGCGCCGCTCACCGGCACAAACGTAAAACCACGCATCGGGTTCTTGGCATGAGTCGGCGTCCCCGCCACATCATAGTCAGTTTCAATCTCCTGATAGCCCACAACGGAAGAGGTGTGAAAACACGCTGCAAAACCGCGACGGTCTGCATCGGGACGGTGCAGAAGCCGTGCAGTCATGTGAAGCGGGAGTGCGCCTCTCGCAGGAATGGCTGTGGCGGATCAGCTATGTGTTTTCGTGGCTAGAGTTCGTTCAGGATGCGTGTGCGCTGGGCGGTGAATTCCTCGTTGGAGATTAAGCCTTGTTTGAGGAGGTTGGACAACCGGCGGAGGCGGGTGGGGATGGGAGTGGGTGGCGTGGGCGATTCCGTTGCGGCTCGCGGCTCGCCGGGGACGGCTCGCCCCACCAAGGCCGCATCGGGGGATGGCGGTCGCGGGGCGACCGCCCTACCGATCACGGGGATCGCCGATACGGCCTTGCGAAGTACATCCTCGTTCTCGTGGTAGTAGTGGCGGGTCATGGCAGTTGAGCAATGGCCGACGATGGACTGCACGACGGGCAGCGGCACGCCGGCGTTGGCCGACAACGACACGAAGGTGTGCCGCAGGCTGTGGAACGACGCGACCACGCTTTTGCGGGAGCGTCCGTCCATGCGGACGCTCATCGTGATGTTCGCGGCCTTGAAGATGCGCGTGAGGCCGGCGTCGAGTCGCCAGTTTTCGTTCAGGTAGAGGTTGGCGATGGTGGGGTTGATGTAGGAGGTCGCCGCCGGGACGGCGGCGTTCCCAGTTAAGGCCACGTCGGAGCACGGGCATTCCGTTTCGGCTCGCGTGGACGCTCGCCCTACCGAATCTTCACCTTTCCCTTTTGCCTCCAGCAACACTGCAAGGAGCTGTGGATGGATTGGGATGGTCACGGGGCGGCCGTGGGCGTGTTTCTTCGTCTTTTCAGGGATGACCTGAATCACCTGACGTTCGAGGTTGACGTTCTCCCATGTGAGGCGGCAGCAGTCGCCGAGGCGGAGTCCCGTGTAGATGCCGGTCATGAAGAGGAGCTTCCACTCCGCGCCGGCCTTCGACGCGGCGGCGTACAGGCGCTCCACCTCATCGATGGCGAGTTCGCGTCGGCTTACCGAATCGTCGGCGCGAAGGCACACACCCGCCCAGGGGTCGTGCGCTACGCCTGCCTTATCGGCAAGGAGGCGGAACACCTCGCGGAGTGCGCAGACGTGGTTATTGTATGTGGTGGCGGCGTGGCGGCATCGGAGCTGCGCGAGGTATTCCGATACGGCCTCTTCGGTCACTTCGGCGAGGTGGCCGATCTCGATGTGGTATTTCTCCATCCACCTTGCGAACGCCATCCACACGTTGCGCTTCGAGTCGAGCGTCACCTGGGCGATGTCGCGCCGGTTCGGCGACATCTCGTAGTGGTGCCAGGCTTCCGCCAACGGGAGGCGCGTCGCGCCCAGCCCCAGGGGGGCAAGGAACCGCTCCAGTACCTTCTCGGCGCGTTCGCGGTCGGTTGTGCCCGTGGATCGGCTCAAGCGCCGTCCGTTGATACCTACGCGGAGCGTGTAGCGTCCGCTTTTCTCTTTTTGCAGGTTGCCCCTGCCTTTTTCTCGTGCCATTTAAGGCCTCCTTTCCTTTGATTTGTGGAAAGGAAAGCATACCCCATGTGGCAAGATTGGCAAGGGGTAGAAATGGGGTGGGGTGCTTATGAGCAAGACTCGTAGGTGGGTGTGGGTAGGAGGGGCTGGCGCGGGGCATTGCCACAGCCCGCGAAATTCGCCCCTGTGCGGGCTTTCACGCCGCAGGGCGGCGGGTGGCCGCACGGAGGCACAGAACGCGCCACGCGGGCGGGAATCGGGCTTTTACGGGCAAGGGCAACTTTACCACAATCCGGCCTTGCGGTCTTTCAACTGGATGCGGAACAGATGCGCTGGCTGCGGAGCCTTCTCCTCCAGCACGTCAACGGAGTAAGTAATGCGGAAGAGCCCATTGGAGGTGATGTAGTTCGACGAATCGAACGAGAAGCCGTTTATGCCCTGCTCAAGCCAAGTTCCCCAGTCGTCGCCGTTGCGCATCACCCCGTCATAGTCCTGCCAGATCCTGTAGAAGCCGAATGCGCGTTTGAGCGGCGCGGAGATGATCTGCGTCCCCTCGGCGGGGATGACGCGTCCCGTGATGGTGCGGTTTGCGGGGTCGATCCCGACGAACTCGACGGTCGGCATCCGGTAGTAGGCGGTCATGACGTCCGTCCCGTCCCTGTAGTCGATCCCGATTGGCGAGATGCCGAGATGCGCACAGGCTAGGGGGGATGTAGATTCGGACGTATCGCCTGAATCGTACTCCTTCGCGTCCGCGATTCTCAGTTCGCATTTGCCGGAATAGTCGTGCCAGTCGAGCGTGCGCATGAACGCGGCCTTTGTGTCCTCGTCGGGATCTGGCATGTTGCCGAACATCGAGAAGAACGGCCCGTAGCGCGTTATGGTGCAGCCCTGCGGGAATGCGCCGTCCTCGACGATGGTCGCGTAGGGGACGGCTATGGTGGACAGGGACGTGCATCTGTCGAACGCATGGTTCTTGATGCGCTTCATGCTCACGGGAATCGAGACGGATTGGAGGCTTGTGTTGTCGGCGAATGCATAGCTCTCGATGTTCGTCGTGCCGACGGAGATCGTCAGGTTTTCCATGCCCGTTCCAACGAATGACGTGTAGCCGATGGATTCAAGTCCGCTCCCTATGGTCAGGTCGCGCAAAGCGGTACAATAGCAGACTGCTTGACGTCCCACGTTCGTAACGGAATCGGGGATGGCAAGCTCGTTTATGGCGTTGCAGTTGATGAAGGCGCACTCGCCAATGCTTTCTATGCCGTCGGGGATGACTATCTTTGTGAGCAGCTCGCAGTTCGCGAATGCGTACCGGCTTATCGCCTTGACGGGCTTGCCGTCAATCGCGGACGGGATTCTGATCCACCCCGCCGTCCTGGAATCGATGCACGACTTTGCAAGTTCAAGCCAGTCGCCGTGGTCCACTACCTTTAAGTCAACTGACACGAACGCATTGCCGGTCACGACAAGTGCGCCCTGGGAGTCCGTCACGGCGCTTTCGAGAATCTGCAACTGCGCGTTTTCATCGAGGCCAAGCGAAACGTAGCCATACCACGTCTTTCCGGAAGTCCCAATCTTGTACCAGTTGTAGAACTCGAACACGAACGGCTGCGCCGTGCCCGTGACATACGGAAGCGTGTTCGTGAACACGTTGTCGGACAGACGATGTTCGCCGGACGGCGCGACGACTATCCGCGAGTCGTTCCCGCCTCCGAAATGGAGCGTCACCTGCCAGAGGTTGGTCTTGTAGCTGTCTATGGCGAAGTCAATGTCGCCAAGTCCTGGTGCGGAGCAGGCGACGTGCTTGAACTCTCCGTAGTCAACTGTCGTGAAGCAATCGCGGTAGATCGTCGCGTCCGCCGAAGCAGACAACCCCGCCCCCGCCGCGACGAGCGCGGCAATGAGGATCGCCATGACACAGTTATGGACGGCGCACTTCACTTCGACTGCTGCCTTCCCCAGCCCTCACATCTTCTCCATCAGCTTTCGGAGCTGATCCTTCAGGCGCTCAAGCTCCTCCCAGTCCTTCTGCTCCTCGGCGTAGGCGATCAGGCCTTCCAGCCTGTGTATCTGCTCGATGTAGTTGTCTCTCTGCGGCATTGCCATAAGCCACCTCACAAATCATGCAGCGAGTTCTGCGACGCGGCGGGTGACGTCAACCTTCAGGTGGAAGCGGACGTGGTACGGGGCGCGGGTGTGGGGGATTTTCTCGTCGTCGCGCTCGACCGATGCCTCGGTTCCGAACTCGTCCTTCGCAAACTGCAACGCGCCCTGCATCGCCGCCTCGGCATCCTCCGCCGTGACCGGCTGCTCGGCGAACTTCTCGATGAAGAGCGACGCCGCCGTGATCGGGTACATCGCGACCGACACCACCCAGCCGTCCTTCTCGCAGGCGGTTTCCATGCGCTTCTCGACCTCGCGCTCGATCCGCGCCATCGTATCAACGTTTTCCATCATTGTTGTTGCCTCCGCTTTTTCTCGTTGCGGTAGGAATTATACTCTTCTGACCGTTAGCAAGTCAAGCCACTCTTAGGAGCGGAACGCTTATAGGGATGGTGGAACTCTTAGGAGCGGGACTCTTAGAGTGATGGCGGGATGGGAAAACAAAAAACGACACCGATGCCATCGAGGGCATCAGCGCCGCTTGTTTGCGTGTGCGTATTTTTAGGATTCTAGCGTAACCACGTTTTCACGGCCTCCTCCCTTGTGCAGGGGACGAGGTACAGAAAGGCTGGATTCACTTAAGGCGAAGGTCCAGTCCGTGAACTTGCCCGTCGATGGATCGACATGGGCGAACAGTAAAGAGGCGATCTTCGTATCGCCGACCATGTTTTCCGTCTGCATTGCATCTCCTTTGAGATGTCGATTGGCATCCTCTAGGTGCGGGTGTCCAATCGGGTTCGTGATGGCAGTCGGGTCGTTGTCGGAGTGGGCGATTGAAACTTTAGATTTTTGAACGAGGGGATCGTTGTACATTTTGAGCAGAGCCGGTTTTAATAGCCATAGGCTCCTGTCGGCTATTTCGCCTCGTCGCGGTGCGGCGGGCGGGTGGTGATCATGGTTTCAATCTAACCATAGGCAGTTTTCCTTTCTTTATGCTCCGTGGAGCGGTTGGGTAACTGGGCATCCACGCGGATGCCTCCAGAAATGGGGTGTCATGGTGAAAACACGCGAGGTGTTTTCATCGTGAGGTAAAGTATCGCTCGAATCACCGAATCAACCCAGTGACCTGACTGCGTTTCGCTTGCACATCTGATCTATCAAAGACCAACGCCGCCCCTTTCGGAACGACGGGTGGGAAGTATATCACTTCAGCCGTTTACACGAAAGAAGGAAATGAAAAAAATTATGTGGGGGGAGAGGGCGAGTGGTGGGTGGCGAGGGGGCTTGCGAGAGAGCGGACGATTAAGAGCAAGACTCTTATGCGGGTGTGCGTAGGGGACGTTGGATTATTCGTGCAAGATGATATCAGGTGAGGTATAAGGACGGCGAGGTACATACAAAGAGCGAGCTCGGATTATCCTACCGAGACTCGCTCTCTGCATTTTTGATGTAGCGATTATCGACGGGGGCCGTCACCTCGCCACGTATAACCGGCGGCTAGATGTTAGTTTTCCTCAAGATCGTCATCGTCGCCAAAGTCGAGCGGGCGAGAACATTCAGGACAGCGGAAGAGACCTTCGTGGGTTCTTTCTTCAAGTCGAGGATCGTCCTCCTCGAAGTAGATATCGCAATCGGGACAATAGTAAGACATCTTCATTTTCCTTTTCTTGTTGCCCGGCCACGAATAAGACATCCGTGGCCGGGCGGGTTATTCATGCCACCTTGTTGAACGGGACTTCGATTCCGAGATTCGGAATCTCAATCACCCCGTCGTGGGTGTAGTACTTGTGGAGGCGCGGGTAGTGCGCCTTTGCCGATTCCTGGAGCCAGGTGTATGCGGGGTCGTCCTGAAAGCCATCGCGGCTGATAATGTGGCGACCCTGCTTGTATGCCCAGCGGAGCATCATCTCATCTGCCGAACGTCCCTTCCGGGCAGTCGTTACAGACCTGCGTCGTTCGCTGTAGAGCCAGTTGAGCAGAGACAGCCCTTCGGCGTTCTGCGTCGCATGGAACCACCAGCGAATCGAGTTGTCGAAGTACAAGTGCCACCACGTGCCGTCGTTGTCGAGTTTGTCGAGCAACGCTTCTAGCGCGCGAACGCCATTAGCACCGAGGTGACCGTTGCGGACTATATTTGACCCGTCGATCAACAGACCGGCGAGGCGAGCCTTGCGGGCGACGTCTTCGCGGTCGAATTCTATGCCGGGTTCTGGGAGCTGGTCGAACGTCCAACCGATCTCTCGCAACTGCCGGATGGGCAGCTCCTTGATTCGGGTGAACGCCTCCTTTCCGAACATGAGGCGGTCGAGGTTTTGCGCCCCGCACGTCCTCATTATTGCCTGTGTACCTGCCAAGACCCTGGCTACGGGTTCGGCGAAGCGGTGGTCACGCTGGTGATAATCGCGCTCGCAGAACATGCGGCCATCTGGGGTCTGAATCTGAATCTTGGCAACGATGTCCTCGTGCCATCTGTCGTACCGACTGAGGAACAGGAAGCGATAAGCTTTGCTGTCCGCAGTCTTCTTGACCGGTTGCACCACCACGTTTGATAGGCGACCAGTCTGGGGATCAATGTGCCGGAGATTATGCATCTCCGTGTCAGCAACGTCGTTTTTCAATTTACCTCCTTGGTGTCATTTTCTAACACCTAATGAATTGGTAGGCGACCTTCATCTGAAGGACTCGCCCGACCGAAACGATGGATGTTTGTTGTTGTTATGCGATGGTAGGATCAAGTCTTTTGATCTCTGCCAACAGTGACTCTACCGCGCTGGCTACGGTTTGCGCTTTTGCGTAAAGTTGCGCAAGCGATACGCCTCCTTTCTGTGTTGGGGTGAATGAGAGCTGCTCGGCAGTATTACCGGTTGGTTTGTCGAGCAAAGCGAAATGAACAGCAGATTTTAGCGCGGGAATATAGGTCGCCAACGCTGCAGTTTCTGTGATATTGAACTCTGTGGCGATGCTCGAAAAATCTATGTCCTCCGGAAGCCTTTTGGCGGCTTCCCTAGTGAGGGCAGCAACGTGCAAGGCGTTGGGGACGACAGATGCCGTCTTGTTCTCAAGAACATAGCGCGACTTAACCGCACACGATAGGCAAGGGGGAGTATCTGTTGACCACGACCACATGAAACGAGCGGATGCGAGAGGAGTTTCCAGAAACTCTGCGGGGCGAAGGCCGTTAAAGAACGAGGAGAACGACACGCCACTTTCACGCTTGAAATCGGCGCAAACAGTCGCCATGTCCTTCAGCGTAGAGGTGCCGTAGTGCGCCCACATGAAAGCCTCGAAAATGCGGACACGGTTTTCGCCGAATGGTGCAGTTGCGTTCTTGATTCCGAGGACGGCCCATGGATTGAAGAGGGATTGTTCGGCTGAGGCCTCAAGCCCCTTGCGCCGAAACATCGTCCAGTAAACATAGTCATACTCTTTACCGACGAGGCAAATAGCAGGGCTGCCTGTGCGACTCTTCATTGCCGGGATGAAGTGAAAATCGTTTCGGTAAAGCCTCACGAAGGCAGAAACAGGCTTGGGTATGTTGTACTTCGTGCCAAACTCGCCGAGCAAAGCAGCGTGAATCGGCGCTTCCGACAAGATACGAAACAAATCGTCGTGAGCCTCTTGGGCCACAACGGGATTCTTGATCACCCACTCACGGGCAACCGCCTCGGCCTCCACCGGGGTTCTCACGGGCTTCGCCGCGATGTCCATCACATTAGCCATAGCATGACTCTCCTGTTCTTTTACCTAGTTCAACATCCTCAACACACTAGTATCGAGAATCGCTTTCCATTCAGTTGATTGCCAATCTCCTTCACTCGAAAGAAACCGCATCGTCAACCTCCTGTGGGCGGAACGGCGCGAAGTATATCATACATGATTTCCGAGCGCAAGGGGGTATTGAAAAAATTATGCGAGTGAGTGGATGGGGCAGGTGAGTACGGGCGACGGCGGACAGATAGGACGCTTACGAGCAAGACTCTTATGGGGCGGAATGGGGAGGAGTAGGGTTTTGTGCTGTGGGCGCATATACGCGGCGGAGGGAATCTTCGATCTCAAGAATGCGTGAGGAGTTGATGACGATGCCGAGGTTGTTGGGGACTTGAACCCTTGTCATGTAGTTCGTGGATTGGGTGTTGAGCAGTGCTATCGGAACGACCTCCACCGTGCCTGTTGCAGAATGGACGTGCGTTGCATAGTTCACGCCAAGTAACTTGATTCGGTTGTGTGGGTCAAGTTTTTGCGTTGCCCGGTCGAAATACGGAGTGTCATTTATCAGCAATATAGGGGAGCCGCTTGACCCACTATAAACTGGCATGTCGATGAGGAACTCGCGCTTGCCCATGTAGTTCTTGTTTGGGCGCGTAGCGAGTGATCCCTTACGGAATATTGGCTGGTTGTTCACTTCATCCCATAGTCCATTTGGATAACCGATCATTGCCACATCGTCGAGTTGCGTGACGCTGGTGAGTTCTTCGGGAGTCGGAATGAAGTCCTTTGCATACGGGATGAAGTATATCTCCTTGCCGTTTCTCTTGAGGTATTCGATAACAGGAAGGATCGGCAGATAACTCAAGTCGACATTTGCATCGTGATGAGAATACCATCTGCTCATGTTCGAGGGGACGTTAATCAATACCTGCTCCTTCCGAGGTACGCCATCCTTTTTTATTGAGAATATCAAAAACGTTGAGAACGATCCGTCAACTACATGCCGGTTCGTTATGATCGCGGGGATGTGACGGCCTTGGCCAATCGAAAAGAGATAGAAAAAGCCCGTGCCACTTCTATAACAACCGTTTGTCAAAGCACATACAACTCGAATCGTTGAATACGAGAGAATGTCCGTAAGGAAGAAGCGTGGTTTTACGGGAGCTTCCTTAACATCAATGGGCTGGGACGGCCTTTCGGTAAGTGGGGCGGCAAACACCGCCTCGTTGACCTCTCCAGCGAAGGTAACCGTTGTGGTTTCATCAGACTTGCGCGTATAGGTGATGGGCATGTCGCTGGAGGGGAGGAGATAATCGTCAACGACGAGGTCGTTTGAACTCCAATGGAGAGAACCGTCTATGACAACGGCCTCGGCTTTGAAACCGTTGAACTCGATGACGTCGCCCTCGCTGGCCGATTCCAAGAGCGAGCCGAGCGACTGTGCCAGCGAAACGCTGCCCGGTTCGCTTGTGAACGGCGTTGAAAGAACATTCTTGCCCTTCACGATTTGATGCGAATGGTAACCGACTACGTTGCCGCTCTCTATTGCAATAGCCATGGCCGCGATTGCGGTGGCGAGAGCCGCGAGGGTGGATTTGAGGTGAGTGGGGTATTTCATGGGATTCCTTTCTTATGGGGTTAAACTCTTAAGAGCAAGACTCTTAGGGGCGGGGCGATTGTGGGGAGTGATTTCCTTTCTGGTTAGCGGTCGGGATCGAGATCGAGGTTGGGGTTGACGCTCACGGTGCGGGAGCCGTTTTCCCACGCGGCGGTGCGGTCAGAGAGGAACGACGCCGAATCAACGGTGCCCTCGGCCTTGATCTTGGCAAGCTCGCGGAGGATCACCTCGGGTGCCTTCGGGGCGAAGAGGAAATTGGGATCTTCGATGTGATCCCAGATGAACTTCACGAGGTGGTCACGTTTGTCATAGGTGCCGTTCGACTTGTCGGGCGATGGCGCGGTCATCTCCTCGATGTCGCGGCGGTAGGTGCGGGGGCACTTAGACGCGCCGGCGATGTTGGCGACGAACCAGTCGCGTATCTTCTTGAAGCCGGGGCGCTTGTACTTGCTCTTGCGTTTTCCCTTGTCGGTCGTGCGGATGGTCGCGATGTAGTCCAGGAAGAACTGGAGCCAGTCGTTGCGGCGCTTGTTCGTGCGGTTGCGGCCAAAGCGCGGGCGCGAGTAGTTATCAGGGAAGAGGTAGCGGATCGGTGCCCTGTGGGCGACGATCTTGCGGCCGGATTCATCCAGGGAGAACAGCTCGCTCAGGAGGACGGCTCTGCCGGGCCAGTCCGGCGGCGGCGACGCCTCGTTGCTGCCCAGGATGATCGAGGTGTCGGAATCGTGCAGGGGGTAGAAGTTGGGGCGGGGGTTGTCGCAATAGTAGAACCTGCGGTGGCGCACGGTTCCGTAGCAGCACACGTTGCCGGAGTGGACGATGCCCGTGCCGCATCCGAAGAAGCGACCGATGAAGAGTTCCAGTCCGGGCGGCGAGAAGAGCGTGTTCTCAATCGGCGAGGCGGTTGGCGGGATGGGCGCGCGGCAGCCCTTGCACGAGGCGTCGCCTATGGAAACAACACTGCCGCACCGGGGGCACTCTGCGAAAGTGGCGGGGCGGCTGGCGTCCACGACGAATATCCCCTCCTTGATGAGCGGGCTGCGGGCGGGGAAGCTGTAGGAAAGGTCAGAAGTCTGGGGGCTTTCTATCCTTCTGGCAAAGTAATTGCCTATCCAGTTGAACATACGAGATTCCTCTTGAAAGTTTAGCGTTCATTTTCGTTCCCGTTTGAGGGGGTGGAGACGGCGGCATCGTTGCCGTCGTTTTGGACGGACTGGCCTTCTGCGGGGGCTTCGTCGCACGGTGCGGGCGTTTCCTCATCGTCGAAGTTCGGCTCGCCGGTGGCGGTGCCGTTCGAGAGGGGAAGTTCGCTCGCCTCCCTTGGGAGGACGCGGCGTGCGAAGCGGAACAGGGTGCGTCCGTCGAGTTTCTCGTCGAGCTGCGTGATATCGTAGAGGATACGCTGCGTTTTGTAGTTTATTCCCATTTCCTGAAGGTAGTTCTTGAAGCTTATGTAAAAATAAGCACCGGCCTTCTTCAGCTCAAACGCCTGGGGGTCGCCCTTTGCGCTGACAGTCGCGCCGAGGTCGCCGTTTTCAGCTGAGAAAACGATGAGGCTGGCGTTTTCCGTCAGGTCCATTAAGCGACCTGCTTCGACGCTGAGCGACAAGCGGCCGTTGCTCTGGATCGTGGCCCGTGCCGTCTGCTGTAGGCGGGCGGCGTCTAGTCGGGTCAGAGTAGCTCCGAAGTTCATTTATCCTTTTTTCCTTTTTTGCGTTGAACGAGGTCGCAGTATATCATAATGCGGCGTAGGTTGTAAAGGTGGAAAGTATTAAAAATTTCGTTTCGTGTGAAGTGGTAAGAAGTGTATTATCTGTATTTCGCCGTGTTTGGGCGTTGCGGAAAGCGCAAAAGGAGGTGGCGTGATGAATTGCGGGAAATCGCTGCGGCTGGATTGAACCGGGATTAAGGATTTTGACAAACTCGGACGGCGGGTTGTCAATGTCAGGAATGTCAAGGTTTTTTCCTGTGCGCGGCGCAGGCAAGCCAATGACAATACCACGGCGCGGGACGGCGTGGTTTGACATTGGAAATGTCAAGGTTGTCAAGGTTCGGCCGGGGAGTTTTTGTGGCTTTCGCATGGTGCGAAGCCGCAGAAAAGGAAACGGCAGAATGAACATTGACACATCGATTGAAACGGGCGCACGGGGAGCGTCCAGAGGGGAACGCAGGGCGGCGTTCATCCGCGACATTGCGGCGGCGACCGCGACGCTCGTGGTGGAGGCGCTGAAGCCCGCGCTGGAACGGGCTGGGGCATCCGACGGGGCCTTCAGGGCGTACCGCACGAGGGAAGCTTGCAACCTCACGGGATTGAGGCTGCGGCAGTTCGAGAGGTTCTGCGAGATCATGAAGGCGAAGCCGACCGAGGCACCATTCAGGGCTGCGCAGGCGGTTCTCGGCGAGCTCCAGGGGCGCGGCGGGTATCCGTGCGCGTCCTCGCTCCAGCGTTACGCCATCAAGCACCGCAGGCATTGGTAAGGGGGTGCGACGTGGGAAAGACCTATCGCTACAACCCCGACGAGGAGCCGGAGCGCGGCGGGAGTGACGCTTCCGCCGAAGTGCGCAGGAAGCGCAAAGGCGGGAAGAGGCGCGGAAGCCAGCCGCAGCAGGAACAGCCGCCGGAGATAGTGGATCTCTCGTGGGCCGTCGAGCGGATGCAGGAGCATGTATCCTTCGTGGTCGATTCGCTTGTGAAGAAACAGCTCATCGTGGAGGACGAGCGCGAGGAATACCTTGCGATCTTCACCGCAGAGGTGTGCCAGGCGGGGACGGACTACGATCCCAACCGCAAGGGAGCGAAGTCGGGCAAGACGTCGAGTCCCCTGCACTACATGACGATGCGCGTTGACGCGAAGCTCTCGAACACGATGGACTACCTCGCCTACAGGCGCTGGGCGCTGAAGTTCCTCTCGATAACCGACGACGAGGACGAGGCGGAGGGCGACGAGGGGGCGTTCGTGTGCAGCAACGGCAAGTGCCTGAGCGACGAATGCCGTGGCGTGAGGCAGCTCGTGTTCCGGATGGACGTCGTGACGCTGATCTCGATGCTCACCGAGGAGGAGCGTATGACGCTGGCGATGCGGTACGAGGGCTACACGGACATCGAGATCGCGGAGGCGCTGACGCTGGCGTTCCACCGTGCGACGGACCGCCACCGCGTGCAGAAAGTCCATGCCGTACACATACAGGAAAAGGCCAGGAAATGCGGCTTCTTCCCGCCCAGCGAGGCAAGGGGGCACGAAAAAATCTGAAAAAACTTTTTCGCTTTTCGCCCCCCTCATCTGAATAGATAGTCATTGGGGGACCATCGCAACAGCAAACGAGAAAGGAAACACAGTCATGCACAAGCTGAAGTTTTTTGCGGACGTGCCCGCAGACGAATACCATCAGGCGGCGAGAGATGGGAAGTTCCTGTCGAGCCACCTCCTCGGCGATTTCAGGAAGTCGCCGAGACTCTACCGCAGGAAGATCTGCGGGGAGATCGATCCGAGCGAAACGACCGCGCTCGCCGTCGGACGCGCCGTGCATGTGCTCGTCCTTGAGGGGCGCGCGAAGTTCGACGCGGAGTTTATGGTCAGCGACGGACCCGTGAACCCCAAGACAGGCGAGCCGTTCGGAAAGCTCACCAAGGCGTACAGGGAATGGGCCGCGTCGCTCGACAAGCCCGTCGTGAGTGGGCCGGACTTCGCGTTCATGTCGAAGTTGAGGGAGAGCGTGTGGGCGCATCCCGTCGCCAGCGAGCTGCTGGACGCGGGCATATCGGAGCAGACGGTGCGCATGCACTACTGCGACGAGCCGTGTCAGATCCGCATGGACTGGTTTCGCGCCGAATGGGACGGCGTGCCCGTGATCGGCGACCTGAAGACGTGCGAGACGCTCGACTACTTCGAGGGCGACGCCCGCCGTTTCGGCTATCCGCAG